>JANNGP010000068.1:0-13411 GCA_031403915.1 Betaproteobacteria bacterium
ACGCGTTGCTGCAATCGAAGGCGGCATCGGCGCACTGGCGCTGGCTTCCGGGCAGGCCGCTATTACCTATGCGATCATGACCATCGCCGAAGCCGGTGACAACATCATTTCGGCCTCGACGCTGTACGGTGGCACCTACAATCTCTTCGCTCACACCCTGCCGCAGTACGGCATCAACGTTCGCTTTGCCGACTACAGCGATCCGGCCACTTTTGAGAAACTGATCGACAGCAAGACCAAGGCAATTTACTGCGAGTCGGTCGGCAACCCGCTCGGCAACATCACCGACTTCGAAAAGCTCGCCGACATCGCGCACCGTAACGGCATTCCGCTGATCGTAGACAACACCGTGCCGTCGCCCTACCTGTGCCGGCCTTTCGAGTACGGGGCGGACATCGTGGTGCATTCGCTGACAAAATACATCGGCGGGCACGGCAACTCGATCGGCGGCATCATCGTCGATAGCGGCAAGTTCCCGTGGGCGCAGCACAAGGCGCGCTTCAAACGACTTAACGAACCTGATGTCTCGTATCACGGCGTGGTCTATACCGAGGCGCTCGGTGAGGCCGCCTTCATCGGCCGTGCGCGCGTCGTGCCGCTGCGCAACATGGGTGCCGCCATTTCGCCATTCAACGTCTTCCTGATTCTGCAGGGTCTGGAAACCCTGCCTCTGCGCATGGATCGCATTTGCGAAAACGCCATCAAAGTAGCCAAGTTCCTCAAAGGGCACGCCAAGGTTTCGTGGGTTAATTACGCCGGTTTACCGGATCACAAGGATCATGCACTGGTGCAAAAATACATGGGCGGCCGCGCTTCCGGTATTCTTACTTTTGGCGTCAAGGGAGGCATAGCGGGTGGCGGACGCTTCCAGGATGCGCTCCAGCTATTCACCCGCCTGGTCAACATTGGCGATGCCAAATCACTGGCCTGCCATCCCGCCTCAACCACCCATCGTCAGTTGGGGCCAGAGGAAATGCTCAAAGCCGGGGTATCCGAAGACATGATCCGTCTGTCGATCGGCATCGAACACATCGACGATTTAATCGACGATCTTGAGCAGGCATTGGCTGCCGCCTGATTCCGTTTGTCCGGAAAATTCTGCCTGTCAGCGGTTTCCTACGTATTCATTGTATTTTTGAGGTAGGCTTCAACCTTTACTTTAGTCATACATAATCAAAGTGATGAACGCTGACGAACGCTTTGCATCGTTGCCAAACATGTATGCCGACGATGAAGAAATTAAACGTTATGCTGGGCTACTTGACTGCCTTGGTGTCGGCTTGATGGTGTATTCGTCTGATGCCTCAACCTCTTTTATCAATGCTGCGGCCAGCAAGTTGCTTGGGAACGCACCGCCCAATTGGCTGAACGAGAGCGGTCAGCAGATCGCCAATGCCGATCTGCCCATGAATCAGGCGATACGAAGCGCACAGCCGGTTTTTGACAGCATCATGGCACTCAACAACGATGGTGCGCACCCAATCCAGCTGAGCGCCAATGCCATCCCGGTTTTATCCAGAGACGACAGCATTCGCCGGATTCTTCTGACGCTGGATGACATTACCCACCTCAACGAACTCGAACTGGAAATCGGGCACCTGACAACCCATGACCCGCTGACTGGTGCCTTCAATCAACGCAAAACCAGACAACTGCTGGAAAACGAAATAATCCGCGCACAACGTTACGGCACCCCTTTCACCCTTGCGCAACTTGATATCGATTTATTCAACCCGTTGTGCGAGAGGCACGGCAACGCTACCGGCAATCTCGTTCTGGCCGGCGTTGGCAAATTGCTGTGCGAAAGCGCGCGCGAAATGGACATGGTTGGCCGCGTGGGAAACGACGAATTCATGCTGATCATGCCTAACGTTCGCCTCAACGATGCCATTATCGGTGTAGAACGACTACGCGCGATGATTGAAGAACATGTCTTCACCCCGGACAATCTGCATGTCACGGTCAGTGGCGGCGTTACTGAATATGCCGGCGAGAATGCCGCACTGCTCATTGAGCGCAGCAATGCACTGCTCATCAACGCCCGCGAAGCCGGCCGCAACCGGCTTTGCCAAGACGTCGATATTTTTTGAGACGACGTCTTATTCCATTTCCAAATCAATGATGTCACGAAGATGACCGAAGGAAATCCCCGTGGGACAAGCCGAGGGCAGTGCAATGAGCACGGCAAGGCGAAGTCAACAAAGACAGGATTGGTGTGGAATTGGAATTACCGCACTTCTTCAACCAAAAGCCAAATGCTGCGGTTATCACTGCCCTGCATACTCCCCGTACTCAGGTTGCCACGCCCCTGGTTCGACACGTGCTGATTGGTGCCGCCAAGTTCGATCCATTCTCCCAAACGACCCGAAACCGTTGTCGACAGACGCTGCGTATTGACGCTGCCGTAACCCTGATTACCCGGCGTATCGTACTGCGGGCTGATTTCCAACGTCACTCTGTCACCCGACAGACGCGGCTCGGCATAAAACCCCTGACCGCTATCACGATAGACTACTGTATCGTTCACCACGGTACCGCCGGGGCCTCGCACCACTTGTCGCATGGGCAAGGGAACCGACTGCCCGACATTAATAAACGCCCGGCCGCCCTCGACCACGCGCACTGATTGCCCACTGCGTACCGACCCGGAGCCCTGGGATTCCACGGCCTGCGCTCCAACAACTGAATCACCCCGGCGGATTTCGATGCGCGCGCCGCCAGGGGCCGCACCAGCCGGCGGCTGAACAATACGCGTACTCCCCGACTCGATCCTACCGTAGGCCTGCGCTCCGCTACGTAACATCGTCTCATCCCGATTCTGAGCAACATTGATCATGAGCATACGTACCGGTGTGTCAATGCCAGCCAGCACCTGCTTGATTTGCGCGCGGTTGTTCCGCGACGCTCTTAAAATGAGTTGATCATTCATTCCAGATAACGTGCCACCGGGTTCAAGCAAGGACTGCAACACAGGCAGCACCTGATCGACGGTACGGTGCCTAAGCGGGATGATCTCTACTTCCTGCTGAGCCACGGCCAGTAGCGGGAGACACAAACAAAGCACTCTCAACAAGCGATACATCATCATCTCCTAAGCCAAGTACGGCAGGGGAATATACTTGCAGGAACGCATTCCGGTCAAACGACTCACACCGAAAGCAGCAGGGGCGACACCTGTTGGAACCGCCGGTTCCGGCAGGGAAGGACGGCGGCGGATCCTCGTCTGAAGGTTTCGCCCGCCGCCTTCTTTCATTGCGGATTATTGAATAGCAATTCGCTTTGTTTCCGGAACAGCGCGTTTAGGCAGATTCAATTCCAGCACACCATTGACGTACTTTGCCGAAACCGCTGAATCATCAATATCCTGACCGAGCGAAAACGAACGTGACACCCTACCGTAGAACCGTTCGCTGCGTAGCAGTCTGTTTCCTTCCTTCACTTCCTTTTCGTTCTTAATTTCCGCACTGATGGCAAGCTGCCCTCCCTCGACCGTGACATGAATATCTTCTTTGTTCACACCCGGGATTTCGGCATGAACGGTGTAAGCTTTGTCATCTTCACTGACATCGAGCCTGATCTGTACTTCCTGCTGCTGCCCTTCAAAGCGCACGGGGCGCATAAAAAAGCCTCGGAAAAGATCATCGAACGTATCATCGGTGGCGTTGTAGCGCAAAATATTGGCCATTTCTTCCTCCTTTTTAAAACCGGGTATTCCCCGTACGAAAAATATATGAGGATTCCCCCCAACAATTTCAAGAGGTTTCCAGCCGCTTGTGAATCCCAACCTTTAGCGGACATTTCAATCATCAAAAAACTCATTCCCACCCTGCTTTTTCTGGTTTCTCTGTTGGCTCCGGTGGCGCACGCACAAGGCTATATTGAAGCTCCACGCATTACTGCCGCGCTGGCGCAAGGACTGGCGGCGGAGCGTGGCATCGGTATCCGACAGAGCTATGGCCTGGCCATTGAACTTTATTGTGACGCGGCAACCATGGGCAGTTCAGAAGGATTCTTCCGTATCGGACACATGTTGTCCAAGGGCTCGCCGAAGCTGCGCAATCCCCGTCTGGCCAATGCTTATCTCGCACTCGCTGCACGACTCGGCCACCGGGAGGCCAGTATGTTGCACAACCCGAAGGTGGAGAACGCCAGTCTCGACATGGTCTGCAACAACCTCTATGGACAAATCGGTCAGTCGAAATTTGACCTTGACGGGTATATTGCCGGACTGGCGCCAAGCAAACAAACCATCGCCATACTGATACGCAAGAAAGCTCCGCAATACGGCATTGACCCACGTTTTGCTCTTGCCATTGCCCTGGCAGAATCCAACCTCGACGCCCATGCTGTTTCACCAAAAAATGCTCAGGGTGTCATGCAACTCATCCCGGAAACTCAAGAACGCTTTGGCATACTGAAACCATTTGATCCCGAACAAAACATCAAAGGCGGACTGACCTACCTGAAATGGTTGCAGAACCGTTTTGGTGGAAACCTGAAGCTGGTCGCGGCGGCCTACAATGCCGGAGAGGGTAACGTGGAACGCTACGGCGGCGTTCCTCCTTTCCCTGAAACACAGCAGTATGTTCGTCGGGTGCTCAAATTCTCCGGAATGACTCAACAGCCCCAGCCATAAGCGAGCAAATTAAATGACCATCAGCAAAGCTGGGGGCCATTTAATTCAAATCAATCGCGTGGCGTTTGAGATCGTCAAGGCTGACAATATCCAGCGAAGCCTCATTGCAGGCATTAAGCACAATGTGTGGCGCCATTCCAGCCTGTAATGCTTCACGCCAGCGGGCAGCACACAAACACCAGCGGTCACCGGGATGCAGGCCGTGGAAGTCGAATTCAGGGCGTGGCGTCGAAAGATCGTTTCCGCGTTGCTTGGAGAACGCCAGAAACTCGGCGGTCAATACCACACAGAGGGTATGACTACCGACGTCTTCCTCGCTGGTATTGCAACAACCATCACGGAAAAACCCGGTCAGAGGCTTTTCACTGCAACGCCCGAGCGGCCCGCCAAGAACGTTACGCTGAACACCGCCGAACTCTTCGGGTTTCATGCCACCTCATCAATCCAGGCTTGCTGGATAGCCTCAAGAATTTTTTCACCGCAGTGTTTGGCCTCATCGTCAAAACCGGGCAAAGCCATTACCCAGTTCATCAGATCGACAAAATTGATCTTCAACGGATCGACCTCGGGGTGGGTTTCGGAAAGCTCGATGGCCAGATCGTTGATATCAGTCCATTTCATGATTATTTCCTCACGCCTTCCTTGGTCATGTTGATTGAGTAACGTGGAATCTCGATCACCAGAGGCACCTCATTGACGATGGTCTGACACGACAGCCGGGAATTCGGTTCCAGTCCCCAGGCCTTGTCGAGCAAATCGTCTTCGAGTTCCTCTGAGGGCACAAGGGCATTGAACCCCTCGCGCACAACAATATGGCAGGTTGTGCAGGCGCAAGACATCTCACAGGCGTGTTCGATGGCAATGCCGTTTTCAAGCAAATTCTGACAGATTGACTCCCCCTCACGAGCTTCAATCACCTTACCGTCAGGACATAGCTCGATATGTGGAAGGACAATAATTTGCGTCATGCAGGCTCCCCCAGACTCTTTGAAGAATCTGTACTTTTCTCAAGCTCGTCAATGCTCTTGCCGGCAAAAGCACGGCGGATCGATTTATCCATACGTCGGGCGGCAAAATCCTTGGTCTCGGCTTCCAGTTCATCCATGGCCAGCGTAATATGCCGGCGATTATCACCGAGTGCGGTGGTCTGCAACTTGGCGATGGCATCTTCAAGCTTTGTCATTTGCTCATGCGAAAGCAGGTCTCCATCGCTCTTCATGGCTGACTGCACGGCTTCAATCAGGCGCTGAGCCTCGACCTGTGCTTCTTTCAGCGCACGTCGGAGCGCATCGTCCTTGGTGTGCGTCATGGAATCCTTGAGCATATTGGCAATCTCGTCATCCGAGAGTCCATACGAAGGCTTGACCACAATGTTCGCTTCCGCACCTGAGGTCAGTTCGCGTGCCGCAACAGCCAGCAGCCCATCAGCATCCACCTGAAAGGTCACCCGGATGCGTGCCGCGCCGGCCACCATCGGCGGGATGCCGCGCAACTCAAAACGAGCAAGTGAACGGCAATCGCTCACCAGTTCGCGTTCACCCTGAACGACATGTACTGCGAGCGCTGTCTGACCATCGCGGAAAGTTGTGAATTCCTGTGCGCGCGCAACAGGAATTGTCGAATTACGGGGAATGATCCTTTCCACCAGCCCGCCCATCGTTTCCAGCCCGAGTGACAACGGAATGACATCGAGCAGCAGCCAGTCATCACCGACAGCGCGATTACCCGCCAACAAATTGGCCTGCGTTGCTGCCCCCAAGGCAACCACCTTGTCAGGATCCAGATTGTTTAGTGGCTCCTGCTTGAAGAATTCACCAACAGCGTGCTGGATTTGCGGCATGCGCGTCGCACCGCCGACCATGACCACACCGTGGACATCTGCAACCGACAAACCGGCGTCGCGCAGTGCTTTCTTGACCGGTTGAATGGTTTTGGCGACCAGTGTTTGTGATATCTCGGCAAAAATCTCTGTTGTCAATTTCAAATCAACCACTTCACCACTGTTCAAGCGCGCCGTGATCGGGGCAACACCATGCGGCGTCAAATATTCTTTGGCCTCACGTGCGCAGGTCAAGAGCAGGCGGGCATCCTCGATGGACAAGGGCTTGAGTTTGGCCGCTTCAATAATCCAGCAAAAAATGCGCTGATCGAAATCATCGCCCCCCAGTGCAGAATCACCGCCGGTGGAGAGCACCTCAAAAACGCCTTTGGACAACTTGAGAATTGAGATGTCGAAAGTGCCGCCCCCTAGGTCATAGACGGCATAAACTCCCTCGGCAGTATTATCCAGGCCGTAGGCAATAGCCGCCGCTGTGGGTTCATTCAACAAGCGTAGAACGGAAAGTCCGGCCAGTTTGGCTGCATCCTTGGTTGCCTGACGCTGTGCATCGTCGAAATAGGCAGGAACAGTAATTACCGCTCCAACTAGTTGGCCGCCTAGCGCCGTTTCGGCACGTAATCGTAACGTGCGTAAAATATCTGCCGAAATTTCCACCGGACTTTTAATGCCGGCTACTGTACGCAGACGTACCATCCCGGGCGCATCGTCAAAGTCGTAGGGCATCGATTCACGATGGGCAATGTCCTTGAGTCCTCGCCCCATGAAACGCTTCACCGAAGCGATTGAATTGCGTGGATCCAATACCTGTCTGGCTTGTGCCTCATACCCCACATCGGCATTGCCGTCAGCATGATAACGAACGACGGAAGGTAGCAAGGGGCGACCCAACTCGTCACTGATGACCACTGAAAGGCCACTGCGCACGGTAGCCACAAGCGAATTAGTGGTGCCAAGATCAATGCCGACCGCGAGTTTGTGCTGGTGTGGTGCGGCGGATTCACCGGGTTCTGAGATCTGCAAAAGTGCCATGAAATTCCTGGTGCGGGTTTATCTTATTTTGTTCTGCATCTAGTACTCAAGCGCTTCCATGGCTTCATCTATTTCAAACAACAGTTTTTCAAGAAACATGAGTTTCCGTACAAGTTCAGCGCCCGCCGTAAAGTTTTGCTGATCATCAAGCAATTCTGCGAGTTGATCATAACGTCGGTTCATGCGCTGCTTCACGCGATGATGAAGTTGCTCCAGTTCGTTTTGCTCTCGTCCACTCCGCGCTTCGGCCACAGCTTCGCGCCATTCCATCTGCTCCATGAGAAACTCAGGCGGCATGGCCGTATTGTCCTCAGCACCAATGTCTTGCCCGGCAAGACTCAGCAGGTACTGTGCCCGTGACAAGGGCTTCTTGAGGGTTTGATACGCCTCATTGACGCGTGTCGCCCACTGCATTGAAAGCCGCCGCTCAGCATCACTGGCGCTGACAAAACGGTCCGGATGAACCTGGGTCTGAATTTCACGATAACGCTTGTCCAGCGCTATCGTTTCAAGCCGGAAAGCGCGCGACAGGTTAAACAGAGTGAAATAGTCAGCCGAAAAATCCGTATTGGTCATATGTGCGCCCGGTTCCGGCGAGTTTCCACCTAAACGTTAAAGCTTTCACCGCAACCGCAGGCGTCCTTGACGTTAGGGTTATTAAACTTGAAGCCCTCGCTTAAACCCTCACGAGTGTAATCCAGCTCCGTGCCATCAAGGTACGGCAAGCTCTTGGCATCAATCAACACCTTGACACCATACGATTCAAACTCGACATCATCCGGGTCGGCCACGTCAACAAACTCGAGTTTGTAGGCCACACCGGAGCAGCCGCTGGTGCGCACTCCAAGACGCAGACCAATCCCCTTGCCACGCTTGACCATATAGCTGGCAACATGTTTTGCCGCCTTTTCAGAAAGCGTAACCGCCATTGTTCTATCTCCTTCTCAACCGTGTTCGTTCCGCTTTATGCGTTTTGTTTCTTTTTATAGTCAGCCACTGCCGCCTTGATCGCGTCTTCCGCGAGGATGGAACAGTGAATCTTTACCGGCGGCAGCGCCAATTCCTCGGCTATCTGGGTGTTCTTGATATCCAATGCCTGATCAATGGTTTTTCCCTTGACCCACTCTGTCACCAGGGAAGACGAGGCTATCGCCGAACCACAGCCATAGGTCTTGAATTTGGCATCCTCAATGATACCGTCCTTGCCAACCTTGATCTGCAGTTTCATCACGTCGCCACAGGCCGGCGCACCGACCATGCCAGTTGCCACGCCATCTTCTTCCTTGCCGAAGGAACCCACGTTACGCGGGTTTTCGTAGTGATCCAGAACTTTTACGCTGTATGCCATGATTGCTTCTCCAGTATTTCCAACTTAGTGCGCGGCCCACTGAACCGTGCTCAGATCGACACCGTCCTGCACCATCTCCCAGAGAGGGGAAAGTTCGCGCAGCTTGCCGATTTTTTCGTGCAATAACTTGATGGCGTAGTCAATTTCTTCCTCGGTGTTGAAACGACCCAGCGTGAAGCGAATCGAACTGTGTGCCAATTCATCCTCGCGACCGAGCGCGCGCAACACATACGAAGGCTCAAGCGAAGCTGAAGTACAGGCCGAACCCGACGATACCGCCAGATCCTTGATCGCCATCAGCATCGATTCGCCTTCGATATAGGCGAAACTGATATTCAGATTATGCGGGACACGATGAACCAGATCACCATTGATAAACACCTGATCAATATCTGACAAGCCTTTCAGCAAACGGTCACGCAAGGAACCGATACGTTGGTTTTCTGTCGCCATTTCCTCCCGGGCAAGACGGAACGCTTCGCCCATCCCGACGATCTGGTGTGTGGCCAGCGTGCCGGAACGGAAACCGCGCTCGTGGCCGCCGCCATGCATCTGCGCTTCCAGACGAACACGCGGCTTGCGACGAATATAGAGCGCGCCGATGCCTTTCGGACCATAGGTCTTGTGTGCAGAAAAACTCATCAGATCGACTTTGAGTTTGGCAAGGTCGATCTCAACCTTGCCGGTCGCCTGCGCTGCGTCAACGTGAAAGATGATTCCCTTCTCACGGCAAATTTCACCGATTTCAGCAATCGGTTGAACGACACCGATTTCGTTGTTAACGAACATCACCGAAACCAGAATAGTGTCCGGGCGCAACGCCGCTTTGAACACATCCATGTCGAGCAGCCCGTTTTCCTGCACATCCAGATAAGTCACCTCGAATCCCTGGCGCTCAAGCTCTCGGCAGGTATCGAGCACAGCCTTGTGTTCGGTTTTCAAGGTGATCAGATGCTTGCCCTTGCCCGAATAGAAGTTTGCCGCGCCTTTGAGAGCGAGATTGTTCGACTCGGTTGCACCGGAGGTCCACACAATTTCCTTCGGGTCAGCGTTCACCAGCTTGGCCACTTCATCGCGGGCTTCTTCTACTGCCGCTTCCGATTCCCAGCCAAAGGCGTGTGAACGTGACGCCGGGTTACCGAATTTCTCAACGATGTAGGGAATCATTTTTTCTGCCACGCGCGGGTCTACCGGTGTGGTTGCCGAATAATCCAGATAGATCGGCAGTTTCAACATTGCTTTCACTCCATTCTTCAACATGAAAGTCGCGCAAGCGACTCACGAACCTCCCCTCGCCCATTGGGAGAGGGGTCGGGGGTGAGGGAAAAGGGCAATCCAGTGACTCTCATAATTGGTTTGGCAGACAATCAATGCCCTTTCTGTTAGACCGCAATTGCGGTCAAACGCCGCAGTTTTTCTATTGTTGCCTGCAGTGTCATTAAAAAACCTTCAATTTGTTCTGCCGTGTTGCTTGCCCCCAGACTGATGCGTACGGCAGAACGGGTCAGCTCGGGCGCTACGCCCATTGCCCGCAACACATGTGAAGGCTCAGGATTGGCACTTGAACAAGCCGCCCCGCTGGCCAGCGCAAACCCGGCTCGATCCAGCTGCCCAACCAGAGTTTCGCCGTCAAGGTTCGGGAACGCAAAGTAAAGCGTATTCGGCAATCGTTCAACACCGACGCCAAAAAGAATAGCCCCCATGGCAGACAAGCCCTGTTCCAGCCGGACTCGCAACGCTAGAAGCCTCGGTATCGTCTCTGCCAGACGATGAACAGCCAAATCACAAGCCACACCAAAACCGACAATCGCTGCAACATTTTCAGTGCCAGAACGCAATCCGTGTTCGTGCCCGCCGCCCGCAATCAACGGTTCAAGCTCAACCCGTTTATCCAGCACCAGCGCCGCCGCACCCTTGGGACCGCCAATTTTGTGCGCTGAAAGTGTCATGGCTTGCACGCCATGCGCATTCAAACTGCGAAAATCCACCGCCACTTTACCCACGGCCTGGACAACATCGCTGTGGAACACGGCGCCTACAGCTTTCGCTTGTGAAGCTAACACATCAATATTTTGCACAACACCGGTTTCATTGTTGGCGAGCATGACGGATACCAGTTTTGGTTTCTGCTGTATCAGCGCAGCGTAATCAGCAGATTCAATTCGTCCATCAGCATCAACAGCCAGCTTGTGCAGCATCCATCCGCGCCTTACCAGTTGCTCAGCCGGCTTTATCACACACGGATGCTCAATCGCACTTACTGCCAGCAATCCGGGCTTCATGCATGCCGCGGCTCCTTTGACAAACAGGTTGTTGGCTTCCGAACCGCCGCTGGTAAATATTACTTCTGTTGAATGCGCACCTACCGCCGCTGCCACCTTGCTCCGTGCTTCGTCTATGGCACGTCGCGCCGCGCGCCCATAGTCATGACGGCTCGATGCATTGCCAAATTGCCTGGACAGCCAGGGCAGCATTGCCTCCAGCACCTCCGGTTCGAGAGGTGTTGTCGCATTGTGGTCAAGATAGACAGGAGCAAACATGGGGAATTCAGGCCTGCGCAGTCATCGCCTTGGCTCGCGGGCTCGGCCCGACACGTCGCACATCCATGAGAATCGAGACATTCCCACCAACCTTCTTCAACTGGCTATCGACCAGATCGGACAAGGCAACCGAAGTCAGATACTCATACATCTTGAAGTTCAGCGTGGACCACAGATCGTGCGTCATGCAGCGGTCTTCGTCCTTGCAGTTTTCTCTGCCGCCACACTGGGTTGCATCAAAGGATTCATCAACGGCGCGTACAATATCGGCAACGGTAATTTGCCCAACAGGCCGCGCCAGACAGTAGCCACCACCTGGGCCGCGCACGCTATCCACCAGACTTGATCGGCGCAACTTACCGAATAACTGCTCCAAGTAAGAAAGCGAAATTTTCTGTCGATCACTGATACCGGCCAGAGTTACCGGGCCATCACCGCTGCGTAGCGCCAAATCTATCATTGCCGTAACTGCAAAACGACCTTTGGTTGTCAATCGCATACTACCTCCTGGTTAATACTTGATTGGTTCAGTCAACTATACAAAAAGTTCCGCAAATTAGTCAACTATTTTACTCAGGTATTTGGGATCAAATTTGTCGGCAGTCGCCAACTCGTCTTCAACACACACGCCAGTTTGTTCGAGCTTTTTGAGCAGAACATCAATGCGCCGGTCGGTATCAACAGCATGATCAAGAAGCCCATGTATTGCCTTGGCCAGAGGATCATCCTGATTATTCCCTGCCAGGGCATAGGCCGAGAATCCCATCTGGCCTGCTTTTTCTTCGCGCTTCTGGGCTTGCTGGCTATCGATGATGCGTGCCGGATTGCCCACCGCTGTCGTTCCGGGAGGAACATCCTTCACCACCACCGCGTTTGAACCAACCTTGGCTCGGGCACCCACGGTGATCGGCCCCAGAACTTGTGCTCCGGCACCAATAACAACGCCATCTTCCAGCGTGGGATGGCGTCTCCCTTTGTTCCACGATGTGCCACCCAGTGTGACGCCATGATAAAGCGTCACGTCGTCACCAATAATCGCTGTTTCGCCAATCACCACGCCCATGCCGTGGTCTATAAAAAATCGCCGACCAATCGTCGCACCGGGGTGAATCTCGATTCCGGTTAAAAAGCGTGCCAGATGCGACATGAAACGACCAAACCAACGCAACTGATGAGTCCACAGCCAATGCGAGAATCGATACAAGGCCACCGCGTGCACACCTGGATAGCAGGTCAGAACCTCCCAGGACGTTCGGGCGGCAGGGTCACGGTCAAAAACCGATCGGATGTCTTCGCGCAGGCGGCTAAACATGAAATAAATACTCCTTAATGCTCATATGGGTAATTCTATAATACCCGACTGTTTTTATCAACATTGAAGAGCAACAATCTGAAAATCTGAAAAATTGATCGACAGCGGGATCACTGTTTGGCGATAGATTTTTCAACCGCATCAAGAATACCGCGCAGAATATTTATCTCATCTCGTTCCAATTCAGCACGAGCGAATAGACGACGCAACTTGGGCATCAAGCGTTTCGGGCGTTGCGGATCAAGAAAACGAGTCTCAACCATGACACGCTCAAGGTGAGCATAGAGCCGTTCAATATCGTCATTGGTCGCTAACGGCGTTGCAAAAGGGATCGCTTTACTCACCACCGGCGGACGTCCCTCAAATGCAGCCAATCGCAGTTCGTAGCACAGCAGTTGCACCGCTGATCCAAGGTTGAGCGACGTGTATTCCGGGTTGGCAGGAATAAAAACCGTGCGTTGGCAACGCTGCACTTCAGCATTGGACAAACCCGAGGTCTCGTTACCAAAAACCAACGCCACATCGCCCGAAGAGTTGACGGGTGCGGGCGGGCGGCGTGGGGGTGCGGGGATCGGTCTGGCTCATTTCCGTGCTCCGTTCTTCGGTTCGGTCTTCGGCTCGAGAATCTCTAGGCGGATGACCGGAGGGTCGCGCTTGATCAACTCAACCCCTGGTGGGAGCGTTACTTCGGCTTCCACGATGTGCT
>JANNGP010000069.1:0-28652 GCA_031403915.1 Betaproteobacteria bacterium
CTTGTCATCCAGAACCACGATGGCTGACGGCTCGGTCTTGTTACCGGTCCACACCGAGTACCAAACTTCATCGCCCTTCTCGTTGTACTCACCGTGTACCACACGCTGCAAGCCCTTGGTCTTGCCCAGATTGGCTGCTGCCGCGATATCGATGATTTCTGCCTTGGCATCCGGATTACCCAACTCGGAGATCTTGTACACCGAGACGGAACCCGCCAGCTTGGCATCCGGATTGAGCGGCGCATCTGCCCACAGATTGCCTGACTTTGGATGCGTCTTGACGAACAGTGAGTTGGCGCCGTGGTTCTTCAACTCCTGAACCACCTTCCAGGCTTGTTGCGGATGCCCGGCTGGATCGGTACCAATCAGGCTGATCACGTCGGCACCGAGGTGCGACGTCGCCCAAACCGGACCAAATTTCGGATGCACAAAGTTGGCACCACGTCCCGGATGCGGAAGTTTGGCCGTATCAACAATCGCTGCCAGCTTGCCTTCCTTGGTATCAACCACGGCGACCTTGTTAGACGCATTGGCGGCCACCAGGAAGTAACGCTTGGTCGAATCCCAGCCACCGTCATGCAGGAACTTGGCGGAATTGATCGTGATTTCCTTGAGATTATTGATGTCGGAGTAATCAACCAGCTTGATCATGCCGGTTTCTTTAACGTTGATCACAAACTCAGGCTTGATCTCGGATGCAACAATCGAGGCCACGCGCGGCTCGGGGTGATAGGCACCTTCGATGGTATTGCCACGGGTGGAAACGTTCTTCAGCGGCTCGAGGGTCAGACCGTCAAGAATGGTGTACTGCGGTGGCCAGTAGGAACCGACAACAGCGTACTTGTCTTCGTAACCCTTGAACTTGGACGTTTCAATCGAACGCGCCTCGAAGCCAGCCTTCAGTGTAGCGACCGTGGTGGGCTTTTCAGACCACATGTCGATCAGGTCATAACGACCATCGCGACCGATAACGTGAACATAACGGCCGGAGGTCGACATGCGCGAGATATGCACGGCGTAACCGGTCTTGATGACGGCCCAGATTTCCTTCTTGTCGCCGTCAATCAGTGCAACTTCACCGGAATCACGCAAGGTGACCGAGAAGACGTTCTTGAGATTGACATTGTTCATCTGCTTGGTCGGGCGCTGAGCAACCGGAATCAACAGCTTCCAGCTTCCCTTGATGTCCGCCAGACTCCACTCGGGCGGCGCTTCAGCCGGCATCTGAAGGTAGATCGCCATATTGGCGATCTCTTTCTTCGACAAAATGTCGTCGAAGTTCACCATGCCGCCTTCAGTACCGTAGGCCATGATTTTTTCAAGGCGCGACGCACCCAGTTTGGCGGTGTTCTGCGGCTCAAGGTTCTTGCCGGTGGCGCCCTTGCGCAACATGCCATGACAGCCGGCACAACGTTCGAAATAAATTTTGCCCATTGCAGCCTTGTCTTCGGCCGATAGCGTCGGAGTCGCCGGCACCGCTGCCGGAGCCTCTTTGGCCGCTTTGGGCGCGGCAAAGGCGACGTTCATCGCCAGCGGTAACAGTGCCAGCATCAACGCATTACGAATTTTCTTGTGCATAAATTATCCTCTCCATTTGAAATCAGAAACCGCCCCTAAAAGGACTCCTCAGATACTGTCCGCAAGAGTGATCTGATTGTAATTCCAATTCTTTGACCCATATCAACATTTTTACGCTCTCTGCAATTTATTGCGCAATAAATAAGAAAGAACTGTTGAACTGATCGCGCTTGGCACTTATGCTTACGCTTCGATCGAATCGCCCCCTACCCATCGCCAAACAGCAATGAATCCGACTCAAAACCCAGCTCAATCCGGAATTGTCTTTCTTGTCGGAAGCGGTCCCGGCGCGCTTGACCTCATGACAGTACGGGCCACCCGCTTGATTGGCGAGGCGGATGTCGTTGTGCACGACCATCTGATTGCCGATGGCGTTCTCGACCTGATGCGCAGCGATGCGCAAAAAATCTGTGTCGGAAAAAAAGCCTCGAATCACACCGTGCCGCAGGACGAACTCAACCTGCTGCTGGTACAGTTGGCGCAAGAGGGGAAAAAAGTCGTTCGCCTCAAAGGCGGCGACCCTTTCATCTTCGGACGGGGCGGCGAAGAAATCGAGACCTTGTGCGAATTCGGCATCCCGTTTGAAGTTGTTCCCGGTGTAACCGCAGCGGCGGGATGTGCCGCCTATGCCGGCATTCCACTAACCCATCGCGATCATGCTCAAACCGTCACATTCGCCACCGGCCATCTCAAGGACGGCAGTGTAAACCTTGACTGGCCGGCCTTGGCGCGACCGAATCAAACCGTCGTTTTCTACATGGGGATCGGTGGGATCAGCGAGATTTGCCGGCAGATGATGGCGCATGGCTTGCCGGCAACGCATCCGGCCGCCGTCGTGCAAAACGGCAGCACAAAACGACAACGTGTGGTCACTGCAGATCTCGCCACCCTGCCCGGAAAGGTCCAGGCGGCCGGCATCACCTCACCGGCACTGATCATTGTCGGCACCGTGGTCAGCCTGCACAAGAAGCTCGCATGGTATAATCCAACGCTTTGTGACTAATTGATTTATTGAGGTTTTTTGGTGCCCCGAGCCAGAGTCGAACTGGCACGCCTTGCGGCGCTGGATTTTGAATCCAGTGCGTCTACCGATTCCGCCATCGGGGCAAAGGTTCGCATGAGACGAACCGCGGGAGGCCGAATTATCCTCGATTCGACCCTAACCGACAAGCCGCCCAGCCGACATTTTTCCGCATGCTCACTCTCGACGATTTTGATTTCCACCTGCCGCCCGAGTTGATCGCCCAGCATCCGGCCGTCGAACGCACGGCCAGCCGGCTTTTGCATCTGACCCATGAGAAACAAGATGACCGCAACTTTACTGATCTTCCACAACTGATTGAACCCGGCGATCTGCTGGTTTTCAACGACACCCGTGTGATCAAGGCGCGCCTTTTCGGTCAGAAGGAAAGCGGTGGCCAGATTGAGGTGATGATCGAACGCATCACCGATCCCCGCCATGCTGTTGCGCAAATTCGCGCCAGCAAGTCGCCCAAGCCGGGCAGCCGGATCACTCTGGAAAACGCAATCACACTCACCATCAACGGCCGCACCGGCGCGCAAGACGAATTCTTTGCGCTTGAACTCGTCGGTGACGGCGATCTCCATGCGCTTATCGAAGCCTACGGCCACTTGCCGTTGCCCCCCTACATCACCCACGCGGCCGGGCAAACCGACGATACACGTTACCAGACAGTCTTCGCCCATAACCTTGGCGCCGTGGCAGCGCCAACGGCCGGACTGCACTTCGACGACGCGATGCTGCAACAACTGGTCAAACACGGTGCCGAACTCGCCTGGCTGACACTACACGTCGGTGCCGGCACGTTCCAGCCGGTGCGCGTGCACAAGCTTGCCGAGCACCGCATGCATTCGGAGCGTTTCAAAATACCTCAAGCCACCGCGAATGCTATCGCTGCAACGCGCAAGCGCGGTGGCCGCATCATTGCCGTCGGCACGACCAGCCTGCGCGCCCTCGAAGCGGCGGCACGCGACGGTGAACTCAAAGCCGGCGCGGCTGAAACCGACATCTTCATCACACCCGGCTATCGCTTTCGTGTTGTCGACCGGCTGATTACCAACTTCCATTTGCCAAAATCGACACTGCTCATGCTCGTCTCGGCCTTTGCCGGCAGCGAAACCATCCGCGCCGCCTACCAACACGCGATTGAACAAGGCTACCGCTTCTTCAGCTATGGCGATGCGATGCTTCTGGAAAAACAGAAATGAAAACGATCAAAATCCACCGCAGAGACGCAGAGTCGCTGAGATTCGCAGAAAAACCCCGAAAGGGGACATTGTTTGCATTTCTCTGCGTTCCTTCTGCGCCTCTGCGCCTCTGCGGTGGACGTTTTCTACCCGGACACTTCCAATGAACTTCGAACTCCTCACCACCGATGGCGCCGCCCGACGCGGCCGTCTGACCCTCGCCCACGGCGTGGTCGAAACCCCCGTCTTCATGCCGGTCGGCACCTATGGCACAGTCAAGGCCATGACGCCGCGCGATCTCACTGAAATCGGCGCGCAGATCTGTCTCGGCAACACCTTCCACCTGTGGCTGCGCCCCGGCCTTGAGGTTATTGCCGCGCACGACGGCCTGCACAAGTTCATGGGTTGGGACGGCCCGATCCTCACCGACTCCGGCGGTTTCCAGGTCTTTTCACTCGGGGCGTTACGCAAGATCACCGAGGAGGGCGTCAAGTTTTCCTCGCCGATCAACGGCGACAAGCTCTTTCTGACCCCGGAAATCTCGATGCAGATCCAGCACACACTGAACTCGGACATCGTGATGATTTTCGACGAGTGCACACCCTATCCGGCCACGCCAACACAGGCCGCCGATTCGATGCGCCTTTCGCTGCGCTGGGCGCAGCGTTCGCACGACGAACACAAACGTCTGGGCAACACCAATGCCCTGTTCGGCATTGTGCAAGGCGGCATGTACGAGGATTTGCGCGACGAGTCACTGGCCGGACTCTGTGATATCGGCTTTGACGGCATGGCTATCGGCGGACTGTCGGTCGGCGAACCGAAAGACGAGATGGCACGCATCCTGGCCCATACCGCACCGCGCCTGCCGCAGGACAAGCCGCGCTACCTGATGGGCGTCGGCACGCCGGAAGACCTGGTGGCCGCCGTACAGGCCGGCATCGACATGTTCGACTGCGTCATGCCCACGCGCAACGCGCGCAACGGCCACCTGTTCACTCGTTTCGGCGACATCAAGATCAAGAACGCCCAGTACAAGCAGGACACGCGGCCACTTGACGAAAGCTGCGACTGCTACACCTGCCGTAATTTTAGTCGCGCCTATCTGCATCACCTGCATCGGATCGGCGAAATTCTCGGGGCGCAACTCAACACCCTGCACAATCTGCACTATTACCAGGTACTTATGCGCGAATTGCGCGAAGCCATTGCCGCCGGCCAACTTGCCGGAATGGTTGCTTCTTTCCATGCAGGGCGCAGCCAACAGGCCAGAGTGATACAATAGCCCGCTTATTTTCAAACACTTCCCGTGTTTATTTTTTCTTAGGAGACTAATGTGCTGATCAGCAACGCTCATGCTCAAACCGCAGCCGCAGCCGCAGCCGGCCCAATGGACAGTGTCATGCAGTTTCTGCCCATCATCGTGATGTTTGCCGTGCTCTACTTTCTGATGATTCGTCCGCAAATGAAAAAGGCCAAGGAACACAAGGCGCTCGTCGACGCGCTGGCCAAAGGCGACGAAGTCATTACCCAGGGCGGCCTGGCAGGGCGCATCACCAAGGTCGGCGATGATTTCGTAACCATAGCCATTGCCGAAAACGTTGAGATCCAGATGCAGAGGCCTGCCATCTCGCTGGTTCTGCCCAAAGGCACGCTTAAAAGTCTGTGAGGCGTGAGGTGTGAGGAGTGAGGAGAAAATTCTCCTTTCCTCAAACCAACTCCTGAATCCCAATTCCTAACGCCTAACTCCTCTCCGCCCCCATGAACCGCTATCCGCTCTGGAAATACCTCATCGTCGCCTTTGCGCTGGTGATCGGCTTTATCTACACCCTGCCGAACTTCTTTGGTGAGTCACCTGCCGTTCAGGTTTCCAGTGCCAAGGCCACGCTCAAGGTCGATACCAAAACGCTGGAACGTGTCGAGAGCACTCTCAAGTCAGCGGGTGTTGATAGCAATGGGACTTTCCTCGACACCAACGGGGTCAAGGTTCGTCTGAAAGATACCGACACCCAGCTTAAAGCCAAGGATCTGCTCGAAAAACAGTTCAACCCGAACGCGGCCGACCCGCAGTACGTCGTTGCACTGAATCTGCTCTCCAGTTCGCCGCAATGGCTGACCAATCTGGGCGCCTTGCCGATGTACCTCGGCCTTGACTTGCGCGGCGGCGTGCATTTTCTGCTGCAGGTCGACATGAAGGGGGCGCTGACCAAGCGTCTTGATTCCATCAGCGCCGATTTGCGCAGCCTGCTGCGCGACAAAAACATTCGTCACGGCGGCATCGGCCGGGAGGGTGAACGCATTGTCATTCGTTTCCGCGATGAGGAAACGCGCAACAAGGCGCGCATCGTTCTGGAAGACAGCCAACCGGATCTGCAGCTTGCCGATCAAGGGAATGGTACTGATCTTAATCTGGCCGCCACGCTCAAGCCAGTGGCCATGAAACGTATTCAGGAATTTGCCATCAAGCAAAACATGGGCACCTTGCACAACCGGATCAACGAACTCGGCGTTGCCGAACCGGTCATTGCACAACAGGGCGCAGACCGCATCGTGGTGCAACTGCCGGGTGTGCAGGACACGGCCAAGGCCAAGGACATTCTCGGACGCACAGCGACGCTGGAAATCCGCATGGTCGACGAAACACCTGGCGCGCTGGAAGCAGCCCAGTCTGGGCAAGTGCCTTTTGGTTCCGAGCTTTATGTAGAACGAGGTGGCAGACCTTTGCTGGTCAAGAAGCAAGTGGTACTGACTGGCGACCGGCTGACCGATGCCCAGCCCGGCTTCGACAACCAGACGCAGGAAGCGGCGGTTCACCTCAGCCTGGACTCGGCCGGATCACGTATTTTCAAGGAAATTACGCGCGAGAACGTCGGCAAGCGCATGGCCATTCTGCTCATAGAAAAGGGCAAGGGGGAAGTCGTCACGGCACCGGTCATCCGCACTGAAATCGGGGGCGGCCGCGTCCAGATTTCCGGCAGCATGAGCACCATGGAAGCCAACGACACGGCATTGCTCTTGCGTGCCGGCTCGCTCGCCGCACCGATGGAAATCATTGAAGAACGCACCATCGGCCCGAGCCTCGGCGCCGACAATATCCAGAAGGGCTTTCATTCGACGATGTGGGGCTTTGCCGCCATCTCGACCTTCATGATCCTGTACTACATGCTGTTCGGTCTCGTTTCGGTCATTGCTCTGGCCTCCAACCTGCTCTTCCTGGTAGCGCTGCTCTCGCTGCTGCAAGCCACACTGACGCTGCCGGGCATTGCCGCCATTGCACTGGCGCTGGGTATGGCCATTGACGCCAACGTGCTGATCAACGAACGCATCCGTGAAGAATTGCGCAATGGTGCAACCCCGCAGGCGGCCATCCATACGGGTTACGACCGTGCCTTTGATACCATTCTCGACTCGAACATCACGACGCTGATCGCCGGTATTGCCTTGCTCATCTTCGGCTCCGGCCCGGTTCGCGGCTTTGCCGTGGTGCACTGCCTGGGCATTCTGACCTCCCTGTTCTCCGCCGTGGTGGTTTCGCGCGCCATGATCAACCTGATTTACGGCCGCCGCAAGGTCAAATCGCTGGCCATCGGGCAAATCTGGAAACCAGGCAATAGCACCAGCGTAGCGGCAACTGCCAAATAAGGACGCAAGAAAATGGAATTCTTCCGCATCAAAAAAGACATCCCCTTCATGCGCCACGCGCTGGTATTCAACGTCATCTCGCTGGTCACCTTTCTACTAGCGGTGTTCTTTCTGTTCAGCCGCGGCCTGCATCTCTCGGTTGAATTCACCGGCGGGACGCTGATCGAAGTCAACTATTCGCAGGCGGCCAATCTTGAAAATATCCGTGCCGGTCTGGACAAGGCCGGCTACAAGGACATCGCCGTGCAGAACTTCGGTTCAAGCCAGGAGGTAATGATCCGCCTGCCGCTCAAGGCAGAACAGAGTTCGGCAAAAATCGGTGAGGCCGTCATGGCCGTACTGGATGTCGAGGCACCCGGTGCCAACTTGCGCCGCGTCGAATTCGTCGGCCCTCAGGTCGGCAAGGAACTCGCCGAAAACGGCTCGCTGGCCTTGCTGCTGGTTATCGTTGGCATCGTGTTGTATCTGGCCATGCGTTTCGAGTGGCGCTTTTCGGTCTCGGCCATCATCGCCAACCTGCACGACGTGATCATTATTCTCGGTTTTTTTGCCTTCTTCCAGTGGGAGTTCTCACTCTCCGTTCTAGCCGCAGTTCTGGCTGTACTCGGTTACTCAGTCAACGAGTCGGTGGTTGTTTTTGACCGGGTGCGCGAAACCTTCAAGAAGGTGCGTGGCCTGACGGTTCCACAGGTGCTTGACCACGCCATCACCAGCACCATCTCGCGCACCATCATCACTCACGGCTGTACGCAGTTGATGGTGCTGTCGATGCTGCTCTTCGGTGGCGCGACCCTGCACTACTTTGCGCTGGCGTTAACCATCGGTATCTGCTTCGGCATCTACTCGTCGGTGCTGGTCGCCGCACCGTTGGTCATGTGGCTCGGCGTTTCGCGCGAACACTTCATCAAGCCGAAGAAGCAGGTTGAGGGTGCCAACGAGGACGGTGCCGTCGTCTTAACCCCGGGTTGCTGTTGCGGTCTTGAGCAAGGCGGGGAAGCCAGACACTTTCCCGCCTTTTGTCTTTCTGGAGAGGAGCGTTCACATGAGCATGAGCAAACGCATCAAACTGTGGGATCTGCCCACGCGACTCTTTCACTGGTCGCTGGTCATCCTCATCGCTTGCGCCTTCATTACGGTAAAGATCGGCGGCAACGCCATGGACTGGCATGGCCAGATCGGCCTTGCCATCCTTGGCCTGATTGTGTTCCGCCTCGTCTGGGGGCTTATCGGCTCGACCCATGCGCGCTTTGCCAATTTTTTCCCGACGCCGGCCTCGGTTCTAGCCTACCTGCGCGGCCAATGGAAGGGCATCGGCCACAATCCGCTGGGTGCCTTCTCGGTCTTTGGTCTGCTGGGCATCATCGCCCTGCAAGTCGCTACCGGATTATTCAACAACGATGACATCGCCTTTCAGGGCCATCTCTATAGCCTGATCAGCAAAGGACTCAGTGACCGCTTGCATGGAGTGCACGAACTCGCTTCAAACCTGCTGATAGCCTTGATTATCCTTCACCTTGGCGCAATCCTGTTTTACACCCACGTCAAGAAAGAAAAGCTGATCAAGCCGATGCTTACCGGCTGGAAGGATCTTGAACCCGGACAAGGTGAAAATGCCGAGCCCGCCAAGGGTGGCAACGCAGTCGCCTTCATTGCCGCCCTCGCAATCGCCCTGGCTGCAGTCTATGGCGGCTCCGGCGCATGGCTACCTGCGCCGCCGCCAGCGCCTGCCACCGCTCCGGCAACCCCGGCGTGGTGAACGAACAAGGCCGCCCGAAGGCGACCCGGTCAGGCATTCGAGAGACTAGCGAGCGGGGATAAGCGCAAGGCGCCCGTCGCGCAGGAAGCAAGACATACCATCAAGGTAGGCGCAGCGTCCGAGCGTCGGGCAACACAGCGATTGCCCCGCGCAGCAGTCTCTCATTAGTCGTTGCGGAACTGATCGTGGCACGCCTTGCAGCTAGCTCCCGTCTTGCCAAACTGCACCTTGATCGCGGCCACGTCACCGGTCGCGGCAACCTTGGCCAACTCGTTGGCTTCGCGGATGTAATTTACAGCGGCTTCCTTGACCTTGTCAGGCTGTTGGAAGAACTCCGGTTTGACGCGCGTCTTCTCACCGGCCACTTCCTTGTCGGTCCCTGGACCAAAAAGCGCGCCCATGCCGGAATTGGCGGTCGCCGCAACCACATTGGCGGCAGCGATCACCTGCTCCTTGTTGAAGGTTCCATCGAGATTGGCCTTGATCTTGCCCATATTCCAGGACATGAAGGCGTAGCCGGACTTGCGGATCTTGATCATTTCTTCCGGTTTGAGGGTTTGCTGGGCGAAAACGGTGCCGGCAAAGCCGACGATGAGTAAAGCTGCTGCGATTCTCTTCATTTTTATCTCTCCGTTAGTGGTTGATGATGCCTACGTTAAACAACCCGCGTTGAAAATAGTTCCTTGGCATTGTCTGCAGCGGACGTCGCCAGATCCCGCATAGATAAAGGCGTTTAGAACGAACTCGATGGAAACGCTTGTTAAATGGCGATCTACAGCAAGCCATTCCGAAGATCGCCAATACACGGGCGTTCCAAAGTATCTTTAACGAAGATGCCCGTGGATATTAGCCTGCAGGCCGTCCTAAATATCAGACTGCGAAGACGTGTTTGATGCGCAAAGTCTCTTTATTTTCAACAAGCGCAATCAGGCGGTCGATGTTGGGGTGTTTTCCAGGATGCGCCTTGGCATCGTCGGTGTGCTCGGCAAAAATCTCCAGCCCCTTCTTGGCCGCGTCCGGCGTAATGGCGCCCCAGGTTTGCGCCAGGTGGTTATAAACGGCCAACGAACCTTGGCTGCCCGCCTTGTTCTCGATTGTCGCCAGCACATGGCCATCGGCATCCAGCAGATTAATGGCTGCCAGATGCGAGATGCCCGGCAGCTTTTTCAGATTGGCAGCAAATTGCGAAACCTTTTTTACGACCTGTTCTACGGGTTCAGTTTGTTCTGCATCCATGCTCATCAAATCCTCCGTGCCAGTTCGGCGGCTTTGCCGAGGTAATCCCAGGGCGTGAGTTTGAGCAGGTCATCCTTCGCCGCTTGCGGAATATCGAGCGACTGTACGAAGGCCTGCATACCCTCGCGCGAGACACGCGTACCCCGGGTCAGCTCCTTGAGTTTTTCATAGGGATTGGCAATGCCATAACGGCGCATCACGGTCTGGATCGGCTCGGCCAGCAGCTCCCAGTTGGCATCCAGATCCGCGTGCAGGCAGTCGGCATTGGCTTCCAGCTTGTTCAGGCCGCGCAGCAGCGAATCGTAGCCAAGCAGCGTGTAGCCGAGTGCCACGCCCATATTGCGCAGCACCGTCGAATCGGTCAGATCACGCTGCCAGCGCGAAATCGGCAGCTTCTCGGAGAGGTGTTTCAGCACCGCATTGGCCAGGCCGAGATTGCCTTCGGAATTCTCGAAATCAATGGGGTTGACCTTGTGCGGCATGGTCGACGAACCCACCTCGCCGGCCTTGAGCTTCTGCTTGAAGAAACCGAGGGAGATATAGCCCCAGACATCGCGATCCAGATCAATCATGATCGTATTGGCACGCGCAAACGCATCGTACAGCTCGGCCATGGTATCGTGCGGCTCGATCTGAATCGTATAAGGATTGAACTCCAGCCCCAGAGACTGGACAAAGCCTTGGGCGAACGTTTCCCAGTCAAAAGCTGGATAAGCAGCAAGATGCGCGTTGTAGTTCCCAACCGCGCCGTTGATCTTGCCAAGCAGGCTGACTTCGGCGATACGGGAACGGGCGCGCTCAAGGCGATAGACCACGTTGGCCATTTCCTTGCCCATCGTCGTCGGCGTTGCCGGTTGGCCGTGCGTACGCGCCATCATCGGCAGTTCGGCGTGTTCATGCGCGAGATCGCGCAAACGGGCGACCAGTTGGTCGAACAAGGGCAACATCGTTGCATCGCGTGCCGATTTGAGCATCAGGGCATGCGACAGATTGTTGATGTCTTCGGAGGTGCACGCAAAGTGGATAAACTCGGAAACCCGCATCACCTCGGCATTGTCGGCCAGACGCTTCTTGATCCAGTATTCAAGAGCCTTGACGTCATGGTTGGTGACGGCTTCGATTTCCTTGACCTCGGCCGCCTGTTCCGGTCCGAAGCCCGCCACCAATTGATCGAGCGCGGCAACGGTCACCGGCGAAAAGGCGGGGATTTCGGCAAAATGCGGCTCTGCCGCCAGCGCCTTGAGCCATTCGATCTCGACCTGCAAGCGACGACGGATCAGGCCAAACTCCGAAAACTGGGGACGCAATGCGTCAACCTTGGAAGCATAGCGGCCGTCGAGCGGCGAAAGCGCCGTGAGAGTGTTATATGACATAAAGCATATCCTTCGCAGTAAGCCTACTATTTTACCCGTCCGGCAAATCCTCCAGCAAATCGATTGCGCCTGAAATGCTATAATCTAGCTGAATCTTACTCAACAGGAAGCAGATGAAGCTCATAGGATCACTGACTAGCCCGTTTGTGCGCAAAGTGCAAATCGTACTGGCCGAAAAGAAAATTGAACACGAATTTGAAGTGGATTCTCCCTGGACGCCTGAAACAAAAGTACCGAACATCAATCCGCTGGGCAAAATCCCGGTTTTGATTCTTGATGATTCCACCGTCCTCTTTGACTCCCGCGTGATCGTCGAATACATCGACAGCGTGGCTCCAAACAACAAGCTGATGCCCGAATCCAACCGCGAGCGCGCTGAAGTCAAGCGCTGGTGTGCAGTCGCTGACGGCATCTGTGACTCTGCGGCACTGATCTTTCTCGAAAGAAAACGCCCGCAGGAACAACAAAGTGCGAGTTGGATCGCCCGTCAGCAAGACAAAATCCTGAGCGGCCTCGAATACATGGCCGAACAGCTTGGTGAAAATACCTGGTGCATGGGCACGCATTTCTCGCTGGCCGACGTTGGCGTCGGTTGTGCTCTGGGCTACCTTCTCTTCCGTTTCCCGGAAATCAACTGGAGCGAAACCTACCCGAACCTTGCCCAGTTGTATGAGAAACTGATGCAGCGCCAGCCGTTTGCGGATACCGTTCCGCAAGGCTGATCGCCCTAGTCTCATTGAAAAAGCCGCCCGCAGGCGGCTTTTTGTTACTACAGCGAGAGCTTCTTGAAGATGCACTCGGGGATATGCCGGATGATCGTCATGATCAACCACCAGAAGCCCGGCAGATAAACCACATCACGTTTCTTGTCGATGGCGCGCACAATACCCAGGGCTATAACGTCAGATTTCGCCCACAGGGCTCCCTTGGTAAACGCCGCAGTCATCGGGGTATCGACAAAACCCGGCTTGATAGTCAGTACCTGCACACCTTTCTTTGACAAACGATTGCGCAAGCCCTGCAGGAACAGCGTAACCATGCCCTTGGCCGCACCATAGACGTAATTGCTCTGCCGCCCGCGGTCGCCGGCAACGGAACTGATAACTGCCAGACTCCCTTTGCCCTGCGCTGCAAATCGGTTACCCAGCAGGGTCAGCAAGGCGATGACCGATAGGCCGTTGGTATTGATTTCATTGAGCGTCTGCTCGACAGAGCATTCGCAGGCTTTCTGATCCGGCAGCGAACCGTGGGCGATGAGCGCCATATCCAGCCCGCCCATGCTCGCTTCAGCGGCCTCAATCATCGCGGCATGGGCGGCCATGTTGCAGGCATCCATGGTATAGCAGCCAACCGCTGCCGCACCGCGCGCACGCAAGTCAGCAGCAATGACTTCCAATCGTTCCGGCCTGCGCCCCACCAGAAACAGCGTATCGCCACGTGCTGCCCACAAACGGGCTGTCGCTTCGGCGATGGCTGAGGTGGCACCGATGATCAAAATCTTTTGCATGACAACTCTCCTGAAAATCCAAATCTACCGCAAAGCCGCAAAGAGGCAAAGGCATCGCAAAGAAAACTACATCAATCGTACCGTTCAAATTTCCGGATGTCCGGCTTTTACTGCTGGGGGGAGTAATTGACGCAAACACGAAAACGTGAGTTTGACAACCGAACTTGAAGTTCAATGACCGCTTCCCGGCAGCGAAATCTCTTGGTTGGTTGTCGCTTCGCGACCCAAACCGGCCGGCCAGTGTTTTGGAAGCGGACGCCCAAATGACGAGTCGGCCTATGCGGCTTTCCCGGGAGGTTGGTGGAATGAGTGATTGAGGTGAATCTGCTTTCGCAACAACTCGAATAAAACTTTTGCCTTCGAGCCTTGGTACTTCATGATTAGCCTATTGATCCATTCAGTAAAGGCCTCCTGGCGCCGTCTTAATTAACGCTAAACCTCCGATTCCGAGCGCGACCACCAGTGCCCCGATGTAATAGCAAACCGCAGTAAAAAGAGCAGCTTTGCCTGACCACGAGCTGATAATGACTGTCCCCCATATTGGGACAATAAATGGCGCGAGCATCATAATTAACTCTATTCTTACGCCAACTCCACCTAGAACTCCGAGCAAGTAGCCAATCAATGCACTCCCCCACAGAGGGAATGAGATACCGAATCCATTCAGGAGGAAAACCGAAAATGGTATTTGCGCCTCCTTGGTAGTGGGCGCGTTGCCACATTCGTCTCGGTTGGATGGTTGGATTGCAGAGAACATAAGAAAGATGATCACGAAAATAAACGTTAGTAATGCCAACACTAATGTCACTACCGACTCCTTTATGGGGAGAAACGCGATTGACGGTACCCTTTGTCCAGATATTCTCAAACGCCCCAGCGTTAAACAGACGCCCTCATGATGGGAAGTCTTGAGTCATTCCATGTGGGACTCAAGCAAACATCTCTGAGTGACCGGTCTGGCTATGAGTCGTCACCGTCCGCTCTTGGCCGACAACACCGGTTGCCGAATGTCTGCTCTGGCGCATCAGAAAACAGGATACCCATTTTAGCGGACTTGTCATCGGCTTAGAGTGGCTTAAAGGGGTTGTATTGGCAATGCATTTGCATTACCATTTTCCCGTTGCTACTGTAGGAGCCGCGCCATGACCGTTCTCGAAGCCCAATCCACGCTGACGACCCGTTACCAGACAACCATTCCCGATGCCGTGCGCAAGGTGCTCGGATTACACAAGAATGACCGCTTGGTCTATCGTGTTTCGGATAGCGGCGAAGTCTATCTGTCGAAGGCCGGTGAGGCCGAGACCGAGGATTCGTCCCTAGCCCCATTCCTTGCCTTGCTGGATGCGCGCATGGCACAGCAGCCCGCGAAAATGGTTCCCTACACGGATGCCAATGCCGAGGATGACCTTGCCCTGGTGAAGGGCGTCAATCTTGGCTGAGATGGCCAAGCCGCGCGAAAGCCACGGCTGGCAAATCTGGTTCGGCGAACTCTTTGATGTCCGCTGGCGCGCCTTGCGGGCACGGGTCAAACAACTCAAAGCGGAGCTCGGCGAGAGTGATTTCGCGTCTCACCCCGACGTGAAGCTCTTCGCCGCCCTAGTGCATATCGTTCATGAGACAGTACCGCGTGACCCCGAACATTCTGACTTCCGCCTTGGCAAGACGCTGGGCGACCGGTTTACTGGTTGGCGACGGGTGAAGCGGCACGGCTTGCCAGACCGCATGCGTCTCTTCTTCAAATTCTCGTCAGTGCACAAGGTCATCGTTTTTATCTGGCTCAACGACGCGGATACCTTGCGCAAGGACGGCGCCTCTTCCGATCCCTACACCATTTTTCGACGCATGCTGGAAGGTGGAAACCCACCAGATGACTTTGATGAACTCATGAAAGTGGTTGGGACAGGGAAATAAGACTATCGTCGGTTTTTAGATAAGCCATCATCGCAATACCCGCCGCGCAAAATCCGACGAAAACTTCGGGTCAAGGAACGGCATGAACTCGCCTAGGCGCGGATAGCTGCGCCGGAAAAAATCGCCTTCCATGCGCGCATCCTTGGCCGCATAGAGCCGCCCGCCTGATGCGCTGACAATGGCGTCAAGACGATCGAACAGCGCCAGTGACTGCGCACCGCGATTCGGAAAATCAAGCGCCAGTGTCACGCCTTCCATGGGGAATGAAAGCATCCCGGGGCTGGGCACGCTGCCGAAGGTCTTGAGCACCGCCAGGAAGGAGCCCTGCCCGCTTGCGGCGATACTGCGCAGGATGTCATCCAGAGCCACTCGTGCAGACATCGGCAGAACGAATTGATACTGGAAAAACCCGCGTCGGCCATAAAGCCGGTTCCAGTGCAAGATGCTGTCGAGCGGATAGAAGAAAGGGGCGTAATGAAGCACCTGCTTCGCCGGCAGAGGACGATGGTAATAGGCCTGATTAAAAGCGTGCAAAGACAGCCCGTTGATCAGCGAGAACGGCGGCATCAGCGGAACGCTCGCCGGCCGCTTTACCTTCGATTCAAATCTGTCATCTACCGCATGATCGCCTGCCATGAAGAAGCCACGTGGCTTTGCGGCCAGACAATCGATCCACGCCACCGTGTACTCGTGCCTTGCCTCCGCTTCGGCGTTGAGCGCAAAAAACTCGTCAAGGCCGTTAAAGCGCGTGTTCTCGACACAAATTCGCACACTGGAAATCGGCTTCAAGCCGATCTCTACCCAGGTCATCAAGCCGGTCAGGCCCAGCCCGCCAATCGTCGCAGCAAACCAGTCGGCGCTTTCAGTTGGCGAACAAATACGACGCGAACCGTCGGAGCGTAGCAGTTCAAAGCGGCGCAGATGACAACCAAACGTCCCCGCACCGTGATGATTCTTGCTGTGCACGTCGTTGGCAATCGCTCCGCCAACGGTGACAAAGCGCGTTCCCGGCGTCACCGGGAGGAACCAGCCGCGCGGCACAAACAAATCAAGAATCTCTGAGAGCAGAACGCCGGACTCACAGCGCAAAACACCACTCTCCTCATCAAAGGAAATAAAGCGATCCAGGCCGCGTGTATGCAACAGCGTTGAGCCACTGTTCAGGCACACATCGCCATAGCTACGCCCGTTGCCGTATGCGAGCACACTGCCTTGCACATCCGGAAGAGCGTTCGTGCGATCGTTCAACCACCGCTCATCTGCAGCAGGTTTAGCCGGCAATTGCCCCCAGGAACGCAATGGCATGTTAGCGCTGCCTCGTCAGAAAAATTGCGCCGAGCCCGAAGGCAAACCACAAGGTCGCCAGACGGCAAATCAGCGTTGCCGTGACTGCCGCAACGTCCGGAAATCCGTTCAACACCAGCAGACCAATCATCACCGCCTCACTACTGCCCAGACCACCGGGAAGGAAAGAAAGCGCGCCGACCAGCATGGCGAAGGCGTAGATAAATACAGCGGTGGTCAGCGGCAGCGGATGGCCCAGCGCACTCAGCAGCCACCAGAAACCCAAGCCCTCGGCAAACCACGCGGCAACACCGATCACCAGCCCCATCGACATTGCAGAAAAAGAAAAACAGCGCCGGAAATGTAAAATGATTTCGCACAGTTTGACGATGAACCTCGCCCACGTCGTCGAGCGATGCAGCGCCCAGCGGTCGATGCGGGTAATCAGCGACGTCCACTGCACCAGCAGCAACGCACCGAACACAGCCAGAAGCGCCAGCGCGACGACCGGGCGTGCCGGCGCATAGGCCAACAGGCCAAAGGCAGCGAGCACGAGGATAGCCAGCAGATCGCTGACCCGCTCGGCAAAGAAAGCGGCAATGCTGGCCGACGCCGGTACACCATGGGGCTTGAGCAGTACTGATCGCAGCATCTCGCCAAGTTTTCCCGGGCTGGTCGTCAACGCGAATCCGGAAAAATAGACGTCGAGATTGATGCGCCATGGCACCGGTGCATCAAGCAGCGCGAGATATCGCGCCCAGCGCAGGAAACGCAGCAGGTAGTTGACCAGGGAAAGCACCAGCAAACCGATCAGTACCAGCGGCCCGACCAGCACAACAGCCGCGACCACATCCCGCCAACCGGCCCACAGCGAGAGGCCAAGATAGCCGAGCGCAGCCAGTGCCACACTCCAGAGAACGGCGCGCAGCGGAATTTTTTGTAAAGAGGAGATTGTCAAAATCCAGCCCCTTAAACGCAGAGTGCGCAGAGACGCAGAGAGCATAGAGAGAAGATCCAAGAAATTGTTTTCGGAAACAACTCTGTGTTCTCTGCGCCTCTGCGCGCTCTGCGTTGAAAGAGGTTCTTCATTCTCAAACAATCACCCCACCACCCAGACACACGCGGCTCTCATACACCACCACCGACTGTCCAGGCGTCACCGCCCATTGCGGCTCGGCGAAGTGGATCTCACAGCCCTTCGCATCGATGCGCTCGACCTCGCACGGCGCATCGGCTTGCCGGTAGCGCGTTTTGGCGCAGTACACCCAGTGCGTGCGCGGCACCGTGTCCGCGACCCACGTGAGTTGATCGGCCTGCAAGGTCTCGGTCAGCAAGGCCGGATGATCATGTCTCTGCACCACGTAGAGGATATTGTTGGCCATGTCTTTCTTCGCCACGAACCAGGCATCGTGCTCGCCATCTTTGGCGTACTTCTTTGTCCCGCCGATGTGCAGACCCTTGCGCTGACCGATGGTGTGATAGGTCAAGCCATCGTGCTCGCCCACCACGCGCTCATCATCCAGGCAGCGAATCTCGCCTTTCTTGGGTGTCAGGTAGCGCATCAAAAATTCCTTGAACGGACGCTCGCCGATGAAACAGATGCCGGTCGAGTCTTTCTTCACTGCCACGTGCAACCCTGCATCCTCGGCCATTTTTCTCACATCGCGTTTGTAGATGTCGGCCAAGGGGAACAGTGTCTTTGAGAGTTGCTGCTGGTTAAGGCGGTGCAGGAAATAACTCTGATCCTTGGTACCGTCCTCAGCCTTGAGCAACTGAAAGCGGCCATCGAACTCGCGCACACCGGCGTAATGGCCGGTCGCAATTTTGTCGGCGCCCATGTGCATGGCGTGATCGAGAAAGGCCTTGAACTTGATCTCGGAATTGCACAGCACATCCGGATTGGGCGTGCGACCCGCTTGGTATTCCGCAAGGAAGATCGAGAACACCCGCTCGCGGTATTCTTTGGCGAAGTTCACCACTTCAACATCGATGCCGATCTTGTCGGCTACGCTCATCACGTCAACGAGATCCTCACGCGAAGAACAGTACTCGTCGTCGTCATCGTCCTCCCAGTTCTTCATGAACAGGCCAATCACGTTCCAACCCTGTTGTTTCAGCAGCAGCGCTGCAACCGCCGAATCAACGCCACCGGAGAGCCCGACCACGACCGTTCTGCCCTTGTTCTCACTCGCCGACATTCGGGCCTCCCCCTGCGCGCCATTCCGCCAACGGCATCACGACCGCAGGCAAACCATTATCGAAAAACCAGGTATCCACCACATAACGCTCTGGCTGCCCGCCCTCAACAGCCGCAACTTTCTCCTCGATCAGCGCCGAATAATGCATAAAGATAAAGAAGCGCATGCGCAACTCGGGCTCAAGCACCCGGTGATAACGCAGCCAGCCCTGGCCTTCCATCAAACGCAATAATCGGGTCGTTGTGGTCGAATGATCAATGCAATCCATCTTGCCGTACACCGCATCGTCGGCATAGTTACCACCCCGATCCGCGGAAATCGGCGTCTGCTTTCCTGCCCAGCCGAGCATGCGACCGGCCGCCAGACTGATCGCATCGCGCTCCTGCGCCGCATCACGCGCTTCGCCGAGGAGGAATCCAATCACGCGCAACTGTTCATCGCTATAGACCACCTCAGCCTGCGCATAACACCCGTAGTTGAAGCAGACGATAATGCGTTCCTCGGCTTTGAGCGAAAAGGAACATAGCAACAGGAAGCAGGCCAGCCACCTCATGCGTAATGCGTAACCAGCTCAAGCGGATAACGCTTGCCTGCCAGCCAGTCTTCAATGCAACGCAAAACCAGCGGACTGCGATGCTTCGGCGCCAGCGCACGGATTTCGTCGAGCGTCAGCCAGCGCGCGGCAATAATACCCGTGTCGAGTTCTCGCGCGGCATCATGGCCGGTAATCTCGCCGCCAAAGGTAAAGCGCAGATAGGTGATGTCTTTCTCCTCGTAGCGCAAGTTATAGACGCCAACGAGATATTGCGGCGCAAAGTGGTAGCCGGTTTCTTCCAGGGTCTCGCGCATCACGGCATCACTCAGCGCCTCGCGGCACTCCAGGTGACCCGCCGGTTGATTGAAGCGAATGCCGTCGTCGGTCTCTTCTTCGACGAGCAAAAATTTACCGTCGCGCTCAAGCACTGCGGCGACGGTGACATGGGGTGTCCAGATCATTGTGGGCAAATTGTGGGGCGGCAACGAGACGAAGCCTCTATTTTACCGCCAACCCAGGGCGTGTTCTCAATTAGCAGCTAATTGAGAACACGCCCTTGGGACGAATCGCTGAGAAATCGGCTAGAATTCCCACTTTGAAATTTGCGATAAACGGAGAATACCCATGTCCATGGCGGATCGCGACGGCTTCATCTGGTACGACGGCAAGCTGGTGCCGTGGCGCGAGGCAACCACCCACGTTCTGACGCACACCCTGCATTACGGCATGGGCGTGTTTGAGGGGATTCGTGCCTACAAGGCTGAAAAAGGCACGGCCATCTTCCGCCTCAGGGAACATACCGACCGCCTCTTCAACTCGGCTTACATTTTCCAGATGAAAATGCCGTGGGACAAGGAAACGCTGATCGAGGCGCACAAAGAGGTGGTGCGCGCCAACAAGCTTGAATCCTGCTACATCCGCCCAATCGTCTTTTACGGTTCGGAAGCCATGGGCATCGCGGCGACCGCCATCAGCACCCACGTCGCTGTCGCCGCGTGGCCCTGGGGCGCCTATCTTGGCGCCGAAGGCATGGAAAAAGGGATACGCGTCAAGACATCATCCTTTACCCGCCATCATGTAAACATCAACATGTGCCGCTCCAAATCGGTTGGCACCTACACCAACTCGATCCTCGCGCATCAGGAAGTCGCCCACGACGGTTACGATGAGGCGCTGTTGCTCGACGTGGATGGCTATGTGGCCGAAGGCGCCGGCGAGAACATTTTTATCGTCAAAGCCGGCAAGCTGTACACCCCGGATCTGACGTCATGCCTCGAAGGCATCACGCGCGCCTCGGTGCTCACGCTGGCCGACGAGCTTGGCCTTGAAGTCATCCAGAAACGCATCACGCGTGATGAAGTGTATTGCGCCGACGAAGCGTTTTTCACCGGCACGGCGGCTGAAATCACTCCAATCCGCGAACTCGACAATCGTCAGATCGGCGCCGGCAAACGCGGCCCGATCACAACGAAATTGCAGAGTCTGTTCTTCGATTGCGTGAATGGCCGGGTGCCGGCGCATGAGGACTGGCTTACTTACGTATAACCCGAAAACCTTAGTTCAAACCACGGCGACAGCGCAACGCCTCCCTGAAGAGGGACGGCGGGCACGGCGGAACCCCAATGTTGTAGCTTTCCCGCTTCACCCGTCGTGGGATTCATCGAGAAAATTGAAACTCTTTTTTCGCTGTGACCGCCGTGTCGCTGTGGTTAATCTCCTTTTTCAAGGCCCCAAAAATGTCCGAGAAAACTGTTCAACAAACCGTAGAAATCACCGCCCACGACCTGCCGCTGCACTGCCCGATGCCGGATGCACCGCTTTGGTCACGCCACCCGCGGGTATTTCTCGACATCACCCATACCGGCGACGCCGTTTGCCCGTATTGCAGCGCGCACTACACCTTCAAGGGCGAATTGCCCAAGGGGCATTGAAGCCATGAGTAAAAAGGAGCCGGAGTCTTTGACTCCCATCTCCTCACTCATACCCCATCAAATCACCAAGGCGCTTGTTGTAGCCCCTGCCTGGATTGGTGACGCCGTGATGGCACAGGCCTTATTCATGCGCCTGCATCAAAACACGCCCGGATTACAACTCGACGCCCTGGCGCCGCGCTGGGTTGCGCCTGTGCTTGAGCGCATGCCGGAGATCGGGCAGATCATCGACAACCCCTTTGCGCATGGCGAGCTTTCTCTCAAAGCGCGTTACCGGCTGGCCCGCCAGTTGGCACACAACGGCTACCAGCGCGCTTACGTCCTGCCCAATTCGCTCAAGTCCGCGCTCATTCCCTGGCTGGCGGGCATCCCGGAGCGTATCGGCTTTACCGGAGAATCCCGCTACGGCCTGATCAACCGTCGCCACACACTGGACGACATTGCGCTGCCGCAAATGGCCGAACGCTTTGCGCAACTCGCCGAAGTGCCCGGCACACCGCTCCCCCGCCCCCTGTCTCTGCCACGCCTAGATTCCAGCGTGGCGCAGCAGGCCGCAACACTTGATGCACTCGGCATCAAAAATACGGAAATGATTGCAGTTTTCTGCCCCGGCGCTGAGTACGGCCCGGCTAAACGCTGGCCGGCACGACATTTCGCGCGGCTGGCTGATGAACTGATACAGCGTGGCTATGTCGTCTGCCTGTTGGGTTCTGCCAAGGACAAAGCGGTTGGCGACGAGATTGTCCGCCTGGCTTCACCCTCCAGCGCGCCAATCAATCTGTGCGGCAGCACGTCGTTGACGCAGGCCATCGACCTCATCGGCGCTTCCCGTTTTGTTGTCTGTAACGACTCCGGCCTGATGCATGTGGCTGCGGCACTCGACCGGCCACTGGTCGCTGTTTACGGCTCATCCTCCCCTGGCTTTACGCCGCCGCTCTCCGCCAAAGCACAAATCATCAGCCTCCACCTTGAATGCAGCCCCTGTTTCAAACGCGAGTGCCCGCTCGGCCATCTGGACTGTCTGAACAAACTCGATCCCCAGCGCGTGCTTGAGGCCTGCCTGAATGACCGGGTGACAGGAGAAACGCAGTGAGCGTGAGCATTATCTTCACCAGCGCTGAAGACGCCGAAGAGGCTTTCTATGATGCTATCGGTCGTGGCGACCTGGACGCCTTGATGAATGTCTGGGCTGAAGACGAGGAAATCATCTGCATTCACCCGACCGGCCAGCGCCTGACCGGTGCCATGGCCATACGCGAAAGCTGGCGTACGATTTTCGCCAACAATCCCCGTCTGACAGTACGCATCCAACGCAGCGTGCGCTGGAAAGGCGTGTTGCTTGACGTTCATAGCGTTGTTGAGACGCTCTATGTCGGTGACGAACCGACGCCCCACGGCCCGATGCTGTCCACCAATGTATTTCAGCGCGGCGCCAACGGCTGGCGACTGCTCTCGCATCACACCTCGACCGCTGCCGATAGCGAATCGGCGGAGCCAAAAGAATCCAGCAGTGAGCCCCATAGCAAGCTGCTGCGAACACTACATTGATCGCCTACCATGCGCCGAAGTGGCTGCCCGGTGGCCACATGCAAACCATTTACCCACTGCTGATCAAACCCGGCCCGCATCCCTACCGGCGTGAGCGCTGGGAAACGCCCGACAAGGACTTTATCGATCTGGACTGGTCCGAACCTGCCTGCCCCGAACCAGAGAAAAGCAAGGCACCGCTCGTTGCCCTCTTTCACGGACTGGAAGGCAGTTCGAACAGTCATTATGCGCTAGCGCTCATGCAAGCTCTGACGGCCATCGGCTGGCATGGGGTGGTGATTCACTTTCGCGGCTGCTCCGGCGAAACCAACCGGCTGCCACGCGCCTACCATTCGGGTGACAGCGAAGAGCTTCAGTGGATCGTGCAACGACTCAAGCAACAACACCCGGAACGCCCGCTTTACGTTGTCGGGGTTTCGCTCGGTGGAAACGTGCTGCTCAAATGGCTGGGCGAACAGGAATCCGCGGCCTCAAATTTAATCTGCGCTGCCGCGGCCGTCAGTGCGCCAGTTGATCTGGCGGCGTGCGGCCACAATCTCGGGCGCGGCTTCAACCGCTTTTATACGCAGCATTTCCTGCAAACGCTCAAGCCCAATTCAGCCGCCAAACTTGCACGCTTCCCCGATTTGTTTGACGAGCAGCGCATGCGTCAGGCGTCCACCCTGTACGAGTTCGACGATGTCGTAACGGCCCCCGTGCACGGCTTTGCGGGAGCCGACGATTACTGGCAACGTGCCTCGAGCAAACCCTGGCTGCCAGCCATTCGCGTACCCACACTGCTGCTCAATGCGCAGAACGATCCCTTCCTGCCGGCACAGGCGCTACCGCGATCCGATCAGGTTTCTGCCGCAGTCACACTGGATTTCCCCCGGGAAGGCGGGCATGTTGGCTTTGTGACCGGCAGTCTGCCCGGACGACTCGACTGGTTACCGCAACGTCTGCTGCATTTTTTTCAGCACGAAATTTCTGCGGCATAAATTCGGCACCATGCCACAACCCGCATGGACATTGGCTCACAGGGTTTATAGTTTGGAGACGTCCGTATCTATTGGCTTACAGGCCAGGCATGCTTTATGATCTTCTTTATTTCTGAAATTGCTGCACCGGGTACGTTTAAAAGTGCTGGCTGTCTTAAATGCCAACGGCGCGGCAGCCGTCATGTAGGAGCCCAGTTCACTGGGCGATTGCAGCGGTGGAGCACAGCCGCCCATCGCGCAGATAAACTGCGCTCCTACAAAAACAGATAGCCGCGCACAAGGGTGCGATCGTGGCCGGGTGTTCTGATTCAGGTAGTGCTAAGATTGATAAAACTCGTGGGCCCGCACCCCAAAGCCAACAAGGAATAAGAAAATGCCCGAGATTGACTCAATCAACCCGCCGGAAGTCTTCCTAGGCCGCCAGCCCATACTTGATCGCAATCAACAGCTATTCGCCTATGAACTGCTGTTCCGCAGCGGCAATGCGGATCACGGCAATTTCGCCAGCTTCGTCGATGGCGATCAGGCGACGGCGACCGTCATTACCAATGCCTTCACCGAATTCTCGATGGCCGACGCACTCGGCCCGTATCAGGGGTTTATCAAAGTGGATCACGGTCTGCTCTTCAGCGATCTGATTACTGCCCTGCCCCCGCATTCTGTTGTGTTGGAAATACTCGAAACCGTCACGCCGATGGCTGAAATGCTGGCACGCTGCGAGCAGCTGCGCAGCAACGGTTTCATCCTGGCCGTCAGAGAACGTGCGGAATCGCTCGATCAAACCCGTCCCTTGTTAAAACTCGCCGAGGTCATCAAAGTGGATATCAGCCGCGTTGACCCCGCGCGGTTACAGCAACTGGCCAACAATCTCAAACCCTTAGGCAAAACAATTCTCGCTGAGAAAGTGGAAAGCAACGAACAAATGCAGCTTTGCCACAAGCTCGGTTTTGATCTCTTCCAGGGCTACTACTTTGCCCATCCCACGGTTATTCAGGGCAAGCGCCTGCAGACTTCCGAACTCGCCCTGCTGCGCTTGCTCAGCCTGCTCAGCCAGGATGCCGATAGTGACGAAGTGGAAAAAATATTCAAACAGGAACCTATATTGACTGTGAATTTGCTGCGCCTGACCAATTCGGCCGGCAGCGGCATGGCGACAAAAATCACCTCCCTGCGTCACGCCATTACACTGCTTGGGCGGCGCCAACTGTTGCGCTGGCTGCAACTCCTGCTCTACAGCGGCGCCTCGGGCACAACACAGACGGTTAACCCGCTGCTGCAACTGGCAGCCACCCGCGGACGCTTGATGGAATTGCTGGTCGACAGAACTCCCGCAGTAAAGGAAGGCGGCCGTGACCTCATCGACCAGGCCCACATGGTTGGAATCTTGTCATTGATGCCCACGCTGGTAGGCAGCAGCATGGCCGAAGTGCTCGCCCAATTGCCGTTGGCGACACCTGTTCATGCCGCGCTGAGTGATCGTGGCGGAGTCCTGGGCGACCTTCTGAGCCTTATTGAATCACTGGAACAGGATGATGGTGCCAAGGCTGAAAGCATCCTGCATCGCATACCCGGCATTGATGCCAGTTATGCCAATAGCTGCCTGAGCAGAGCCCTGTCCTGGGCCAACAACCTGGCGCGCGAAGCCGCCTGATCGTTGAGCCCGACACGATTCTTTTCCCCTCACACTTCTGACTCGTCACCCAAACCGATGCCCGATCAGTCGCTTGAACTCCAGGTCCAACAGGTTTTCCTTGGCCGCCAGCCAATCCTCGGGCGCGAGCAGCAACTGCTTGCCTACGAACTGCTGTTCCGCAACGGCACCATCGCCACCGGCAACAGTGCTGATATTCTCGATCCAACACATGCCACCGCTACCGTCATCGCCAATACGTTTGCCGAATTTTCAATCAGTGACACACTCGGCCCGTACCGCGGGTTTATCAACGTCGACCATGAACTCCTGTTCAGCGACCTGATCGAAGCGCTGCCTCCGCAGCTTGTCGTCCTTGAAATTCTGGAAAATATCGCACCCACAGCCGAGGTCGTCGCACGTTGCCAGCAACTTCACGACATGGGGTTTACGCTTGCCGTCGACGATATCGTTGAGATTGACGAGGCTTACCGTCCGCTGCTGGCACTGGCTGACATCATCAAAGTCGACATTCTGAAACTGGATGCCGGCCGTTTGCGCGAACTGGTTACTGAACTTAAAACTTTCGGCAAGCAACTACTCGCTGAAAAGGTGGAAACCATAGAGCAACTGACGCTGTGCCAGGATCTTGGCTTCGATCTTTTTCAGGGCTACTACTTTGCCAAGCCGACCATTGTCGCCGGGAAAAAACTCAACCCTTCCCAATTGGCGCTCATCCGCCTGCTCGGTTTGATCATGGAAGACGCCGAGACTGCCGAGATCGAAAACGCCTTCAAGCTGGAACCGGGACTCACCGTTAACATGCTGCGCCTGACTAATTCCGTAAGCAGCGGACTGTCCACAAAAATCACTTCTCTGCGACACGCCATAACGATTCTTGGGCGCCGGCAAATACAGCGCTGGCTGCAACTTCTGATGTACACCAACCCCAAGGACAGCACGCAGGGCATCAACCCGTTGCTGCAACTGGCCGCCACTCGCGGAAAGCTGATGGAACTTCTGGCGGATCGGCTGCAGTCGCGAAACCGTGAGTTTACGGATCAAGCCTTTATGGTCGGCATCATGTCTCTGATGCCAGCACTACTGGGCATGGCAATGGTGGACATTCTCGCTCAGCTACCCGTCGCTCAACGCGTGAAACAAGCGTTAAGTGATTACGGTGGACAGCATGGGCAACTGCTGCAACTCGTTGAAGCCACAGAACACCCTGGCCCGGCTAAACTCGAAGAAGCCCTGCAACGCCTGCCGGGAATCAAAGAAGACTTTCTCGGCACATGCCTCGCTCAAGCCTTGTCCTGGGCCAACAATCTCGGCCAGGAAACTACTGCTGCAGTCTGAAACTAACCCATAACCATGAGCGACCCTGCCCTTAACGACGCCCTGCTCAGCCGCCAACCCATTCTCGATGAACAAGAGGATCTTGTCGGCTACGAAATTGCGCTTCAATCCGCACCATCCACAGTCCCCACACCCGACCCTTCACGCTCAGCAACACTGGTCTGCGCCGCCTATGCCGAACTCGGCATCCGCAGTGCCCTCGGGCAAAACAAAGCTTTCCTGTGCGTTGATCTGGACTTTCTGCACGACGACGCGATCGAAGCCCTCCCGCCGGACGCCATTGTTCTCGAACTGATTCTCGACACAGCGCCTGACGCACGCACGCTGGAACGCTGCCGCGTATTGCGCGAGCGCCGCTACTCACTAGCCCTGGCCAACTACAGCGGGCTTGACGGACGCAGCCGGCCACTGCTGACCATGCTCGACGTCATCAAGATCGACATTCGTCAGTACGATGAAACGGCACTGCACGAACTCGCCGGCCCGCTGGTCAAACTGCCGCTCAAACTGCTGGCGCAGAGCGTCGACACGCACGACGAAATGCAGCGCTGCAAAAAAATCGGCTTCAAACTTTTTCAGGGGCAGTATTTCGCCCGCCCCGAAATTGTGAGTGGGCGTCGACTGTCCGCGTCACAGGCCGGCTTGATTCAGATGATCAACCTTGCCGGCCGGGATGCGGACACGTTTAAAATTGAAGAGGGGATCAAACGCGAACCGGCGCTGGCTGTTAATTTGCTACGCATCGTGAATTCAGTCGGCTTTGGCCTGACGCGGAACATCAGCTCACTACATCAGGCCATCACCCTGCTCGGCCGGCGGCAATTGCAACGCTGGCTGCAGCTTCTGCTTATGACGCCCGCTGGAAAAACGCCCGACGCCAGTCGCTCCCCTCTTTTGCAGCTCGCAGCACTACGCGGGCGGATGATGGAATCACTCATCGAACACAGCCGCCCGCGGGATCGCAAACTGGCCGATCAGGCTTTCATCACCGGAATCATGTCGATGATGCCCGCCGCCCTTGGCTTGCCAATGAACGAAATATTCGAGCAAATCACGCTTGAGCCTGAAGTCATGCAGGCACTTTCAACCCACACGGGCGACCTGGGAACAACTCTGGCATTGCTCGAATGTTTTGATGCCGAAGACAGTGCGGGATGTGACCGCCTGCTTGGCGAAATTCCCGACCCCGGCCTTGATCGGGCAGCGCTTAACACCTGCCTCGTGGAATCGCTGCGCTGGGTCAACGGCAACGACGACGAGCGCTAACCGCTAACTCCCGGGCAAACCGGCCGAGTCTGCCTCTACCCAGGCCCGGTAAATTTTTAAGGCCACATGCGCATCATTGGCCGCATAAAGCATCTGCCTTTCAGTCAAATGGGAATTAGACCAATTACTGGTGCCTGTTTTTTTCGATTTCTGTAATCTCTCGCCAAAGAAATGTGCCACGGCAACTTTCGCACCCACTGTGCCCTTATGGCCCGGCCCGCGCAATACTTCGCCCAGATCAAGCACCTCGTTAAGCTCAATGCCCAGTCTGGACTTCAGAACACTGCGGTCATTGCCCAAACCAAAGCCAACCTTGAGCACAGCGGTCGACTCCAGTATTTCTTTCAGCGCGGCGGTGTTGGTTAATCGGAGAATTGGAAAGAGGTAAGCACGGGTTTCACTAGCCAGTTGGATCAGATGCGGACCGGTCGACACCTCACCTTTCAGAAAGGTTGGTTTTGACTCCGTATCAAAGCCAATAACCCCGGCCGCCATCAGTGTGTCGAACGCCTCGGCGGCCTGCGCCTCAGACGTAACCAGCGTGATATCACCCAGCGCAATGCCCGCATAGTCGGGCAATTCGGCGGCACCCAGTGATGCCCTGTTAAGTACAACGTCGCTCAATTCAACACTCCGCCATGGTATTGCGCAGCCATTTTCCGATGTCATTGATTTCTTCAAGACAAACCGAATGCGGCATGGGGTAGTCATGC
>JANNGP010000070.1:0-7617 GCA_031403915.1 Betaproteobacteria bacterium
ATCGAAGTCGGCGTCGACGTGCCCAATGCCAGCCTGATGGTCATCGAACATGCCGAGCGTTTCGGCCTCTCGCAGCTACACCAGCTGCGCGGCCGCGTCGGGCGTGGCGCGCATGATTCGGCCTGCGTGCTGCTTTACCAGAAGCCGCTGTCCGAAACGGCGCGCGCCCGTCTCAAGATCATCTATGAAAACATTGACGGCTTCGAGATCGCGCGACAGGACTTGCACCTGCGCGGCCCCGGCGAGTTTGTCGGCAGCCGCCAGTCTGGCGTGCCGCTCTTGCGCTATGCCGATCTTGAAGTCGATAGTGATCTCATCGAACTCGCGCGCGGCATGGCCGAGCGATTGCTGCACGATGATCCGCAGGTGGCGGCACGGCACCTTGAGCGCTGGCTGGGCAGCCGGGAAGAGATGCTGAAGGTATAGACGTAAGCCATGCTTTGAGGCTTTGAGTGCCTCGCTACCGGCAGAAGCTATGACAGCCCGATCGGCAAGGCCGTGTTGTACTTTACTTCCTTGAGCGCCATGCTTGAGCGGATATTGGCGACGTAGGGAATGCAGGCGAGGCGTTCGACGATGAATTTTTGCAGCGATTTGAGATCGCTTGCGACAACCCGCAGCAGGTAGTCTGCATCGCCGGTCATCAGATAGCATTCCATCACTTCGGGGTAACTGCCGATGGTTTTTTCGAAAGTGCGCAAGGCGGTCTCAACCTGCTTCTCCAGGCTGACCTGAATGAAGACCGAGACAAGCAGACCCACGGCTTCCGGATCAAGCAGGGTCACGTAACCCCGGATGACGCCGGCCGTTTCAAGCTCACGAATCCGGCGAAGGCAAGGGGCCGGCGACAGATTGGCACTGTCTGCCAGCGCGACGTTGGTGATGCGCGCATCGCCCTGCAATTTGCCCAGCAGACGAAGGTCAACCGGATCGAGCTGAAAAACATCGCTTTTATTGCTCATACTCTCACCATAAATATGATTTATTGCTTATCGTGCCGCATAAGCTGTGTATTTGGCAATACTCTGACATCGTCTTGCGCCTAAAATTATTCCATCAGAGCAGGGGCGCTCATGGTGCCCATAGCGGCGGTTTCATCGCTGGGTGCTTGATGAATACAGGAGCTTGGGCCAAATGAACAAGAGCAACACAGCATCGCACCGGATAGTCGCACTACCGGACGAAGATCCGGATGAAACCTGGGATTGGATTGCCAGCCTGGCCGATGTGATCGAACGCGATGGCCTGGAACGTGCCGAGTTTCTGGTGGGTCGGTTGATTGAGTCGGGGCGGGTGGCCGGCGGCCGCTTCCATACGCGCCACACGACGCCGTATCGCAACACGATCCCGGTCGAGGCGCAGCTACCCTATCCGGGCGATCTCGATCTGGAAGCGCGCATTACGGCGATCCACCGCTGGAACGCACTGGTCATGGTCATGCGCGCCAACACGGCGCACCCGGAACTCGGTGGCCATATCGCCACCTATGCCTCGATTGCCGACCTGTTCGAGGTGGGCTTCAATCACTATTTCCGCGCGCCCACTGATACGCACCCGGGCGATCTGGTCTATTTCCAGCCGCACGCTGCGCCCGGTGTCTATGCCCGCGCCTTTCTCGAAGGCCGCTTCAGCGAGGACAATCTGGAGTATTACCGCCGCGAGGTATCGGGGGGCATCGGGCGCGGCCTCTCGTCGTATCCGCATCCGACCTTGATGCCTGATTTCTGGCAATTTCCGACCGGCTCAATGGGGTTGGGGCCACTCACGGCGATCTATCAGGCGCGCTTCCAGCATTACCTGCAGCACCGCGAACTGGTGCCGGCCAACGACCGGAAAATCTGGGCTTTCGTCGGCGACGGCGAAATGGACGAGCCGGAATCTATGGCCGGCATCTCGATTGCCGCACGCGAACAACTCGACAACCTGATTCTTGTGGTCAACTGCAACCTGCAGCGGCTGGACGGGCCGGTACGCGGCAATGGCAATATCGTGCAGGAACTGGAAACCTTGTTCGCCGGCGCCGGCTGGAATGTCATCAAATGCCTGTGGGGCAGCAACTGGGATGTGCTTTTTGCGCGTGACCACGAAGGTTGGATTCTCAGGCGTATGGCCGAAGCCGTCGATGGCGAGTTCCAGAAACTCTCGGCCACCGACGGGCATTACAACCGCGAACACTTTTTCTCGCGCTATCCCGCGCTGGCTGCACTGGTCGCCAACATGGCAGACAAGGACATCGACGCGCTGATGCGCGGCGGCCATGATCCGGTGAAAATTCACGCGGCCTTCGCTGCCGCCATTGCCCACCGCGGACAGCCGACGGTCATTCTCGCGCAGACCACCAAGGGCTACGGCATGGGCGCTTCCGGGCAAGGTGCCAATACGTCGCACCAGACCAAGAAGCTGGCACGTGCCGACATGGAACGCTTCCGCGACCGTTTTGGCCTGCCGCTGACAGATAAAGCGCTGGACGAAGGGCATTTCTACCATCCGGGCGAAGCCAGCCCGGAAGTGCATTACCTAAAGGAACGGCGTGCCGCGCTTGGCGGCAGTTTCCCCCAACGTTTTGAAACGAGTGTTCCAGTCAAAGTAGCGACGCCGGATTTGTTTTCTTCGGCGCATGCCGATTCGGGCGATCGTGCTGTATCCACCACCATGGCCTTCGTCCGCTTGCTTTCGCGAATGATGCGCGACAACGAACTCGGCCCCCGCATTGTGCCCATCGTGAGCGATGAGGCCCGCACCTTCGGCATGCAGGACATGTTCCGCCAGTTCGGCATCTATTCGCCCTGGGGGCAACGCTACACGCCGGAAGACGCCGAGCAACTGGCCTTTTACCGCGAGGATGTGAAAGGTCAGATCCTTGAGGAAGGGATTACTGAAGCCGGCGCCCTTAGTTCGTGGATTGCCGCCGGAACGGCCTGGTCGCACAGCCGGCAGCCGATGCTGCCCTGCTTCATTTTTTATTCGATGTTCGGCTTCCAGCGTGTCGCCGACCTCATCTGGAACGGGGCCGATTGTCAGGCGCGGGGATTCCTGCTCGGTGCAACAGCCGGACGCACGACACTCTCCGGCGAAGGTTTGCAGCACGAGGATGGGCAGAGTCACGTTTATGCGGCCACGGTTCCCACCTGCCGTGCCTACGATCCGGCCTTCGGATATGAAGTCGCCACCATCATGGAAGATGGAACACGGCGCATGATGGCCGAAGGCGAAAACGCCTTTTACTACATCACGCTGTACACCGAAAATTATCTGCATCCAGCCATGCCTGCGGGCGCCGAAGAAGGCATCCGGCGGGGCATCTATCTGTTGCGGAGTTCACCACTGGGCAAGGCCAAGCAGCGCGTGCAACTCGTTGGCAGCGGCAGCATCCTGCGCGAAGTGCTGGCCGCCGCCGAGCGGCTTGAGGCCGATTTCGGGGTGGCGGCGGACGTCTGGAGTGCGACGAGTTTCGGCGAGTTGCGCAAGGACGGTATCGCCTGTGATCGCTGGAATTTGTTTCATCCTTCGGCGCCTCAACGGGTGCCTTATGTGACTGAGCAACTGGCCACGAGGCATGGCCCGGTGATCGCCGCCAGCGATTTTATCCGTGCTTATCCGGACCTCATCCGCAACTGGGTTCCGCATCGATACACGGTACTGGGCACGGATGGCTTCGGCCGTTCGGACACCCGCATCGCCTTGCGTGATTTCTTCGAGATTGATGCTCGTTATATCACCTTGGCAGCATTGAAGAGTCTGGCCGACGGCGGTGAGTTGGGCTATGAAGTCGTAAAAAAAGCCATCAAGCGCCTTGGCATCGATGCAGAAAAGCCGGATCCGCGCCTTTAACCGGTACATTTCCGGTGCCGTGACATATTGTTGACGAGTTGTGCAGTCTGAAACAATGAATGAAAGACCGGTATCAGTTTAAGAATAGGTGTAGGATTTTCAGTTGTGCGTCAGAGGGAGTAGCACGAGGCCGGCCCGTTGGCTGGACTTCTTTATCTATCAAAAAAAGAGGGGATGCTTGATGAAATTCATGGGATATCGCCGTCCTGACGGCAAGGCGGGAATACGCAACCATGTGCTGGTCATTCCGGCCGTCGTCTGCGCCAACCGTGTCGCACGGGGCATTTCGGAGATGGTCAAAGGGACCGTCTATGTCGAGCACCAGAACGGCTGCACCCAGATCGGCGCCGATCTAGAATTGTCGCGCCACGTTATATCGGCGCACGGAACCCATCCCAATGTTTTCGGCGTGGTCGTCGTCGGCCTCGGCTGCGAAACGCTGCGCGCGCAGGATGTCGTGGCAGACATCAAGAAAGCCTGCCCGTACAAGCCCGTTCATCTCATCATCATTCAGGACGAAGGCGGGTCGGTGAAAGCCACCGCCAAAGGCGCCAGCATCGCCCGCGAAATGATGGCCGCCGCATCAAAAGAAGCTCGCCAGCCCATCGACGCTTCCGAGCTTATTCTGGGAACGGAATGCGGCGGATCAGACGCCTGCTCGGGCCTTTCAGCAAATCCGGCGCTGGGCAAGACCAGCGATCTTCTTATTGAGGCCGGCGGTAGCGTGATCCTCGCCGAAACGACAGAACTGATCGGCGCCGAACACATCGTCGCAGCGCGCGCAGTCAGTCCGGAAGTTGCCCAGCGCTGTTACGACGTCATCGCCCGTTGTGAAAAACAGGCGACGGACATGGGCGTAGACATGCGTGGCGGGCAACCGACACCGGGCAACATCGAAGGCGGGCTTTCCTCGATCGAAGAAAAATCACTGGGCTGCGTGTACAAGGCCGGAACAAAACCGCTTCAGGATGTCATCGACTATGCGATGCCGGTTACAAAAAAGGGGTTGGTCTGGATGGATACGCCCGGTCAGGATATCGAACAGATCACCGGCATGGTCGCCGGCGGTTGCCAGATCGTCATTTTCACCACCGGACGTGGCACCTGTTGCGGTTCGCCCATCGCGCCCACGATCAAGGTGTCAACCAACACGTCACTCTTCGAGCGCATGAGCGACAACATTGATCTGGATGCAGGCGCCATTGTTACCGGCGAGGCGACGGTGGATCAGGTGGGCCATCTTATCTTTGATGACATGATAGAAACCGCGTCCGGCAAGCTATGTAAAGCTGAAGTGCTGGGTTTTAACGATTTCGCGATCCACCGGATCGGTCCGACGCTTTAGGGGAAAAAAGAAAATGGCAAAATCAATCGCGGTGGTCATGAATGCGGCCGACAATACCGCTACGGTCGTAGAAGCAGTCGGGGGTGATGTTGATGTGGTGCTCAGCATCGGGGGCAAGCCGGTTACGGTGCGTGTGGCGGAACCGATTTCCTTCGGGCACAAGTTTGCCCTGCGCGACATTCCGAAGGGCGAGAAAATCATCAAGTACGGTGAAACCATTGGCCTGGCCACGCAGGACATCAAGGTTGGCCGGCATGTCCATGTGCACAATCTGGAAAGCGGCCGCGGACGGGGAGACAAGTAGCCGATAACCTGCGTTCAAACGCTCAGTAAGCAGTCACGCGCCTGAATGGCGGCCGGGGAGATTCGCGGCCGCCATTCAGGCGTGTTGCTACTGCGTTGCGCTGTTCTTGACATTGACCTCATCGAACTCGCACGCGGCATGGCAGAAACCCTTTTGCCAGATAATACGCAGATGGCGGTGCGGCACCTTGATCGCTGGCTGGGCAGTCGTGAGGAAATGCTGAAGGTGTAGACACGTAGGCAACGTAGCGGCTGTTACGTGATGATTTAGCAATTGGCAATTGGCTATTTACTATTGGCAAGGTGGCAGGCCGACGATTACAAGGGAACCAAAATGAAATCGCTTTCGCTTAACACGCGCATACTCATCGGGGCGGCCCTGGGTGTTGCTGCCGGCTTCTGGCTCCTCAATGCCGGCCACTCTCCGGTACGTGACAACACACTCTACGGCGCGAAGCTGGTAGGCAACCTGTTTCTTGATCTGCTACGGCTGGTGCTGATCCCGCTGGTGTTTGCCTCCATCGTCACCGGCGTCGCCAATCTGCGTGCCAACCATCAGATGCATCGGGTCTGGGTCGCCACGCTGGTGTTCTTTTTTGCCACTATGGGGGTGGCAATCCTGATTGGTTTTGGCGCGGCACACTGGTTCCGCCCCGGCGAGGGCCTGCAACTCGACATGTTTGCCGAAGCAACGCGCAATTTTCAGGCGCGACAGATGCCCTTGCCCGACTACATCGCCCAGTTCCTGCGCGGCCTGTTTCAAAATCCGTTCAAGGCATTGGCACAAGGCGAGATTCTGGCGGTAGTGATTGTCGCCTTGTTCCTCGGCGTGGCGCTGGTCATCGGGGGCGAGCGTTATCGCAATATCCGCGCACTGATTCAAGAATTGCAGGAACTGTGTTTGATGATCGTGGGCTGGATCATGCATCTGGCCCCGTTTGGAATTGCCGCCCTGCTGATGCAACTGGTTGCCACACAACAGTCAGCGCTGCTTGCCAGCATGGGGCATTTCATTGTGGTGGTTCTTGGTTCAACGCTGCTCCACGGCGTGATCGTCTTACCGGCGATTCTCTGGGCGATGACCGGCATGACGCCCTGGCATTTCTTCAAGGGCTCGCGCGAGGCGCTGATGACCGCGTTTGCCACCAGTTCTAGTGCGGCGACTTTGCCGATCACCTTGCGTTGCACAGAGCAGCATTTGCATGTGCGCAAGGATGTCGCCAGCTTTGTGGTGCCGCTCGGCGCGACCGTCAACATGGACGGCACCGCGCTTTACGAAGCCGCGGCGGCGTTGTTCGTTGCGCGCCTGGCCGGTATCGAGTTGGATTTGGTGCAGCAGATCATTGTTTTCTTTGTCGCCATGCTCGGGGCCATCGGCGCACCGGGGATACCCAGCGTCGGCATGCTGAGCATGGTGCTGGTGCTTGAATCTGTCGGCCTGCCAACCGCCGCCATCGCCATTTTGCTGCCCATCGACCGCATTCTGGATACGGTGCGTACGGCGGTCAATGTCGAAGGCGACATGGTTGGCAGCGTCATTGTCGACAAGCTGACCCGTGAGGTCAGGTAGTCGCCAGACCGGCGTGCCGCTGCTGAGCCCTGAATAAGAAATCCACACTATTAAATAAATAGCTGATATATTTAATATCGTCAAACCTTATTCAACGGTTATTCGCTATGCATCGGAATGCAACAGGTCGCTATATCAGCACCCAGGCAGGAGGCGAGACCGTCCGTGCCTTTGTTCCGGACGCACTGCCGCCGGTGCCGCCACTAGAGCTCGGGGGTGCCCGGCAGGCGGCACTGGAACGGGCAACGCTGGCGCTGGGGCGTTTGGACAGCATCGCATTGCTACTACCCGATCCGCAGTTGTTCCTGTATGCCTATGTCCGGCGCGAAGCGGTATTGTCTTCGCAAATCGAAGGCACGCAGTCGTCTTTGTCTGATTTACTCCTGTTCGAGATGGACGAATCGCCCGGCGTGCCGTTCGACGATGTCGTGGAAGTCTCCAATTACGTTGCCGCGCTGGAGCACGGCATGGCGCGCTTGGTTGAGGGCTTTCCGTTATGCAATCGGCTCCTGCGCGAAATGCACGCCAAACTCATGGCACGCGGGCGCGGTAGCGAGAAGGCGCCGGG
>JANNGP010000071.1:0-11505 GCA_031403915.1 Betaproteobacteria bacterium
ACCTTGCCGAACAGGCGGGTGCTTTGCGGGTAGCGACGCGCAATGCCAACCCACGGATCTTCGCCGAGCTGCTTGAGGCCGAGCGAAACACGGTTCTTGTCCTGGTCAAACTTGAGGATCTTGGCGGTAACTTCATCACCCACGTTGAGCACTTCGCTCGGATGACGGACACGGCGCCAGGCCAGATCGGTAATGTGCAGCAGGCCATCGATACCGCCGAGATCGACGAATGCGCCGTAATCAGTGATGTTCTTGACGATACCCTTGACGATGCTGCCTTCCTTCAGGTTGGACAACAGCGCATCGCGCTCTTCACCCACACTGGCTTCGAGCACGGCACGACGCGACACAACCACGTTGTTGCGCTTGCGATCGAGCTTGATAACTTTGAATTCGTAGGTCTTGCCTTCAAACGGCGTGGTGTCCTTGACCGGACGCATATCGACCAGCGAGCCCGGCAGGAAAGCACGAACGCTGTTGGTCATGACAGTCAGACCGCCCTTGACCTTGCCGGTGATGGTGCCGATAACCAGGGCGCCTTCATTCAGGGCGGCCTCGAGGAAGTTCCACGCAGCGACACGTTTGGCACGTTCGCGCGACAGGCGGGTTTCGCCGAAACCGTTTTCGAGTTGCTCAATGGCAACCTGAACGAAGTCGCCGACAATGGCCTCGAGTTCGCCGGCATCGTTTAAAAATTCTTCACGTTCGATATAGCTTTCGGACTTGAGTCCGGCATTGACGACCACGAAATTCTGGTCGATACGCACGATTTCTGCGGTGATGACTTCGCCCTGGCGCATTTCCTGGCGCGCGAGGCTGGCTTCAAAAAGATCGGCAAAACTTTCTTGCATAACGGGGTTGGCTGACATAGTGGAAGTTACCTGACTGAGAGTTACTTGACCGCATGGCTGCGGGTTATATTAAAAAACGCTACCCACCCCTGACACCTCACCCGGCGGGAATCTGAAGACTCTCCGCAGCGTTCCAACTGGCAAGTGAAATGACACATCGAACGGGTAACACCTGAGGCACACGGCACCTGCCGCAACACCTTTGCTACAACACCGCTTTGTTCCAGACCAGTACCCGATCCACTGCTTCTTTAATGGTCAGATTAGTCGTATCGAGCAATTCGGCGCCTTCTATTTGCCGGAGAGGTGCAACGCTACGTTGGCTATCGCGCTCGTCACGTTCACGCAAATCCTGCAAAAGAGGCAGGATGTTAGCAGCGATTCCTTTTTCGATCAACTGCTTATAGCGTCTTTCCGCCCGAATTTCGGCACTCGCGGTCAGAAAAACCTTGGTTTGGGCATCGGTAAACACCACCGAGGCCATATCCCGACCGTCGCCGACCAGGCCCGGCGCACGCCGGAACGCGCGCTGGCGGAAGAGCAGCGCCGCCCGAACCGCCGGCAAAGCCGACACCTGAGAGGCCCCGGACGAAATTTCCTCGTGGCGAATGGCATCACCGACGTCTTCGCCAGCCAGCAGGATCGAATTCTCGCCAAATTCCACGTCCAGCGCGGCGGCAATCGCCGCCACCCCGGCCTCGTCGTTCCAGGCCACGCCGGCACGCCTGGCTGCCAGCGCCGTCAGGCGGTACAAGGCGCCGGAATCCAGATAGTGCCAGCCGAGCGCTGCTGCCACCCGCGCCGCCACTGAACCCTTGCCCGAGGCCGAGGGGCCGTCGATGGCAATGACGGGAACTGGCTGCGTAACGCTGGAAAATCGCTCGAAATAGTCAGGAAAAGTCTTGGCCACGCAGCCAGGATCATTGATACGCAGCGGCACGGCGGAACTGGCCAGCGAAAAGCACATGGCGATGCGGTGGTCGTCGTAGGTATTAATACCCTCTGGCGGGGTTTTGAAAGAGGCCGGAGGCGTAATGCAGATGTAGTCGGCGCCTTCCTCGACTTCGGCGCCGAGTTTGCGTAGCTCGGTGGCCATCGCCGCAATGCGGTCGGTTTCCTTGACCCGCCAGCTGGCGATGTTGGTGAGTTTCGTCGTACCCTCGGCAAACAGCGCCGCGACCGCCAGCGTCATCGCCGCATCGGGAATGTGGTTGCAGTCCAGATCAATGCCGCGCAGCTTGCCTGCCGCCGGGGCGGCAGCCTCAATCCAGTTGGGCCCCGTCTCGATGCGCGCACCCATCGCCCGCAAGGCTTCGGCAAAGCGCACATCGCCCTGAATCGAATCGCGGCCAACGCCTTCTACCCGCACCGGGCCACCGGCGTTTTTACCCGCAATGGCACCGAGCGCAAGGAAATACGAGGCCGAAGAGGCATCGCCCTCGACATACACCGTCCCCGGCGACACGTAGCGACTGCCCGCCGGCACGACAAAGCGCTGCCAGCCCTCGCGCCGCACCTGCACGCCAAAGCGCGCCATCATCGCCAGAGTGATTTCGATATAGGGCTTGGAGATCAGTTCGCCAACCACCTCGACCGTCATTTCTTCGCCTGTCAGCGGCAGCGCCATCAGGAGGCCAGTCAGAAACTGGCTCGACACATCGCCGCGCACCTTGACCACACCGCCCGCCTTGATCGTCGCCGGCCGGATTGCCAGTGGCGGAAAACCCGCCTGCCCCGTGTAGTCAATCTGCGAACCCAATTGTCGCAGGGCATCAACCAGATCGCCAATCGGCCGCTCGTGCATGCGCGGCACACCGGAAAGCGAATACTGCCCGCCGGCCAGCGCCAGCGCGGCGGTTAGCGAACGGAAGGCCGTCCCCGCGTTGCCAAGAAAGAGTTCGGCTTGCTTGACCGGAAAGTTTCCGCTGACACCCGCGATGCGCCAAATATTGTCGCCCAACGGCGTCACACCGACGCCCAACGTGGTCAGCGCTTCAAGCATGCGCGCCGTGTCGTCCGATTCAAGCAGGTCGCGTAGCTCGGTCTCGCCCTCGGCCAGCGCCGCGAGCAGCAACACACGGTTGGAGATGCTCTTCGAGCCGGGCAGGCGCACCGTCCCTTGGGCAGATAACAGTGGCGGCAGATCGATAAAATTCATGTCGGTTACTTTGTGTTGTTCGGGTTATTCGTTGTCTTGTTTTTATGCTTCAGTGAAATCAGACCTACAACCCGCATGAATAGGCTGTCTACAACACAACACGATGAAGACGACCGTATTTATTGGCTTACAGGCCAACCCTGCTTCAAATTTCATTCCCAAGGTTATTTGACAGCCGAGGAAAAATATTGGTCACGCTATTTCCCTCCACCATCCCAAGTCCGCCGCGCCGTGCGCGCCACGTCAAAGGTTTTTTCCAGCGATTCCCCATCCCCACGCTCAAGCGCATCGTGCAAGTCGTCAAGTTGAGCGCGGTAACGATCCAGTTCTTCCAGCAAGGCAACGCGATTGGCCAGACAAATATCGCGCCACATTTCGGGGTGGCTGGCGGCGATGCGTGTGAAGTCGCGGAAACCACTTGCGGCAAAGCTGAAATAAAGCTCACTGTTTTCGCGCACCGCTAGATCGTGCACCAGCGCAAACGAGAGCAGATGCGGCAAATGGCTGACGGCGGCAAATACCCGGTCATGCTCGGCGGGAGACAATTCATGCACCTGCGCACCGCACCATTCCCAGGCCGAACGCACCCGCGCAACGTTGAGCACGGAATTTTCCGGCAGTGGTGTCAGAACGACTTTCTTTTCCCGGTAGAGATCGGCACGCGCCGCCGCCGCGCCACTATTCTCGGCACCGGCAATTGGATGCGCGGGAACAAACTGCCCGATCATCTCACCAAAAAAGGCACGCGCCGTAGCGACTACGTCGGCCTTGGTACTGCCACCGTCGGTAACGACCGTATCCGCCCCAAGATAAGGCGCAATACGCGCCATGACCTCGGGCATTTGTCCGACCGGCGAGGCAATCAAAACAAGATCCGCGTCCGCAATTTCCTGGCCGAGATTAACCCCGACCCGGTCGATGATGCCCAAATCCAGTGCTTGAGTCAGCGTGGCGATACTGCGCCCGAAGCCAACCACCTCGCCTACTTGTTCAGCCGCTTTGAGCCCAAGCGCGAAGGAACCGCCAATCAGACCAACACCGAAAATTACTACTTTTCCAAATTCTGGTTGCATGCTAACCCCTACCGCAGAGGCGCAGAGGCGCAGAGAAAACGCAGAGAAAAACCAGCGAAGAATGCTCTTTGCCTTTCTCTGCGCAAACTCCGCGTCTCTGCGCCTCCGCGGTGGATTGAGATTTTTTTCACTTCATCGCCTGCTCAAGGGCCTCAATGAAACGCAGATTCTCAGCCTCAGTGCCAATCGTCACGCGCAACCATTCGGGCATTCCGTACCCGCCCAGCGGGCGAACAATCACCCCTTGCTGGAGCAGTTTTTGATTCAGTGCAGCCGTATTGTTGACAACATCGCCCGCTTTGAAGGTAATGAAATTGCAGTGCGACGGAATATGCGCAAATCCGAAGCGCTTGAGCGCGGCGAGAATCTGATCCATCCCGGCACGGTTGAGCGCATAACTTTTGGCCACAAACTCATGATCATCCAGCGCGGCAATTGCAGCGGCCAGCGCCAGATTGTTGCAGTTGAACGGCTGGCGCACACGGTTCATCAAACCGGCGATCTCGGCGGAGGCCAGTGCATAGCCGATACGCAAACCTGCCAAGCCGTAAATTTTGGAGAAGGTACGGGTAATCACCAGATTCGGAAATTCGGCCAGCCAAGCCGTGGTATCTGCACGTTCTGCGGGCGGTATGTAGTCGTTGTAGGCCTCGTCGAGAACCACCACCACATCGGCCGGCACAGCTTGCACGAAGGCCTTGAGTTGCGGGTAAGGCAGGAAAGTTCCGGTCGGGTTGTTCGGGTTGGCAATCCAGATCAGGCGGGTGTCCGGGCGGATGGCCTTGAACATGGCATCCAGATCATGACCAAAATCCAGGGCTGGGACTGTAATCAGCTCAGCACCGGCAGAAAGCGAGGCCAACGGGTAAACCGCAAAAGCGTGCTGCGCAAAAATGGCTGAACGCCCCGGCGCCAGAAAGACACGCGCGACCAGATCGAGCACATCGTTGGAGCCGTTACCCAGCACGATGCGTTCAGCGCCAAGACCGGAATGGCGAGCCAGCGCTGCCTTCAGTTCAAAATCGTCGGGATAGCGCTCAAGCGTTGCAATGGCAGCTTCCATCGCCGCCTTGGCCTTGGGGCTCATGCCCAGCGGGTTCTCGTTGGACGCCAACTTGACGATGCGCTCGACCGGGATGCCCATTTCACGCGCCAGCTGTGTGATCGGCTTACCCGGCAGATAGGGCGAGATGGAACGAACGTTGGACAGCGACTGTTCTAGGAGGGACATGGTCTGACCTTGAAAACGGTTGTTCAGTGCTTAATCGAAACAGTCACAAAAGGTTCCTGACAAGACGCGCCGACGATGACAGTACACGTCAGTACGGCAAGGAGGCGCAACGATGTCAGGAGCATTTTGTGGCTGTTTCTCAATAAACGGCAACAGGGTAGGAACCCAACACCTTGAGGTAGGCCGCACGGCGACCCAACTCGGCCAGCGCAGTCGCTACGGCGGCATCATCACGATGGCCTTCGATATCGACGAAAAACACGTATTCCCAAAGGGTGTGGCGTGCCGGCCGCGATTCAAGCCGGGTCATCGACACACCCGCATCGGAAAATGGCGCAAGCAGCATTCCCAACGCACCGGTCCGGTTATGTGCCGACATGATCAGCGACGTCTTGTCACGCCCGGACGCACCAGCCTCCTGACGTCCCAGCACCACAAAACGTGTGGTGTTATTCGGCTCATCTTCAATGGACTCGGCAAGCTTCGGCAGACTGTAGCGATCAGCCGCCGCTTCACCGGCAATGGCTGCCGCTCCAGCTTCAGAAGCAGCAAATTGGGCGGCCTGCGCGTTACTGCCCATCGAGATGCGCTGGGCATTGGGCAAGGAGCGGTTCAACCATTCGTGGCACTGCGCCAACGATTGGGCGTGCGAATAGACCTTGGCGATCCTGTCGAGCGATGTTTCATTTGAGAGCAAATGCTGATGCACACGCAAAACTATCTCACCACACACTTTCAGCGGTGTCGTCATCAGGAGGTCAAGCGTGCGACCAATAGCGCCCTCGGTCGAATTTTCGATCGGCACCACGGCGTAGTCTGCGTGACTGGCTTCAACCTCGCGAAACACATCGTCGATCGATATCTGTGGCATGAGTCGGGCCGCATGACCAAAGTGTTTGGTTGACGCACTCTCGGAGAAGGTTCCCAGCGGGCCAAGAAAGGCAATGCCCAGCGGCTGCTCAAGCGACAGACAGGCCGACATCACTTCGCGAAAAAACCAAGTCACGCTGTCATTTGACAAGGGGCCCGGGTTGATTTCCTGGATCCGCCGCAAGACCTGTGCCTCACGCTCCGGGCGATAGATAAACCCCGCATCGCCGTGTTCCGCTTTGATTTCGCCAACCTGTTGCGCACACCGGGCACGCCGGTTCAGCAGATCAAGCAGCTGCGCATCCAGGCTATCAATCTCGGCGCGTACCCCCGAGAGTTTTTTCTGCAGTTCATCGCTCATGGTCTGTATCCGGCATCGTGACGGCAAACATCATTAACCCTTAAACACCAGTTCGAACCACGGAGAACACTGAGAGCACGGAGAAAGGGCCGTCATGTTACTTCCCTTAATTCACACAAGAGGTGAATGCAATTAAACCTGCTACCCACAGTTTTACTCCGTGTCCTTCGTGTACTCCGTGGTTATCTTCTTTTGTTCAAACCAGCAATTGAATTATTGCTCCTGCTCCGGAACCGCTTCTGCTCCTGCCTCCAGAACGCCATCCGGATCATCTTCCGTTTCAACAACTTTTTCCAGCCCGGCAAGTTTTTCGCCAGCATCCAGCGAAATCAGCGTTACGCCCTGCGTCGCACGACCCAGTTCACGAATTTCACTAACCCGGGTACGAATCAATACACCGCCCGTGGTAATCAGCATGATTTCATCGTTATCCTGCACCAGACGGGCGGCGACAACCTTGCCATTGCGTTCGCTGGCGGCAATGGCTTTTACGCCTTGCGTACCCCGACCGGAGTGGCGGAAGTCGGCCAGCACGGTGCGTTTGCCAAATCCATTTTCGGTGGCCACCAGCACCGTCTCCTGGTGGTTTGCCGCGACCAGCAAGGAAAGCACCTGCTGACCTTCACCGATCTTCATGCCACGCACGCCACGTGCCGTACGCCCCATGGCGCGCACGTCTTCCTCGTCAAACCACACGGCCTTGCCGGCATCGGAAACCAGAACGATATCCTGCGTTCCATTGGTGATCTCGGCACCAATCAGGAAATCGCCTTCATCGAGCGCCACGGCAATGATACCGGCCTTGCGCGGATTGGCGAAATCGGACAGCGGCGTTTTCTTGACCGTACCCTGCGCAGTGCACAGGAATATAAAGCGGTCTTCGACAAACTCCTTGATCGACAGAATGGCGTTTATTTTCTCGCCGTCTTCGAGCGGGAACATATTGACGATCGGCTTGCCCCGACCCGTACGCGTCCCTTGCGGCACCTCATAAACCTTGAGCCAGTAGACGCGGCCGCGATTGGAGAAGCACAGGATGAAATCATGTGTGTTGGCAATAAACAGATGGTCGACAAAATCGTCTTCCTTCACTGCCGCCGCCTGCTTGCCCCGACCACCCCGGCGCTGGGCACGGTAATCCGTGAGCGGCTGTGACTTGATGTAGCCGGTATGCGAGAGCGTTACCACCATGTCTTGCGGCGTGATGAAATCTTCGATGCCCAGATCCTGCGTATTGAGGACAATTTCCGAACGACGTTTGTCGCCGAACTGGGCGCGAATACCGGTCAGTTCTTCGACGATGATCTCGCTGATGCGCTCCGGACGCGCCAGAATATCCATCAGATCGGCGATCTTCTCAAGCAACTCGGCGTAATCCGCAACAATCTTGTCGCGTTCCAGACCAGTCAGACGCTGCAGACGCAGTTCAAGAATGGCTTGCGCCTGCGCCTCGGAGAGCAGATAGCCGCTCTTGGACAAGCCGTATTCCAGCCCCAGCCCTTCGGGCCGGGTCGCGTCGAGCGCAGCGCGCTGCAGCATCTCGCCCACCGCCGACGACGTCCACAGACGGGACATCAGCCCACGCCGGGCATCCGCAGGAGTCGGTGAGGCTTTGATCAGGGCAATGATCTCGTCGACATTATCCAGCGCAACTGCCAGTCCTTCCTGAATGTGCGCCTTTTCGCGCGCCTTGCGCAGCTCGAACACGGTACGCCGCGTAATGACTTCGCGCCGATGCGAAAGGAAGCAGTCGAGCATCTGCTTGAGATTCAGCAGACGCGGTTGGCCGTCGACCAGCGCCACCATGTTCATGCCAAAGGTATCCTGCAACTGCGTTTGTTTGTACAGGCAGTTGAGCACCACCTCAGGCACTTCACCGCGCTTGAGTTCGATCACCACACGCATGCCCGACTTGTCGGACTCATCACGCAGATCGGAGATACCGTCAATCTTCTTCTCGTTAACCAGTTCGCTCACTTTTTCGAGCAGCGTGCGCTTGTTCACCTGATACGGCAGCTCATCAATGATGATCGCCTGACGATCGTTACTGCCCTTGATGTCCTCGAAATGCGTCCGGCCACGCATGACCACGCGGCCACGCCCGGTATGGTAGCCCTCGCGCACACCGGTGACGCCATAGATGATTCCGGCGGTGGGAAAGTCCGGCGCCGGAACAATGTCGATCAATTCATCGATCGTCATCTCGGGATTATTCAGCAGAGCCAGACAGGCATCGATGACTTCGTTGAGATTGTGCGGCGGAATATTGGTCGCCATACCCACGGCGATACCCGACGAGCCGTTGATCAGCAGATTCGGAATTCGCGCCGGCATAATCAGCGGCTCTTGTTCGGAACCATCGTAGTTCGGCCCGAAATCGACCGTTTCCTTGTCAATATCAGCCAGCAACTCATGGCCGATGCGCGCCATACGCACTTCGGTATAACGCATCGCGGCCGCGTTATCCCCATCAACCGAACCGAAGTTGCCCTGCCCATCGACCAGCATGTAACGCAGCGAAAAATCCTGCGCCATGCGCACTATGGTGTCATACACCGCCGTATCACCGTGCGGATGATACTTACCGATGACGTCACCGACGATACGCGCCGACTTCTTGTAGGCTTTGTTCCAGTCGTTGGACAACTCGTGCATGGCAAACAGTACGCGGCGATGCACGGGTTTCAGGCCATCACGGGCGTCCGGCAGGGCGCGGCCAACGATCACACTCATGGCGTAGTCGAGATACGAACGACGCATCTCGTCTTCAAGGCTGACAGGCAGTGTTTCTTTGGCGAAGGATTCCACGGGTTGTTCCATTTTTGATCCGAATAGTTCCAGCAAGAACCAAACTTCGGTGGCGATGTTGTCGTCTTGACTAAACCAGTGATTCTAACACGCCTGCATCAGCGGATTAGAAACCCAAGACAGTAAAATCAGGGCAAACACATTTAACTTCAAAGTCCACCACAGATGCACAGAGGCACAGAGCAACGCAGAGAAAACCGAACGCATTGCCGGGAAAATGCCGACCCGAAACGGATTCCCAAGTTTTTCTGTCCTTCTCTGTGACCCCTCTGTGCCTCTGTGTCTCTGTGGTAGGTTTTATGGTTTCAAATGCAATCGCCCTGACAGTAAAACTCATCGACTGACAACGCCAAATTCAAAGAAAAGGGAAAATCGCTCAATTCTCGAAAATGCTGCCAATCCGAAGTAAGCTACCGAAAATTCAGCAAACCTACGATCACGCCATTTTTACCCACCCAAAACGACCCGACCAATGAACACACCCATCGACCTACTCATCGAAGCCCGCTGGATCATTCCCGTCGAGCCGGCCAATGTTGTTCTTGAGAATCACGCCGTGGCGATCGACAAAGGACGAATTGTTGCAATTCTGCAACACACTGAAGCCACCTCGCGCTTTTCTCCGCGACAGCTAAAAAAATTGCCGCAGCACATCCTCATTCCGGGCCTGGTCAACCTGCACACACATGCTGCAATGACGCTGTTACGCGGCCTTGCCGATGATTTGCCGCTAATGGACTGGCTGCAAAATCATATCTGGCCGGCAGAGTCCAAGCACGTCTCGGCACAATTCGTGCACGACGGCACACTCCTCGCCTGTGCCGAGATGCTACGTGGCGGAACCACCTGTTTCAATGACATGTATTTCTACCCGAAAGCAACGGCTGAAGCCGCATTGGCCTCTGGAATGCGGGCCGCTATCGGGCTCATCACCTTTGACTTCCCGACCGCCTATGCGGCTGACGCCGACGACTACCTGGCCAAAGGACTGGAGGCCCGCGACGAACTGCGTGACGAATCCCTGCTCAGCTTCTGTCTTGCTCCGCATGCCCCGTATACAGTGAATGACAGGAATTTCGGCAAGGTCCTGACCCTTGCCGAACAGTGCAACCTTCCAATTCATCTGCACCTGCACGAAACTGCTCAGGAAATTGAGGACAGCGTACAGCGCTTTGGCGTGCGACCCATTGAACGCCTGCACCGGCTCGGGCTGCTCAGCCCCGGATTGATTGGCGCGCACGCCATTCATCTGAATCCTGACGAAATTTCGCTTCTGGCCCAGCACGGCTGCTCAATTGCCCACTGTCCCAGCTCAAACCTCAAGCTGGCGAGCGGCATTGCGCCTATAACGGCTTTACACAAACAAGGCGTGAACATTGGCCTGGGAACCGATGGCGCTGCCAGCAATAATCGCCTGGATCTATTCCAGGAAATGCGCCTTGCCGCCTTGCTGGCCAAGGGAATCAGCGGAGAGGCCAATGCCATCAGCGCGCATCAGGCCTTACGCATGGCCACACTGGGCGGCGCCCAGGCACTTGGGCTGGATAACGAGATCGGCTCCATCGCAGGTGGCAAAGCCGCTGATCTGTGCGCAATCAATATCAATGACATAGGACTCTCGCCGTGTTACGATCCAGCGTCGCTTCTTGCTTATTCTGCAGGGCGCGAGTATGTTACCGACGTGTGGGTGGCTGGGGAGATTCGTGTAGCAGATGGCCGCCTGCTTGAAAGTAGCGAAATTGAGTTGATAAATCTCGCGGCTTTGTGGCAGAATCAAATTTGTCCGCGCAATGTTTGACCATGTTTTACAAATAATGAGGCGTAACTGGCTATGCGGACTTCATAACCGCAGGCTTTAACTAACGAGGGAAATTCAGATGAACAAAACTGCAAAACATACTTTGATGGCCGTGCTGGCCGCCACTCTCGGCCTCTGTGCCACGCTGGCGCAAGCACAAACCATGGATAGCGTTTACGTTATCGATAGCCGTGGTGAAGTTGCCACGAGCGGTACCGGCCTGTGCTGGCGTACCGGTTTTTGGACCCCGGCTGCTGCTGCCAAGGACAAAAACGGCTGCAAGTGCGACAAAGACCTGATCCCGAAAGAAGTTTGTGAGCCGAAGAAGGCTGCTGCTCCTGCTGCTGCTGGCGCC
>JANNGP010000072.1:0-16695 GCA_031403915.1 Betaproteobacteria bacterium
AGGTGACAGGAATATCTACACTGACGGCATCAGCACACTCCGAATTGGCGGCTAGCTCCGCCATGGAATTGCTTGCTGGCATACACGGTTTGGCCAATGGGCGTCCGCTTTCCCCGAACACCAAGGTCGGCTTCGGGTCGATAGCACCCCTAGCTCTAATGCAATAACGCCGGTGGCGGCGTGTCCGGCAGATTCAGGCTGATCACCAGCAAGCGTAGGTCGGATAAGCCGAAGGCGTCATCCGACGCATGTTTGATACAACTCACGAACGTCGGAAGACGCTATGCTTTTCCGACCTACACGTTGAGCGTCAGCTTTCCCGTATCGCCAACTTCGGCACAGGGCCGATAGCACCCCTAGCTCTAATGCAATAACGCCGGCGGCGGCGCGTCCGGCAGATTCAGGCTGATCACCAGCACGCGGCTGCCGAGCATGGCGAGGCTGCCGCTGTTGCGGTTGTTGCCGGTATCGCTGTATTCGAAGCTGTAGACGCGGCGGATGCGCACTTCGCCGTCGTCATTCCGGCCCAGCCACACGCGTCGGATGGCTACGGTGTCATCGAGCAGCAAAAGCTCTTCGGTGTTGCACGCGGCCTTAGCTGCCGCGACTGCCGCCTCGCGTGCTTTGAGGCTGTCGAGCCATAACCACGCCGCACCCAGCAGAAGCAGCAGCCCGAGAACATCCAGCGCATCCATCCCGGGTTAGGCTCCGGCCTTGAAATGGCTGCCGGTTCGGGTCACGCGCCTAGCCAATATTTTCTTCAGCACATCACGCTCCATTTTTTTCGGCAATAACTCTATTATGACGGCTTCGCACAGAGTTGAATGAATGAACAAGCCACACATTCCCGCCTGGTTGCGCCGCGTTCTGATGCTCAGTGCCGGCCATCCCTATTACCCCTTCGTGGTTGCGCTGATTGCCTTCGGCTCAACCGTCACCTTTTCATTCCCCTTCGTGGCGGTGCTGATCCCGGCCGTGCTCATTGCGCCGAAGCGCTGGTTGCTGCTCGGTTTGCTGTGCGGAGTGGCAAGCGGCCTGGGTGGCGCGGTGCTGGTCGAGGTCTTCCATTATCTGGGGCAGGAAATTGTCCTGGCCCGTTATCCGGAGCTTGCCGATGGCGAGCATTGGCAAACGGCGCGTGACTGGCTCAACACCTACGGCCTGTGGGCGATTGCGTTGATCGCCGGTTCGCCGATGCCGCAGACGCCGGCACTCTTTGTCTACTCATTGGCCGAGCCGTCGTTTCCGGGCGTGTTGCTCGCGGTGGGTTTGGGCAAGACGGTGAAGTATCTCTTCCTGGCCTGGCTGACAGCGAAGTATCCGGCAAGATTTACCGAATACCAGTGACCGGCCTGTTAGCCAATAGGCACGGACATTGCAGGCATGTGCCTGCCAGAATCCAATATAGACGGACGTTTCAGGAATGGCAGTCTGTAGACCGCCATGCCATCTGCCTCACGAGCTAGTCGACCGGCAGGAACTTGAACGACATCGGGTAAGCCCAGAACTCGCCGTTGCTGGCCTTGACGCCGCCAATGATCGGGAAGACCACGCACAGTGCGGCAAGCACGAAGAGCAGCGGAATGCCGATCAGGAGAAAGCTGAGCAGGAAGAAGACGATGCCGGCGATCAGCGCGGTAATCATCCAGTTGGCGACGATGCGCCCGTGCCGGTCGATGACGGCCGACTCATCCTTCTTGACCTGCCAGAGCACGATGGGGACGACCAGCCCGGCGAAGGGGATGAGAAAGCCGCACAGCTGGGAGAGGTGCAGCATCAGCGCCCAGGTGTTTTCGTCCATTGGCTTGGACGGTGCGGTCGGGAAGGGCTTGGGTGGCTCGCTGCTGCCCGCAGTATGGTTGAGCAAGCGGGTCTTGGCCGCCTGGTATTCTTCTTCGGTGATCGCGCCGCTCTGGCGCAACTGGTTCAGTTTCTCAATTTCGTCAGCCATGCTCATTTGAGGTCTCCCTGCTTTGGGTTAATGCCGCGAAAAAAGGTCAGGCCACGCCGGCGCTGTGCGCCTGCTGGTCTGCCCAGTAACTGGATCGTACCATCGGGCCGCATGCCGCGCCGGTAAACCCCATGGCCTTGGCTTCGCGTTCGTACATGGCGAAAGTGTCGGGATGTACGTAGCGCGTGACGGGTAGGTGGTGCGTCGAGGGGGCGAGATACTGGCCGATGGTCAGCATCTCGACATCGTTGGCGCGCAGGTCACGCAGCACGTCGAGAATTTCCTCGTCGGTTTCGCCCAGACCAACCATCAGGCCGGACTTGGTCGGCACTTGCGGATAGCGTGCCTTGAACTGCTTCATGAAGGCCAGCGAGTGTTCGTAATCAGCACCGGGGCGGGCCTGTTTGTAGAGGCGCGGCACGGTTTCCAGGTTGTGGTTGAGCACGTCGGGCAGCGACTGGCCGAGCACGTCGATGGCAATCTCCATGCGCCCGCGAAAATCCGGCACCAGTGTTTCGATGGTGGTGGTGGGCGATTGTTTGCGCACGGCAGCAATGACGTCAACAAAGTGCTGCGCACCGCCATCGCGCAGATCATCACGGTCGACGCTGGTGATCACCACGTAGCGCAGCTTGAGGTTGGCAACGCTCTCGGCGAGGCTGGCCGGTTCGTTCGGGTCGGGCGGCAGCGGCTTGCCGTGGCCGACGTCGCAAAAGGGGCAACGGCGCGTGCAGATGTCGCCAAGGATCATGAAGGTCGCGGTGCCGCGCCCGAAACACTCACCGATGTTGGGGCAGGCGGCTTCCTCGCACACGGTGTGCAGCTTCTGTTCGCGCAGCATGGTCTTGATTTCACCGAATCGCCCGGCGTCGTTGCCGGCCTTGACGCGAATCCACGCCGGCTTGCGTAGCGGCTCGACAGCGGCCACGACCTTGATCGGGATGCGCGCGGTTTTCAGTTCGCCGCGTTGCTTGACGCCGGCGACCTTGGCGGCCGGTTTTTCGGAGTTCTGCTCGCTCATGCCTGCTCCAGTTGTCGGGTGAGTTGCCTCACCAGCGCGTCGGCCATTTGTGCCGACGATGATGTGATGCCCAGATCGCGCGTCTGCGTGACCGCCATGCCGGCGTAACCACAGGGATTGATCGCAGCAAAGGGCGAAAGATCCATATCGACGTTCAAGCTTACGCCATGATAGCAGCGGCCGCTTTTGACTTTGAGCCCCAGCGCGCCGATCTTGGCGACGCTGTCGTCGCGCTGCACATACACGCCCGGTGCGCCGGGCAGACGCTGTGCCACCACGCCATGCTCGGCAAGCAGGTCAATGACGCCCTGCTCGATGCGCGTGACGAGTTCGCGCACCTTGAGTTTGCGCCGCTCAAGATCGAGTAACAGATAGACGACCACCTGGCCGGGGCCGTGATAGGTGATCTGGCCGCCGCGGTCGATTTTGACGAGCGGTATGCCGGTCTCGCGCAGCAGGTGCTCGGGCTTGCCGGCCTGCCCCAGCGTGAACACCGGCGGGTGTTCGCAGACCCAGAGTTCGTCAGGGGTGGCTTCATCCCGTGCCACGGTGAAATCGAGCATCGCTTTCCAGGTCGGCTCATAATCGGCTTGGCCGAGAAAGCGGACAGTGAGTGCGCGCCCCTCACTCCTCACTCATCTCTCCTCACAGAACAACTTTAACCAGCGGATGGCCGGACAGCTCGCGGTAGAGCGTGTCCAGTTGCGGCTTGGAGGTGGCGTTGATCGTGCAGGTGAGACTCACGTACTTGCCGCCACTGGAGGCGCGCATCTCCATCGTGGCGCCGTCAAAATCGGGTGCGTGGCGCAGCACGATGTCGAGCACCGTCTGTGCCAGCGCATCATTCGCCTGCCCCATGATCTTGAGCGGGAAGGCGCAGGGGAATTCGAGCAGGGTGTCCTGCTGTATCGCGCTATCGTCAGGCACGCCGCATGACCTCGTTTTTGAACTGCTGGAACCAGCCGAACATGCGCTGCGTGACCGGCCCCGGCTGGCCGTTGCCGACAGGCTTTCCGTCGAGCGTGGTGACGGCCAGCACTTCCTTGGTTGAGGAGGTGAGCCACAGTTCATCAGCGTTACGCAGTTCAGCTTCGGAGACCGGGCGGATCTCATGTGCCGCGCCGTGTTGCTTGGCTAGTTCCAGCACAACATCACAGGTGATGCCAGACAGGATCAGGTTGTTTTGCGGCGGGGTGAGGATGACGCCATCTTTGACCACGAAAACATTGGTGGCCGAGCCCTCGGTGAGAAAGCCGTCGCGCAGCATGATCGTTTCGGCGCAGCCGGCCGAGACGGAGAGATCGCGCGTCAGCACGTTGGCCAGCAAGGAAACTGTTTTCAGATTGCATTGCGCCCAACGGATGTCCGGCGCGGTGATTGCGCCCACGCCGGCTGCACGCTGCGTATCCGAGGGGCTGACCAGTGGCGCCGTGAACAAGAAGACGGTTGGCGCTACGCCCTTTGGGAAGACCGGCTCGCGCTTGACGTCGGCGCCGCGTGTTATCTGGATGTACAACTGTTGGTCGTCGAAAGGCGCATCGGCAATCAGGCGCAGGATGATCGCACGCCATTCCCCGGCGCTGCGCGGGTTGGGCAAGCGGATGCCGTCGAACGATATCTGTAGCCGACGCATATGTTCATCCACGCGGAACGGGAAGCGCGAATAAACGGGGATGACCTCGTAGACGCCGTCCGAATACAGGAACCCGCGGTCGAGCGGCGAGATGCGCGCCTCCGCGAGAGGCAGGTACTGGCCGTTGAGGTAGCAAGTGGTGTCCAAAAGGCTTAGCCCCTACCGCAGAGGCGCGGAGACGCAGAGGTGTCGCAGAGGAAAACCCTAGCTGTCTTTTCTCTGCGTTTTCTCTGTGTCTCTGCGTCTCTGCGTTGGATGTTCATGTGTTGAATTAGTTAAACCAAAGCCGTACAGAGTCGATCATACGGCCAAAGAATCCGGCCACCGACACGCCCTCAATGGCGTAGACCGGATAATCGCCAAAGGGTTTATTGTCGATACTGACTTTCATCGTACCCACCACCTGACCCTGCGTAACCGGCGCAATCAGCGGTTGCTGCGAAACCAGCTCAACCTTGAGCCGTGGCGCGTAACCTTTGGGCACGGCGAGGACAAAGTCATTGTTGAAGCCGGCCTTGACGGTGCTGTCTGACCCCTTCCAGACCCTGAGGTTGGAGATTGGCTGGTTTTTCGCATAGAGCTGGACGGCATCAAAGGACTGGAATCCGAAATTGAGCAGCTTGAGCGACTCCTGGGCGCGCACACCATCGGACACTGTGCCCAATACGACGGAGATGAGTCGACGCGGGCCACGTTTGGCCGAGGAAATAAGGCAGTAACCAGCGCCATCGGTATACCCGGTCTTCACACCATCTACCGTCGGATCAAGCCACAGCAAGCGGTTTCGGTTAGGCTGCGTAATGTTGTTATAGCGGTATTCCTTGATCGAATAATATTTCGCGTAATCCTCGGGGAAATCGCGGATCAGCGCTGTCGTCAATTTGGCCAGATCGCGCGCCGTGGTGTAATGCCCGGCGTCGGGCATGCCTGTTGAATTGCGGAAGCTTGTGCCACTCAGCCCGAGACGCTGCGCCTCCCGGTTCATCATCTGCGCAAAGCTCGGTTCGCTGCCGGCAATCGCCTCGGCCAGCGCTACACAGGCATCGTTGCCGGACTGCACTATCATGCCCTTGATCAGATCCTCAACCTTTACCTGGGTGTTTACCTGGATGAACATGCGGGATCCCTGCGCTTTCCAGGCCCGCTCGGATACCGGAACCGTCTGCTCAAGCTTGAGCGACCCTTGCTTGAGTGCAGCGAAGGTGAGGTAAGCGGTCATCAGCTTGGTCAGCGACGCCGGTTCGAGTTTTTCGTCGGCAGCCTGTGCGGCGAGTTCCTGCCCGGAGCCGAATTCGATCAGCAGCCAGGATTTTGCAGCAAGCGCCGGCGGGGTCGGCATTTGTTGGGCAAATGCCAGCACCGGGAGAAGAAGCAGAGTAAGGGCAAATATTTGGAGCTTGCGCATGGAGGTATTCTTGGCAAAAGCGCGATTATAGCAAGCGGTCGCGACTCCATTTGCGCGTGTCGTGTAACAAGGCTCTATTTGATTAGGTGCGTGTCGAAGTGATTTGCGGTTTAATTGTAGTCGTCATAATTGCGCCTTTCGGCTCGGGAGCCTGGCATGAGTCACAAACACCTGCATTTGCTGCAAAGCATTTACCACGATCCGTTGAGCGCCAACATTCACTGGCGCGAAATCGAATCCTTGCTGTTGCATCTGGGAGCCAGTGTTGAGTCGGCTCATGGCGCACGCTTCCGCGTGGTGCTGAACCGGGTGGAAGCGTTTTTGCATCACCCGCACAACAGTTCAACGTGCTCCAAACAGGAGATCAAGCAGGTTCGCGAGTTTCTGGCTCACGCCGGGGTAACGCTGTCGAGCTATGAAGCCGCGAAGAAAAATTAACCCGTTTGCGAACGGTGCGTCAGCCAATGATGCAACCCGGCCGATAGTGCACCAATCAGCATCAGTACGCCCATGCCCAGGGCCAGTGTGTAAGTTGATCCCCACAGGAAGGGCGCAAATACACCGGCCACCAGCCCGTTCGATCCGGCTTGCAGAAACATCTGGCAGGACGAAGCGAGCCCGCGTTGGTCAGGAAAAGGGTCAAGCGCCAGGAGCGTGAGACAGGGCATGGCCATGGACATGCCGAGAGTGTAGATCGGGATGGGCAGCACGCTCCACGGCAAGCCGGGTGGCAACCACAAATTGAGGCCGATATTGATCAGTGCCGCTGCCCCCATGACCAGATAGCCGCGCAGAATAGTCTGACCCATCGAGAGTTTTCCAGCCAACCGGCCAGACAGCCAGGAACCGGCCATCAGGCCGATCATGGCCGGACCAAATAGCCACAGGAAACCGGTTTCAGATACTCCAAGGTGCCGCATCAAAAACACCGGCGCCGACATCACGTAAATGAAGAATCCGGCAAAGTTGAGCGCCAGACCGCCGCAGGCCAAAAGGAAAACGGGGGAGGTGAGCACCTTCCAGTAGGTACGCGCCAAATAACCGGCATGCAGTGACTGGCGGCGTTCTACGGGGAGTGTTTCAGGCAACAGGCGCCAGCAGGCCAGCCATAGTGCCAGCGTCATCAATACCAGAAAGGCGAACACCGATCGCCATCCGAACAAGGACTGCAGTTGGCCGCCAATGACCGGCGCAATGGCCGGCGCGAGAGCGAACATCATGGTCATGTGCGACATTAGCCGTTGCGCCGAAGCGCCATCAAACAGGTCGCGCACGATGGCACGGGAGATAACGATGCCGGCGCCAGCCGACATCCCTTGCAGCGCACGCAGCACCCACAGATGTTCAATGCGTGTAGCCAGCATGCAACCGGCTGAGGCCAAGCCGAAGAGAGCAAGCGTGACCAGGATCACCCGACGCCGACCCAAGGCATCTGAAATCGCGCCGTGCCATAACGCCATGATGGCAAATGGAAGTAGATAGGCGGTTAGTGTTTGCTGCACTTCAACCGGCGTGGCATGTAGGCTCTCGCCGATGTCGTGAAAAGACGGCAGATAGGTGTCGATCGAGAACGGGCCGAGCGCCGAAAGCGCGGCCAACAACCATGCGATGCCGCGCGGCGGCGGGGTATGCGTAGAGGGCATGCAAAACCTAAAAGAAAAGTTCACCACAACGGGCACGACGCGCACAACGCAGAAGCAATAAACAACAGCTCAGTAGAGAAATGCCAGAGGAAGGCACGCTCAAAAAACAGGGCTTTCGTTGTGTTCGTTGTGTTCGTTGTGGTTAATCGTTAATCTTTCGCGAAACGCCGATATTGCACGGCTTCAGCAATATGCTGTGGCGCAATGGCCGCGCTGCCGGCCAGATCGGCAATGCTGCGCGCGACTTTAAGCACTCGATGGTAAGCGCGCGCCGAGAGGCTGAGTCGGGCCACCGCATTTTTCAACAGTGCCGCGCCCTCAGCATCGGGCTGGCAATACTTGTCGATTTCCTTGGTGCTCAGGCGGGCATTGGCTTTCCCCTGGCGCGACATTTGCCGCTCACGCGCCAGCGTGACGCGAGCCCGAATGCTTTCCGACGCCTCGCCGTCCGGCGCTTTTTGCAGCGCCTCAGCAGGTAATGCGGGAACCTCGATTTGCAGATCAATGCGGTCGAGCAAGGGGCCTGAGAGTTTGCTGCGATAGCGCGCCACCTGATCGGGCGTGCACCGGCACTTTCCGCTCAGCGCGCCGTGAAACCCGCAGGGGCAGGGATTCATCGCCGCCACAAGTTGAAACTGCGCCGGGAATTCGGCCTGCCGTGCGGCGCGTGAGATATGAATACGGCCGCTTTCCAGCGGTTCACGCAAGGCCTCAAGTACGCGACGGTCAAACTCAGGCAGTTCATCAAGAAATAACACGCCTTGGTGCGCAAGTGAAATCTCGCCGGGGCGCGGCACACTGCCGCCGCCAACAAGCGCGGCCGAAGACGCGGTATGGTGCGGCGCCCGGTAGGGATGCCGGCCGAAATTTTCAGGGCTGAACTGTCCGGCCAGCGAGAGCACGGCGGCAGATTCCAGTGCCGCTTCCTGCGTCATCGGCGGCAGCAACCCGGGCAGGCGGCTGGCCAGCATCGACTTGCCGGTTCCAGGCGGGCCGGCAAGAAGAATTGAATGGCCGCCTGCCGCGGCAATCTCCAGCGCACGCTTGGCTTGCGTTTGCCCGCGCACCTCGGCCAGATCGGGATAGTCAGTCGCCTCGGCAGCATCCGCAGCATTGGCGACGCATTCGGAAAGTTCGCCTTGTCCAGTCAGGTGAGCGCACACTCCGAGCAATGACTTAGCCGTCAGCACGCGCACGCCGCCCACCAGCGCCGCCTCGCGCGCACTGGTTTCAGGCAGCACAAAGCTGCGCCCACTTCGGCCCGAAGCCAATACCATAGCCAGTGCGCCGCGAATCGGACGCAAATCGCCGGAGAGTGAAAGCTCACCGGCGAACTCGTAGTCGTTTAACGCCTTGCCGGGAATCTGCCCTGAGGCCGCAAGGATACCGAGCGCGATGGGCAGGTCGAATCGGCCGGATTCTTTAGGCAAGTCGGCCGGGGCAAGATTGACCGTAATGCGCTTCGAAGGAAAATCGAAACCGGAATTCTGCAGTGCGGCGCGCACCCGATCACGCGCCTCCTTGACTTCGGTGTCTGGCAGGCCGACCAACGTGACGCTGGGAAGCCCCCCGGCCAGATGCACTTCGACCGCCACTTCGGGGGCGGAAAGGCCGTCAAGACCCCGGCTGTGGACGATGGCAAGCGGCATATGAAGTCAAAAAATAGTGCCAACCACGGCGAACACGGCGATCACAGCGAAAACCAAAAAAATGTTTTCTCTGTGGCCTCTGCGTCTCTGTGGTCTCTGTGTTGAAAGTGCTTAGGGAAGTGCTGATCAAGTGGATTCCGCTCATGGTTCGACAGGCTCACCACGAACGGAATCAACACCTTACCGTTCGTCCTGAGCCTGTCGAAGGACTTAATCAGCGCTTCCTTAGGTTTTGTTTTCAATCTTCGCAACCCGCTCTTCCAGCGCTTTCAGCTTTTCCCGCGTGCGCAACAGAACCTGCGCCTGAATATCGAATTCCTCACGGCTGACCAGATCAAGTTTTGCAAAGAAGCTGGAGAGGAGTGCGCGGGCATTTTTCTCAATATCGGCCGCCGGGCTGGCCGCCATGATGGCACCCAGACGGGCGCTGAGTTCCTCAAAAACTTTGGGGTCGAGCATGGCGATCGCCTTTCCTGAACCGGAATTATTCGGCTGGAGTTTAGCACAGGGCATTCTTTATCAAAGCCGGCACTAATTTGGTGCGAACGCCGCTTTTTTTTGCGCCGGTAAAGTGCGTCCCTTTGAACGGCTCTTGTCTGAATCCAATCATCTCATTGATTAATAATCATATTTCAATCTGGCACGGCAAATGCTATGTTTAATACGCAAACTTCCTAACCCCTTAAATCTGCTTGAGGAACCCATCATGAAAAAAACTGTTATTGCTGTTATTTTAGCCGCTGCATTTGCAGCCTCGGCTATGGCACAAACTGCAGCACCTGCCCCGACGGCGGCACCCGTTTCCGACCATACCTTTACCGGTAACGCCGGCCTGTTCTCCAGCTACCGTTTCCGCGGCATCGACCAAACCTACGGCAAGCCGGCTTTGCAAGGTGGCGTTGATTATTCGCATTCGAGTGGCATCTATCTGGGCAACTGGAACTCCAACGTCAGTTCGGGCGCTGGCTTCCCCGATGGCAACCTTGAGATGGACTTTTATGGCGGCTACAAGCATGCCTGGGGTGATTTCGGCCTGGATGTCGGCGCAATTCTTTACTACTACCCCGGTTCGCGCGGCCGGACACTGGATGCCTCCCCGTCCAAGGCGGATAGCGATGCGGTAACCAACAAGGAACTCTACATTGGCGGTTCGTGGAAGACGATTTCGCTCAAGTACTCCTACTCGGTAGATGATTACTTCTCCCTGCGCGGCTGGGACAAGACGGGTACGAGCACGCACAAGAGCACCAAGGGCACCAGCTATCTCGACCTGTCTGGCACTCATGACTTGGGCGACGGCTGGGGCGTCAATGGACATGTCGGGTACCTTAATGCCAAAAACATGAAGAATGGCGATTACACCGACTGGAAACTCGGCGTCACCAAGGACATTAGCGGCTGGGTAATTGGCCTGTCCTACGTCGATACCAATGCTGAAGGCAGTTGTTCGAAGAATAGAGCTGCGACGGTTAGCGACTTCCAGCCCTATTGTTTTAATTCATCGTGGAGCGACAACAATGGCACGGCAAACAAGGGCAGCAGCACCAAAGATGCTGGTCGTGGCACTGCCGTGCTTTCGGTCAGCAAGTCCTTCTGATTTTTTGTAACCGGGGAGCGTTAAGTCTCCCCAGAAATGGAGCCCATCATGAAAATGGTTACCGCAATTATCAAGCCCTTTAAGCTTGACGAAGTACGTGAGGCATTGTCCGCCATAGGCGTTCAAGGCATCACGGTCACTGAAGTCAAGGGCTTCGGCCGGCAGAAGGGACACACCGAGCTGTACCGTGGCGCCGAGTACGTTGTCGATTTTCTGCCCAAAGTTAAGATCGAAGCCGCCATTCAGGATTCGATACTCGATCAGGTCATTGAAGCCATCGAGAAATCGGCCGGCACGGGAAAAATTGGCGACGGCAAGATTTTTGTCTTCGATGTCGAACAGGTCATCCGCATCCGCACCGGCGAAACCGGTGAGGAAGCACTGTAAGGAGCAAACCATGAGACACCTCTTTGCAATACTGGCCTTGCTCGGTGCTGTAACTATCAGCGCACCGACCTGGGCTGAAGAAAAAGCTGCCGCTCCTGCGGCCAGCATCAGCGCACCCGCGGCGGCAGTTGCCGCAGCAGCTCCAGCGGCAGCACCCGTACTGGTGGCCAGCAAGGCCGACAACGCCTGGGTCATGATTAGCGCTGCGCTGGTCATCCTGATGTCGATCCCCGGTCTGGCACTGTTTTACGGCGGTCTAGTCCGTTCGAAAAACATGCTGTCGGTGCTGATGCAGGTTTTCGTCACCTTCTCGCTGATCAGCGTGCTGTGGGTACTTTACGGCTACTCGGTGGCCTTTACCGAAGGCGGCAGTTTCTTCGGCACACTGGACAAGCTGTTCCTGAAAGGCATCACCGTTGATTCCGTGGCGGCCACCTTCAGTAAGGGTGTCGTTATCTCGGAACTGGCCTACGTTGTCTTCCAGGGAGCATTTGCGGCGATTACCTGCGGACTGATCGTCGGCGCCTTCGCTGAGCGCGCCAAGTTCTCAGCCGTCCTGATCTTCATGCTCCTGTGGTTCACCTTCTCCTACCTGCCGATGGCGCACATGGTGTGGTACTGGGCGGGTCCGGATGCCTACATCGACGCCGCTGCCGGTGACGCTGCCGGCAAGACAGCCGGCTTCCTGTTCCAGAAGGGCGCGCTCGACTTTGCTGGCGGTACCGTGGTGCATATCAACGCCGCTGTGGCCGGCCTGATTGGCGCCTTCCTGATCGGCAAGCGCGTGGGCTACGGTCGTGAATCAATGGCCCCGCACAGCTTGACCTTCACCATGATCGGCGCATCGCTGCTGTGGTTCGGCTGGTTTGGTTTCAATGCCGGTTCGGCACTCGAAGCCAACGGCGGCGCTGCTCTGGCCATGCTCAACACCTGGGTGGCAACAGCCTGTGCAGCGATGTCCTGGATGATGGCTGAATGGCTGATCAAGGACAAGCCCTCGATGCTGGGTGCCGCCTCCGGTGCTGTGGCCGGCCTGGTAGCGATCACCCCGGCCGCCGGCTTCGTCGGGGTCATGGGTGCCATCGTCATCGGCTTGTTGGCAGGTGTCGTCTGTCTGTGGGGAGTCAATGGCCTCAAGCGCTTGTTCGGTGCCGACGACTCGCTCGACGTATTCGGCGTGCATGGTGTCGGCGGCATCCTCGGCTCCCTCCTGACCGGCATCTTTGCCGCGCCCTCCCTTGGTGGCACCGGCGTCTATGACTACGTGGCCAACAAGGTCGGCGACTACGACATGACCGCGCAGTTGATCAGCCAGTTGTGGGGCGTAGGAACGGCCATCGTGTGGTCGGGCGTGGTTTCTCTGGTGGCCTACAAACTGGTTGATATGTTCATCGGTCTGCGCGTGCCAGAAGAGGAAGAGCGCGAAGGACTGGACATTACCTCACACGGCGAAACAGCTTACCACCACTAGTCTTACCTCCAGAAATAACCCCCTTTGGGCGCCCTTGCGGCGCCCATTTTTTTACCCTGCGATGCCACCCGATTAGGCTTCTTCCGCCTCAATCTTTTCTGAGATTGCCAGCCACTTTTCTTCATGGCCAGCCAGCTCGTCGTCGATAGATTTCAGCTCCCGCCCCAGCGCAGCAATTTCCTGCGCCGGCAGCGGTGTAGACAGGCGTGCTTCAAGCGCATGCTTTCTGGTCTGCAGATCAAGCATGGTCTGTTCAAGCTTGCCCTGATCGCGCTTCAGAGTCTTCAGATTGGCGCTGATCTTTTTGTTGGCAACAACGGGTTGCGGTGCCTGCGTGACGATTTCTTTCCCGTCCTTCAATAGCGCCTTCAACTCTTCTCGGGCGCGCTTGGCTTCATCCAGCAGGTAGCGCTGATAGTCGTCCAGATCGCCGTCAAAGGGCTCGATCCCGCCGCGTGAAACCAGCCAGAACTCGTCGCACACCGAACGCAGCAGCGAACGGTCATGGCTGACCAGCATCACCGTGCCTTCAAATTCGTTGAGCGCCATCGACAGCGCTTCACGCGTCGCCAGATCAAGGTGATTGGTCGGCTCGTCAAGAAGCAATAGATTCGGGCGTTGCCAGACGATCATGCACAACACAAGGCGTGCTTTTTCGCCACCACTCATGGTGCCAACAGCTTGCTTGACCATGTCGCCACTGAAATTGAATGTGCCGAGGAAGGTGCGCAGATCCTGCTCGCGCCCGCTTTGTCCGGCCGGCAAGCCTTCCTTGGCCATGCGCACCATGTGTTCGAGCGGGTTGTCGAGAGGCCGCAGCACATCGAGCTCCTGCTGTGCGAAGTAGCCGATGTTCAGCCCTTTGCCTTCGGTAACGATGCCGCTGGTCGGCACCAGCATGCGTGCTACCGTTTTCACCAGTGTCGATTTGCCCTGGCCGTTGGCGCCGAGAATGCCAATACGCTGACCGGCCATCACCGACTTGCTGACGTTACGCACAATCACGGTCGGCGGCGTACCGGCGGGCGCGTCTTCGAGTGGCGGATAGCCGAAGCAGGCGGCTTCCATGGCCAGCATCGGGTTGGGCAGGTTGGCCGGCTCCTTGAACTCGAAGGTGAAATCGGCGCTGGCCAATACCGGTGCCAAACGCTCCATGCGCTCCAGCGCCTTGACCCGGCTCTGCGCCTGCTTGGCTTTGCTGGCCTTGGCCTTGAAACGCAAAATGAATTTTTGCAGGTGCGCGATTTTGTCCTGCTGTTTGACGTAGGAATTCTGCTGCAACTCCATCTGCTGCGCCCGCATGTCTTCGAAGGTGCTGTAATTGCCGCCGTAGCGCGTGATCTTGCCACTGTCGATATGCAACGTGACCGAAGTGACCGAATCGAGAAATTCGCGGTCGTGGCTGATCACCACCATCGTGCCTTCATAGCGTTTGAGCCAGGCTTCAAGCCAGACCAGCGCATCAAGATCCAAGTGGTTGGTCGGTTCGTCGAGCAGCAACAAGTCAGACGGGCACATCAACGCACGCGCCAGTTGCAGACGCATGCGCCAACCGCCGGAAAAACTGTTCACCGGATTGGAGAGTTCAGTCGTTTTGAAACCGAGGCCAAGAATCAGCGCCTGCGCGCGTGCCTGCGCATCGTGCGCACCGGCATCGTGCAAGGCCATGTAGGCATGCGCCATGCGCTCACCGTCATCGGCGGCCTCGGATGCTTTGACTTCGACTTCAGCGGCCATCAGTGCACTATCGCCCTCGATGACAAAGTCGGTTGCGCTCTGGCTGGTCTCCGGCATCTCCTGCGCGACTTGCGCCATGCGCCACTGGGCGGGTAGAAAAAACTCGCCCGCATCTTCGTGCAGGGTGCCATTGAACAGGGCAAAGAGCGTCGACTTGCCGGCGCCGTTGCGCCCGACCAGACCGGCTTTCTCCCCGGGGTTCAGGGTAGCGGAGGCATTGTCGAGGATCACCTTGGCGCTGCGGCGCAGGGTGACGTTTTTGAGGGTGATCATGGGGCGAGCCTTTAAATCAATTAACCACGAAGATCACGAAGGCCACAAAGAAAAACCAGATTTTTGTTCTTGATTTTCTTCGTGATCTTTGTGCACTTCGTGGTTCAAATGTCTGCTTCTATCTGAAAACCACCGTCTTGTTGCCGTGCACCAGGACGCGGTCTTCGAGGTGGTAGCGCAGGCCCCGCGCGAGAACGGCTTTTTCGATGTCTTTGCCGTAGCGCACCATGTCGTCGACCGAGTCCGAGTGGTCGATGCGGATCACGTCCTGCTCGATGATCGGCCCCTGATCGAGATCCGAGGTAACAAAATGGCAGGTTGCACCGATCAGTTTGACACCACGCTGCCAGGCCTGATGGTAGGGCTTGGCACCGACAAAGCTGGGCAAAAACGAGTGGTGAATGTTGATGATCTGGCCGGGGAAAGCGGCACACATTTGCGGTGGCAGAATCTGCATGTAGCGCGCCAACACCATCGTTTCGCCGCCCACCTCCTCATACAGACGGCGCATCTCGGCGTAGGCCGCATCCTTGTTTTCGGGCGTCACCGGCACATGATGAAAAGGGATCCCGTGCCATTCGACAAAGCCTTTGAAGGTATCGTGGTTGGAGATAATGCAGGGAATCTCGATGTCGAGTTCTTTCGACTGCCAGCGCGCCAGCAGATCGTAAAGACAATGTTCCTGCTTGCTGACCAGAATCACCACCCGCTTTTTGACCGCCGAATCGGAGATCTTCCAATTCATCTCCAGCTCTTCGGCGATCGGGCGGAAGCGTTCGCGGAATTCAGCCAGATGAAACGGGATTGAGTCGGCCTTAACCTCGATGCGCATGAAATAGCGCTCCTGCTCGGTCTCGCTGCCCGGGTCGGCGTGATAGCTGGATTCGAGAATCCATCCCTGGTGTTCGGCAATAAAGGCGGAAACACGCGCGATGATGCCCACCCGATCAGGGCAGGACGCAGACAAGGTATAGAAACGTTTGGAGTGCATGGGTGTCTAGTTTAGTCCGCCACGCGGGCAAAGGCCTTGTCGATTTCGGAACGCAATTCGTCGTAATTCATGGTGACCGGATACTGCGGAAATTCGCGGATAACGTTTTCCGGCGGGTGAAAGAGAATGCCGGCATGCGCTTCGCCCAGCATGGCGGTGTCGTTGTAGGAATCGCCGGCCGCCACTACCGTAAAGTTCATTTCCTTGAAGCGTTTGACGGCTTCCCGCTTTTGTTCGGGCATGCGCAGGTGATAATCGACCACCATGCCATTGGCGTCGGTTTCAAGGCTATGGCAGAACAAAGTCGGCCAGGCCAGTTGGCGCATCAAGGGATGGGCGAATTCGTAAAAGGTGTCCGACAGAATGATGACCTCGTAGTCTTCGCGCAGCTTGTCCAGAAAGGCTCGTGCGCCTTGCATCGGCCCCATGTCGCAGATCACCTTCTGGATGTCCGGCAGGCCCAAGCCGTGTTCACGCAGCAGGCCAAGCCGGTATTTCATCAGCGTGTCGTAGTTCGGCTCATCGCGCGTGGTGCGGCGAAATTCCGGAATACCGGTGCGTTCGGCGAAATTAATCCAGATTTCGGGGACGAGCACGCCCTCAAGGTCCAGGCAGACGATTTGCACGACAAACTCCCTGTGTTTGATATTGAATGTAGCCCGGCATTTTACCAAACTGCAGGGGTTTCCATGCGGCAGATTTCCCGCAACGACGATGCTGATGCTGGCGTCAGCGCATAAAAACGTCTAGTTTACGCACTCGGAGGAACGCCCTGATGTCCATGTGTAGTTTTTTGACCCGCAATTTTCTTGTTATTTCCTTAATCGCCAGTTTTCCGCTTCAGGCGCAAACCCCGGCTGACGCGGCGGCGCCGGATGTGCCGCAAACGCTGGAGCTAGCCGCCGCTCAACGTGCGCGCGCGGCACAAATGCGCAAG
>JANNGP010000073.1:0-59651 GCA_031403915.1 Betaproteobacteria bacterium
GTTCGGCACCAAGAAGCAGCCGATCAACTTCGTGTTCCACGGCGGTTCAGGTTCGACCCTCGCAGAAATCCGCGAAGCGATTTCCTACGGCGTGATCAAGATGAACATCGACACCGATACGCAATGGGCATTCTGGGATGGCGTCAAGAACTTCTACAAGAAGAATGAAGCCTACCTGCAAGGCCAGATCGGCAACCCCGATGGCGACGACAAGCCGAACAAGAAGTACTACGACCCGCGCGTTTTCCTGCGTGCCGGCGAAGAGTCCTTCAAGGCCCGCCTGAAGGTCGCCATGGAAGACCTCAACAGCATCGGATCACTGGCCTGATTTTTCGTTTATTCGACTGTTTCTGCAACACAAAAAGCCGGCTCCTTGAGCCGGCTTTTTTATGTTAATGATGATAGAGTCCAGTCTACTTATCAGGGAGATACAAAATGAAAACGTTTCAGAAAACCACACTAGCGCTCTGCCTGACCGCCCTTCTCGGCGGCTGTGCCAGTACCGGCACTAACGTCACCGCCAGCGACCCACGCAAAGCGACTCGCACCGGCTTTCTCAGCAACTATGAGCGGATGACCAAGGCACCCGGCGGCGACGGCGCATTGTGCTGGCGCGACGCCAAGGTCGATCTCAAAGCCTACGACAAGGTGATGATCAACCGCATGGTCGTTACCCTCAAGGACGAACAGAGTCAGGGCGTCGACCCGTCCGACCTGAAGGCCCTCACCGACTATTTCAATAAAACGCTGGTTACCGCGCTCAAGCCGCAGATGGCCATCGTCAACCAACCCGGTGCCGGCGTGATCGTCATTCGCATTGCGCTGACCGACCTGGTGCCGACCAGTGTCGGACGCAGTGTCACCGGCACCCTGATCCCCTACGGCTTTGTCGCGGAAGCCAGTTCCGGCGTCGCCGCCGGTGGCCCGGCCGGTTCAACACCCTATCTTGGCGAAACCGGCATGGAAATGCAGTTTCTCGACGGCGCCAGCAAGGCCATTCTCGCCGAATGCATTGACACCCAGGTGGGTCGCAAGTATGCGGCGGACGTCGAGAGCGGCGCATCGGGCGCTACCAGCACCTGGGTCAGCGGTTACATGAATTCCTTCCAGTCGTGGTCCTACGCGCGCAATGCCTTCGAGAAGTGGTCATCACAGATCGCCACCCGCCTTGCCGAATTGCGTGGGGTTAAACCGCCGGCCAAGTAATCTGGCGAGCCGGCCTGAAAGGCAGATGAATAGGCGGTCTACAGGCCGCCTGACCTGAAACATCCGTCTTTATTGGCTCGCAGGCCGATTACGTATTCAATAACTCAAGGCGTGCTTTCTCTTTGTCGGATAAAAATCGGGAAAATATCAGTGATCACCGGTCTGGCTATCGCCAAACTGATCTACTAATGCCTCCTCTATCTGAAAGGAACTGAAATGCGCAGAACCCTGTTCATGCTGGCGCTCGTAATAATCGCCACAGGCGCACAAGCCGAGATGTTCAAGTGCAAAATGCCGAGCGGCGAAACGGAGTTTTCGGATACGCCATGCAAGGCAGGCAATAGTTCAGAGGTCGTTCCCAATCGCGACCATTTGACCAAAGAACAGCAGGAAGCCGCCCAAAAGACTCAGGCGCAGAAGAAGAAACAAGCGAACGATGCGGCTGCGAAGCGTGCTGCGTCTCAGCCCCCCAGAACAACCCAAACAGCCCCGGCGGCTCCATCGACGGAAGAAATCTATGGCGGCGGCTGCTATGACGGCGGGGGACCGCGCTCAAATTGTGCAGGCGATCTCGACAGGCGGCCACTCCCCGCCGACAGACCGAGCCAGTTACCGGCCGACCGGCCAAGCCAGCTGCCGGCACAAAGACCAAGGTCAAGGTAATCAGCGGACGGGCACCACCCGCCTGATTATTTGATACACATCGGACGAATAAAAGTCATGGCAATAAAAATGATCCGAGCGCGGCATATTTTTTATCTGGAGATGGCGCGCGGCCTGAAAATCGTGTGGCCGGTGATCATCGGCCCGCTCCTCATTCTCTTTCTTCTGGGCTTTGTCGTCGGCCGCCTCGAAGGCTGGAATTTTGTCGATTCTTTCTATTTCACCTGCATCACCGGACTCACCATCGGCTACGGTGATTTGGTACCCGGCAGCCCACTGACCCGACTCCTCACCATCGGAATCGGGATCAACGGCGTCATTCTGATGGGGATAATAACGTCCGTTGCGGTAAGCGCCTTGCAGAAAACAATCGCAAACCACCATCGAACTCCGGACAACCCATCCTGACAGCCTTATTGCGAATTGGAATTACAGCATGGCGCAGCGAGCCGCGCCCAGCAACGCCGTCCGGTCATTGAGGATCACCCGCACCGGCACCTGCTCCAGCAGCGGACTGAGACGTCCTTTGGCGGAAAACGCCAACATGAATCCGGGGCCTTTGAGGCGCTCAATGATCTTCGGTGCGATACCGCCCCCTAGGTAAATGCCTCCGGTAGCCAATACCCGCAGCGCCACATTGCCGGCCTCAGCACCGTACAAGGAAACGAACAGATCCAGCGCCTTGTCGCATAGCGGGCACTCACCCGTCAGCGCCGCCCGGGTAATCGCGGCAGACCGGTCGCCCTGGCGCATGGCCTCGGCTACGGAGGGCGTTTCGGCGTAGTGTCCGGCGTCACGCAAAAATCGGTAAATGTTGTACAACCCGGGGCCGGAAACAACACGCTCGGTACTGACCCGTCCATGTTCGGCACGCAGATGAAGCAGCAATTCCGTTTCCAGTTCATTGCGCGGCGCGAAGTCGGCATGCCCGCCTTCGCTCGGGAGTGGTCGATGGACGCTGCCATCCCAATAGGCCAGCACCTCGCCCAGCCCGGTCCCGGCTGAAACAACGGCACGCACGCCAGCGGGGTCAGGCGAACCGGCGTTGAGCACGGCGAAGTCTTCAGCACTGAGCATGTCGATACCGTAGGCATTGGCTTCCAGGTCGTTGATCAGCAGCACCTGCTCAAGCCCCAGATCACGCGCCAGCGTGGCGGCTTCGACGCTCCACGGAAGATTGGGGGTTTTCACCCTGCCCTGACGAACCGGCCCGGCAATGCCGAAACAGGCACGTTCCGCTTTCAAGCCGTGTGCGCCGGCGAAGCGCGCAACAATCTCATCGAGGCTTCCCGCATCGCGGCTCGAAAACCGGTCTTCAACCACCGGCACCGACATACCGCTGGCCGTGTCGAAATACGCCAGGCGGGTTGAGGTACCCCCAATATCTCCTGCAAGAATCAACATATCAACAGAGTCCTTGTGACGTTACTTGTGCGTGAGTGACTGATTTGAAAATGTAATATTTGTGCGTTGTTTTTAACGTTGGCGCACGAGTTTGATTTCAAGCTTGCAGCCAACGGCTTCGGCGTAACGCTTGAGCGTAGCGAGCGAGGGCGCATGCTTGCCCGCAGACTCCAAACGAGAGATAGCGCTTTTTGTCGTTCCCATGCGCGACGCAACGGCCTCTTGAGTGAGGCCAGCCTTGGTTCTTGCGGCCAACATTTGACTGGCAAGAACGTACTCGACGGCAAGAGCGTCGTAAGCTTCCTTGAAGCCTACGCGCTGTGATAAACGCTTTAGGAAATCCTTGTGGTTGTGACGCACTGGTTTGTATTCAAGCTCAGTCATTTTCAAAACTCCTTCATGCGCTTACGCGCAAGCTTCACTTCTTTGTCGGGTGTTTGTTGTGACTTCTTCACGAAGGCGTGAAGCACAACGACACGACGGCCGACCAGAAAACAGTAAAACGCTCTGCCAATACCGGAACGTCCACGGGGCCTCAACTCGAACAATCCGTCGCCGAACGCGCGAGAATGTGGCATTCGCAGAATTGGGCCGTGCTCCATCAACAACTCGATGATACGGGCGTAGTCTGCAAGGACATCAATCGGCCAAGTCTCAATCTCGACGAGAACCCGTTCGTGGAAATATTCGACTGTGTAAGGCATGACTAATGTTAGCGTACGTGCTAACCCAAATCAAGTACCAATGGAGACGCACATTGAACCTGTAGAAAAAATGTTGTCATCGAGACCGACTGCTTTCCTTCTGTTCAACCATCGCAACCGGCCCGCTGCCAACCTTCGGTTATCAAGCGCTCCAACGACAGGTGACTGAGTCGAGCAGCCGCACGGGGCGTCTCCTGTACTACCGCACTTCGGCCGAAGCGGTCATTGAGAGCGAGTAACCTGAGTGGCTGCTCCCTTTCGCATTGCAGCCGTTTAAGTTTCCTCAAAAATCATTGGCGATTTGACGGAGGCGGGTTAGACCATCGCAAACATTTCAGCAAGGATCGCTTGGCGTTTAAGTCGGTCGCTGGATACTTCGCCCAACCCTTGGAATATGCCAACAATTCGATTGAAAACGTCCGTTGCCGGTTGGCCGTGTTGGCACATCACGCCAATGATCTGTTGAGCGTCTCGTTCTACTTGTCTTGCGTTCAACGGCAGGACATCTCGACCAGAAATTATCGCGCGCACTAACGGTAGCACGTGCCACTTGAGGCGCTTCATGTTCTGCGGAATAGTGCTGTTGGAGACGAGCAAACTGAATCGGTACATCGTCACACAAGCAGCATAGAAAACGATCTCCTTAGTTGCGTCTGCAAAGATTGTTTCGGTTAACTCTTCATACATTTGTTTTGGATACCGCGCGGCTAATTCGGGTCGATTGCAGAACATAGCGGCAACGCATTTTGCAGCGTTATGTAGCGAAAAAACCCTAGTCGTGGGAATATCCTGTCCTACGTACTGGCGGTCTCTCCGTTCCAGATACAGGCGACTTTCGGCACCTTCATAGGTATTAAAGTATTGCTCCACTCGCTTAATAATTGGGCGCAAGGAGAGAAATTGCGTGTCCTCGACTTTCGATTGGCTGTTTGTAGCGCGCACTAGCTCGGAAAATACGTCTTCAAGCTTGGTCTTCACGACCTTAATATTCACCATGACTTCACCGAGTGAGGCACGATTCTCAAAAAGGACATTCGAAGTCTGGCAGCCATTGACGATCTGGTAATTCGTCAAGTGCAGTGTAGTGCCCTGAAGTTTCACCTCCGGGCTAACTATCGTGATGCCATTGTTCAGTACTGGGAAGCGGCTAGCAACCTCCGAAGCAAGTGTGGCAGCGATGGACTGATTTACCGGATTATCGTGCCCCAAGAATGATCGAACGTTTTCCTCAAAAACCTGCGTCCGAAGGTTTCCATCCTCTGTTAGCAACAGATTATTGACAAAGTCACTAGCGCGCACCACAGCCAGATAGGCCTCGTCTATGCCTGCAATATTGGGCAGTGCGGCAATGCTAAAGGCTGGCAGGCTTGCGTTGATACCTGAATATGTACCAACCCAAAGTCGGGTAAGTTCATCACGATCGATGAAACGAACGTCAATTTCGTGAAACAGCCCAAGCTCCACCAGTTGCGCCCGAAAGTCGTTCAGGGCGGTCTCGAGAGCGGCAGGCTTTTGGTACTGCCCCGTCGTGACAAAACGGGCCGTCAGAGATGGTCTGCCATTACGAACTTTCGGCACCTCATTGAGAATGACATCAAATATCTTACGGGCATCTGACAGCACTTCATCGGTCGCTATGTACGGGTTTTGTGCGGCAAACCGAAGAATTCCCTCTTTAAACTTGAGGAAGTCACCAAGATCAAAATTCTCGGAACGCTTTGCCTGCACAAATAGCACGTCTGCATCGTGGTTTCGGCGCGGCGCTGAAAAAATCGATTGTGCATCTTCTACGGAGGCTGTCACGGTTTCATCAATGATTACGGCCATCCCGTCGATCCCTTCATCTCCTTGCCCCGTGCATACGTCGTCCAAGTCAAAGCTGGCGCTAAAGCGATTAGAAAGCACGCAATACGTTGCGAATTTTTCGAATTGGACAGACTCATCATCTGCCTCAAGGCCAAAACTCCTTACGAAACTGTCCAAGTGCGCTTTGACAATCCGATGCATATATGCCTCCCGTGTAGGCCGAATAGCTTATCAGCAAAGACGCGCAAGGTGGAAGTGATCTAGTCGCGGCGTAGGGGCTATACGCTAGGTCATGGCAGTAAGGGCGGCAGTATCGCGCACTGCCATACAGACAGGCGCACTTCGTCGCCAGATTTAGGCGGATTTACCGCCAGCAACAGATTGTCAAACTGATCGAGCCGTCTCCTGATACAGATACTTCTGAAATCCACTAAACACCTTCCCAATCTCATCCGGTCGCCCAAGATCAGCTACGGCATCCGAGATCGAGTCGTGGTATTTCAGCCGTAGCAACGGATTTAATTTCTCCAGATCAAGCTCATCCACACCAACGCTGATGTAGTGGCTCAACACAAAGTCGAGGAAGACCTGTTGCTTGGTGTTGTAGTTCGTACTGATCACCGCCATTGCGCGATCCGCGCGCTCTTCACGGGTCAGTGGCACCTCGGCATAGGCCACATAAGCAAGCACATCAAACAGATCACTTTTTTCCGCGTCGATAATCTTTTGCATTTCGGTCAATTGATCCCTGCCGAAACCCTTATCGGCCAACCCTTCCAGCAATTTCTTGCGCGTGTCCGGTGCGCTCCACAGGGCGCGAAGCTCCTCCTCGTCCTTGAAGAATTCAGGCAGATTCCCGAACAGTGACGCCATAAACTGTTGCGCCGACATCGGGGCACCATCCGCATGCCAGAAGCTCGTCACCATCATGTGCTGGATACTTCGCGCCTTACCGTCGGCGAGAAGTATCTTGATCTTCTGCCTCGCCGGGTAATCCACTGCGGGTTCTCGTACCGCGTGCTGCCCTTCGACAAGCTCAGGGCGAGCGGAACGACCCACTGGCTCGGTTTCAATCGGATCGCCATCCCATTCCGGATCACTGAAGTGGTGGTGCGCCTTCACAAAATCGTAGATGGTGAAGTAGTCTTTCCCGTCGTAGAGCCGCGTGCCACGACCGATGATCTGCTTGAACTCGATCATTGAATTGACTGGCCGCATCAGCACGATGTTACGAACGTTGCGTGCATCGACACCGGTCGATAGCTTCTGCGAGGTGGTCAGGATGGTCGGAATGCTCTTCTCGTTGTCCTGAAAATCCCGCAAGTGCTGATCGCCTAAAGCCCCGTCGTCCGCCGTCACACGGTGGCAGTAGTTCGGATCGGTACTGGTCTTCATCTGGTTGATGAGGTCACGTATCGCCGCCGCATGAAGTTGCGTGGCGCAGAAGACCAGTGTCTTCTCACTCTGGTCAATCTCCGACATGAGAATTTCGACCCGCTTCTTCTCGCGCTCCCTGATCTCGATGATCTTGTTGAAGTCGGCTTCCGTGTATCGCCTCCCCGCTTCGATCTCGCCTTCTATGAGTTTGTCGTCGGGTGTATAAACATAGTCATCCAAGGTCGTGGAAATCTGTTTGACCCTGAATGGCGTAAGGAAGCCGTCGTTAATGCCCTCCTTGAGCGAGTAGATGAACACCGGCTCACCGAAGTAGGCATAGGTATCCACATTGTCCTTGCGCTTCGGGGTAGCGGTCAGACCAAGCTGCACAGCCGGCGCGAAGTAATCGAGGATGCCGCGCCAGTTACCTTCGTCGTTGGCACCACCGCGATGGCACTCGTCAATAACGATGAAATCAAAGAAGTCGGGCGGATAGTCACCAAAGTAGGGCGTATCATCCGCCCCGCTCATGAAGGTCTGGAAGATGGTGAAGAAGATGCTGCCGTTCTTCGGCACCTTGCCTTTTTTACTGATCTCGTCTGGCGAGATACGTAGCAGCGAACCGGGGTTGGAGTCCTCGAAGGCTGAGAAGGCGTTGTAGGCTTGGTCAGCCAGAATATTGCGGTCAGCCAGAAACAAGATGCGCGGTCGACGCGAACCTTGCTCACCTCGTTCGCCCTCGGATTTCCAGTCGGTCAGGTTCCAGCGACTGTGAAAGAGTTTCCACGCCAACTGGAAGGCGATAAAGGTCTTGCCGGTTCCAGTAGCTAAGGTCAGCAGGATGCGTTGCTGCCCATCGGCAATCGCCGCCAGTACGCGCTCAATGGCGATGTCCTGATAATACCGACCCTGAAAATAGCCGCCCTTGTCTTCAAACGGCACGTTAGCAAAGCGATCTCGCCATGTGTTCTGGATAGCGAAAGTCAGGTTCCAGAGTTCTAGCGGTGTTGGGTACTGAGCCAGTTCGTCCTCGACGCCAGTCTGCATGTCGATACCGTAGATGCCCTGCCCATTGGTGGCATAGGCGAAGCGGATCGAGAGCTTTCCTGCATAGTCCTTGGCTTGCCCAACGCCCTCGGTCAGTGCTTTATCCCATGCCTTGGCCTCGATCACGGCCAGCTTGGTATTGCGGTACTCCAGCACATAATCGGCGATGAGCGGCTTGCCTCGCTTGCCATGGCCTTCCAGACGGCCTAGCGTGATCGGATACTCGCGCCGGATGCGGCTGCCTTCGACCACGCCCCAGCCTGCCGCAGCGAGGGCAGGATCAATGCGGTCGGCACGGGTTTCGGCTTCGTTCATGGTTGAAACCAGTTTTGCCTTAAAGCACTTAACCTTATGATATTTAACATTTTGTTAATCTTCCGATAGCCATGTTTGGTTTGCGTTAAAGCACCCTCAAGCCCAAAAAGGAAGGTAGCGGGCATAACGGGTTGAGCTGGTTTCTGACTCGTCAGCCTTGATTAATCCGGCCTCCTTGGCCGCACCAATTACCAGAGATACGGTCGCAGCCTGCGATTCAGTCAGGCCAAACCGCTCCCGCAACGATTGGTTCGACATGCGCTGGTTACTCACATACATCAGACAACAATGCTGGTAACACGCCCGCACCCGGTCGGCCTTGTTCATCGCAGCAAAGTCCTGATGAGCAAACAGTACAGCTGTCGTGCGCAGTTCCCCTACACGGAAATCAGGTGCTGGCAACTGGAATACCTCCGCGGCCTTGACCACCTTATCTACGCCACTGCCCTTTTCTTCACAGATGCCAAGTCGCCGCATCAAATCGGCAACACGTTCGTTGCAAGATCGATACTCATCAATAAAACGATCCACACTGATCGGCGGCCGGCCGGGATTTGACACCTCAACGCGATCAGCATACATCTCGATCATCACTGAGGCTCCAGATGCTTGGTAATCCTGATGCACCAGCGCATTGGCGATCAACTCACGCAGTGCCTGTTTGGGAAACATCTTCACTTCCTCGCGCACCACCTGCTCAATGCTGCGATTTTGCGGCGCGGCCGAATGGACAAAATCCACCAGACTTTCGAACCCCACGGCATAGCCTTTCCCACCTGTCTTGTCCTCGCGAGTTTGCGTCTTGTCGATGCCCTCATAAATAACCACTCTCGGAGCCTTGCGAGCCAACTCCGGGGTGAAGGCATCGAGCCGCTTGGCGAGCAAAATCGCCGCCAGATTGCTGATCGACCAGCCGCCTGCGGCCTGTTCAATCAAGCCTTCGCCGAATAGCCGCTCAAGCACGCCCTCACGGGTCGTCGGATAAGGCAATTGGGAAAGTTCGAAATAAGTCTGAGTATCCAGCAGCGCGATCACCTCATCCGCTGACGTATTCCGCCGGGCGGGGCGGGAAAACCAATCCGGTTGCCCCTCGGCAAAGATGCGCCGCAACTGATCTGGCGTCATCGGAACCAAATCTTCGCCCGCCCGCATCAAGTAAGCGCCATCGAAGTCCAGAGGGTGTCCGGCCGGGCGAGAGGGAATCTCGAACACCAGCACCCGGCCATCGGGGTGAGACAATTCCACCGCATCCACCCGAATGCGCAGCTTGTCGACGATGCGTGACTTGATGTCGTTGAGATCAGACGCTGCCGCAAATGCCTGCGAACCCACCACATTACGCGGCGGCCGGTCTGAAACACCCAAAACAAGATGTCCGCCCCCCTCGTTCGCCAGCGCCACGCAGTAGCGCAGCAGCTTGCTCGTATCGAACTGCTGTTTGGCCTCCTTGAATTCCAGATGCTCGGATTCGGCGGGGGCGACAAGCCAGCGTGACAGGGTGTCGAGGGTAATCATCGTGCCGCCATTCTATAACGCCCCCGAAAAGGCTTGGTGCAGGAGGGACTTTTTCAGGTCGTCGAGGGCGTTTAGCTTTTGCTGGTAGATGGATACAAGCTCCCTTCCCTTGTCAAAAAGCCCATCAAGCTCTGAAACTACTCGTGATTGCTCCTCGATCGGAGGAATTACATGGAAGAACTCGCGCTGTTTCGTTATAGGCACTTGATTACGTGTGGATTGCTTCATCACTTGCTCGTATTGCACGCGAAAGCCGAACGACCTCATGTAGTGCGCCAAATACTCGGGGAGGATGTGATTCAAGTTGCACCGATAGTAGGTAAGTGACGTACCTAAGATGACTTTCTCCTCGTCCGTTTTCAGTATCGCAACAGGCCCGACGGTGGCGTTGTGCGCGAAAAGCACATCCCGATCCTTCGCAATACCTTTGCGCAACTTTCCTGCTCGAACGGGGGAAAGGTACTTGGCTCGAGACATGTCAATTTGCTCATTGACTAGGCAGTTGGCCGAAATGTAAGGAACTCCTTCGTCGATGAATTCTTCTTTACGCGGGTAGTCACCGCCATGATTGCCATCCAAGTGGCTTTCAATCCAGCCTCGCTCTAGTAATGTTTCCAGCGTAACTCGACCCCACCCCTCACCCCGCACCGTGAAAACTGCCTGCAAATGGCTTTCAAACAAGGCGCGGGCGTTCTTGAGGTTCTTTTCGGCGTTGGCTTTGGCGGTGGCGATGCCGTCGAAGGCTTCGTCGAGGATGGCGACGATGCGGTGCTGTTCGGGGAGAGGAGCTACAGGAGCAGGAACCTCTTTGAGTTTTCCTCCCGATAGTTCTTTAAAGGTTGCACCTGTTCCAAGGTCATTGAGAAGCGGAACGATAGATGCCAGATAATAGTACAGGTACTTACTATCAAGTCCGTTACGCGGAACCAAACCTTTGCAGCCTTGATTAGTCGCCATCGGTGCTGTGTTGATGACCAAGTGGCCTATAGGTGCACGTGAGGATAGGATTATTGAGTTAGCCGGTAGTAGCCTCGCTGAACTATTCTTTAAACCCGCATCAGTGATCGTTCGTTCTGTTTGCTTGATGTACGGGGAACTTCTCTTGCCCATTTCAGCTGGAGTAATCCATTGATGCGACCCATCCCAATATTCAGACACGCCGGTTTTTGGAGTGCCTCCATTGACCACATCGCAGACATCGTCGATGGTCTTGCGTTGCCACCCTGCCTTCATAGCAGCGCCCTGATATTCGCAAGCACGTCTGCGCTCTCGGCATCCAGCGTGGCAATCTCGTCCATGATGATCTGTGGAGTGCGGTGGATTATTTCCTCGCCGCCATTTGGGTTCTTCACCGACAAATCATAGGTCGCGGTGTTGATGGTGGCCGCATCCACGCTCCAACTCTTGGGAGAGTCGGCCTTGGTCTTTTGCAGTGCGACAAACTCGGCGAGGTCAGCATCGTTGAGCGGGTTGGTCTTGCCCATGTTGCGGCCGGGGTCGAGTTGGTAGTACCAGACTTTACGCGTCGAACTTCCCTTCTCGAAGAACAGCACGACGGTCTTGACGCCCGCGCCCTGAAACGTGCCGCCGGGGCAGTCGAGGACGGTGTGCAAGTTGCACGATTCGAGCAACAGCTTGCGCAGGCTCACCGAGGCGTTGTCGGTATTGGAGAGGAAGGTGTTCTTGATGACCACGCCTGCCCGACCACCGGCCTTGAGCATCTTGATGAAGTGCTGGAGGAAGAGAAAAGCCGTTTCACCGGTACGGATCGGGAAGTTCTGCTGCACTTCCTTGCGCTCTTTACCACCGAAGGGCGGATTGGCGAGGATGACGTCAAACCGATCCTTGTCCTGTATATCAGCAAGGTTCTCGGTCAGGGTGTTGGTGTGGATGATGTTTGGTGCCTCAATGCCATGCAGGATCATGTTCATGATCGCAATGACGTAGGCCAGCGACTTCTTCTCCTTGCCATAGAACGTCCGCTCTTGCAGCGTCTTGATGTTTGAGGTCGTCAGATTCGGCTGCGCTTTGAGATAGTCGAAGGCTTCACACAGGAAGCCTGCCGAGCCGACAGCCCCGTCGTAGATACGATCACCCATCTTGGGCTTTACCACCTGAACGATGGCGCGAATCAATGGGCGAGGGGTGTAATACTCGCCGCCGTTACGCCCGGCGTTGCCCATGTTCTTGATCTTGGCTTCGTAGAGGTGCGACAACTCGTGCTTCTCGGTCTGCGAACGGAAGCGCAGTTCGTCGATGTGGTCGATGATCTCGCGCAGGTTGTAGCCGCTGTGAATCTTGTTCTTGATCTCGGCAAATATCTCACCGATCTTGTATTCGAGGGTATTTGACCCGCTGGCCTTCTGCTTGAAGCCGTGCAGGTAAGGGAACAGCTTGCGATCCACGAAGTCACGCAGATCGTCGCCGGTCAATGCCTTGTTGTGGTCGAGCTTGCCATCTTTATCTTTGGGAGCCGCCCAGCTTTGCCAGCGGTAGGGGGCTTCAAGGATGAACACGTACTTCTTGCCCTCCAACTCGGCTTCCATCGCCTTGTCTTGCTCCAGACCATCAAGGAATTTCAGGAAGAGCAGCCAAGACGTTTGTTCGGTGTAATCGAGTTCGCTGGCACAACCGGCCTCTTTCCAAAGAACGTCGTCGATATTCTTGAAGGCTTGTTCAAACATGTGTGTGGAGTCGCTTAAAAGGGGATTGGCCTAAATCAGGTCAATTCTATGACTTTACAGCACCCACGGCGTTGCAGAAAGGGATTTGACCACTTTGTCATGCTGTGTGGCTTTCAAGCGATTGAGCGGCGAGGCCGTAATACTCATTTAAATCGCATCCATTTGAATTGGGCTGAGCACAGGCGCTTAGTGACCGCTCTCAAGTAAGTCATGCGCTAATTCATGGTCGGATCCGGCTGTCGTCTGATATGCCAAGCGGTCATTCAGGACAACTTCCTGGCCTACGACTGTTTACCTGCCCATTGCCGACTTTGTCGGGCGGGATCTTCAGCGGCGGCCCAGGCCGAGGTGTGTGAATTGAACCTTCGGCAGGTTTTGAAGTGCAGCTGTCATTCAAGTGGCAGCTTTCCCGTCGAACGGCGGCAGTTCTACAGCGGCCTGTCTCCCCGTGATTATTCTGTGCGGCGACTTACCTGGGAACGTGGCATCACTGACCAGAGGCGATAAGAATGATGGCCCAGTTTATAAGGGTGTCAAACGGAAGAAATGGGTCTGCCACGGCCCGAGTTCGACATACAGACCGGCATCACGTATTTCGCTCCCGTTCCGTTTGTAGGACTCCCCTGCGAGAACATCATCAAGTCGCCACGCCCTATCTCTCAACGCATCCCACGGCACGCGAACTTTGCCCTGCGCTGCCTGCGGCTGGAAATTGATGACGACAAGGTAACGCTCACCACCCTTGCTCCAGCACCAGGCCAGCACGCCCCGGTAGCTTTGGTTATCCACCCAGCCGCTGCACTCACACAGACACCATGCACCATTGCGCAAGACATCCTGATTGATCTCTTTGAGCAATCGCACATAAAAGGCTGCGAGATCCTGATCGATCTCTTCGTCCGGCCGGCGCGCGAGAAAAACCGGCAACCTCACCGACAAGCCTTCGAACTGCCCCTCATGCACAAGCTTCGCGCCGGGCAGGGTCAACATCGCTAAAGCCGCAGCACGTCCTTTGGCCTCAGGGAAAGCCGTGGTCGCTCGGGGCTCGTCGTGGTTCTCGATGAAGCGGATCATTTTATTCTGATAAGACGCATCCGCCAGCAAATGCCGGCTCACGCTGTCAGCGCCTTCGTGCTCCATCCGGTCGTAGAGCTTCTTGTCATAGCAGTAATCAAAACCCTGCTGCTGCAGTTCCCACTCAAGGCCCCAATACGCTTCGGCCATGAACAGGAAGTCCGGCGATTGATTTTTGATCGCGGGAATCAGCGCCCGCCAGTACTCGTCGGCCGGCTTGCGTCCGGCACGCGCGCCCCACGTCTGCTCGAAGATTGTATTCAGCATGAGCATGGCCATGTCGCAACGAACGCCGTCGCACTGCGCGGCGATGTCTGAAACGGTTTTAATCACCGTCTGTCGCAGCCCCGGATCAAAGGCATTGATCTGCAACACATCGGGCCAAGCCGGGAAATAGGGATCACGGCCACAGGCAAAAACCGAGCCTTCACGCTCAACGAAAGCAGCAGGATCGTTGCGTGCATCATCGGCATTCCCCCGGATGAAATACTCAGGATGCGTCGCGACCCAGGGGTGGTCCGGTGCCACGTGGTTGGGCACGAAATCAAGAATCAAACGCAGCCCGCGTTGGCGTAGTTCGGCTCGTGCGGCAGCAAGCCCCTTGGCCCCGCCCAGATGCGCATCGACAACATAACGGCGCACGCAGTAGGGCGAACCCACATTGTCCTCAGCAGCAAAATCGGGCAACGCCCGCCTGAAATCCTCAAGCAGCCCCGGGTTGCGCATGGAGATTTCAATCCCGACCGGGCTGCGCTCCCAAACGCCCATCAGCCACACGGCATCAAAGCCGTGCGCCGCGATGGCCTCCCATTCGGCGGCCGGCACCGTGGCGAGACTGATCGTTTTCCGGTATTTCCGGCTCAAATCACCGAGCCACACCCAGGTGTTGATTTCGTAAATAACCGGATGCTGCGGCCAGATTTTCATTTTTTTCATCCCAGATTATCCATTAGGGAAGCGCTGATTAAGTCCTTCGACAGGCTCAGGACAAACGGTAAGGTGTTGATCCGTTCGTGGTGAGCTTGTCGAACCATGAACGACCCTTCGACAGGCTCAGGGCGAACGGATATGTGCTAATGGATAATCTGGGTTCATTTCTTGCCTTTCCGGGCTTCCGGCACGCTTTTCACAAAGCCTGCTTTTTTGCCCAGTCCCAGCGTTTTTTCAGCTTCGAGATTGCCGAAAAGCTGAATGGTCTTGGCCACCAGTCCGGTCCACCCGGTCTGATGGCTGGCACCGAGTCCGGCGCCATTGTCCCCATGGAAATACTCATAGAACAGGATGTAGTCACGCCAGTGCGGATCGTTCTGGAACTTCGCCGTGCCGCCGTAGACCGGTCGTTGGCCGTTCCCGTCGCGCAGGAAGATACGGCCGAGCCGGCCGGCAATTTCTTTTGCGACATCAAAGAGGTTCATTCTATTGCCGGAACCGGTGGGGCATTCGATCTTGAAGTTATCCCCGTAGAACAAATAGTAGTTGAGCAGCGCCCGGATGATCATCGCGTTCACCGGCATCCAGACCGGCCCGCGCCAGTTCGAGTTGCCACCGAACATGCCGCTGTCCGACTCGCCCGGCAGGTAGTCCACGCGATACTCCTGCCCTTGCACGTGAAAAACGAAGGGGTTCTTTTCGTGAAACTTGGAAAGTGAGCGAATACCGTGCGGGCCCAGAAACTCGTTCTCGTCGAGCATTTTTGTCAGTATCCGGCGCAGGCGCTCCGGGGTAACCATGGCCATGATTCCCCGTTCATCCACACCCAAATGACCCACTCCCGTCGGGTGAATGGCCTTGAGTATTTCCGGATTCCGGCGCAGGCGTTCAGCGATCTGGCTCATTGCACCGGGAATCGATTCCCGCTGCACCTTTTCGACGACTGTGGTGGCGCACAGGGGCAACAGCCCGACCATCGAGCGCACCTTGAGCCGCGTCGCGCTGCCATCCGGCAGACGCAGCAAGTCGTAATAGAAGCCGTCCTCCTCATCCCACATGCCATCTGCGCCGGGTTTGTTCATGGCCATGGCGATATAGCAAAAATGCTCGGCAAACTTGACGACCATGTCCTCATAGGTAGCGTCATGGGCGGCGAGCGCTATCGCGAGCTCCAGCATGTTCTGGCTGAACAGCGACATCCAGGCCGTGCCGTCCGCCTGCTCAAGATGCCCGCCGGTCGGCAGCGGCGCGCTGCGGTCGAAGACGCTGATGTTGTCGAGACCAAGAAAACCACCCTCAAACACATTCTTGCCGAAACGATCCTTACGGTTCACCCACCAGGTGAAATTCAGAACCAGTTTGTTGAACGTTTCTCTGAGGTAGTCGACATCCGTCTCGCCGTGCAGCGCCTGTTCGGTGCGCAGCAGGAAGAGCGTAGCGAAGGCATGAACCGGCGGATTGACGTCACTGAAGTTCCACTCGTAGGCAGGCATCTGGCCGCTCGGATGCAGGTAGGTGCCCTTGAGCATCAGCTTCAGCTGCGCCTTGGCAAAGTCGGGGTCAACGATAGACAACGGTAGCGTGTGGAAGGCCAGATCCCAGGCCGCATACCAGGGGTATTCCCACTTGTCGGGCATCGAGATGATGTCCTGGTTCATCATGTGGAACCACTCCGAATTCCGCCCATGACGGTATCCGGAATGGAGCGGGTTGGAATTGTGCTCGTCAAGCCAGTTGTCACCGTCGAAAAAGAAAAACTGCTTGCTCCACAACATGCCAGCCAAGGCCTGACGCATCACACTGGCTTCGTCGGGCGTCACCGATGGCGGTGTTATCGATTGGTAGAAATCGTCGGCCTCCTGCTTGCGCAGGGCAAAAGTCTGTTCAAACGCCTTGCCGAAAGCGGGAGCCTTGGCTTTCCCATTTTTGCCGCCTTTGCCGCCTTTGCCTTCTGCGCTCGCACCGGAGAGACGCAAGCACACTGTCGCTGACTGGCCGGGCGACACCGCCAGCCGGTAGTGTGCGGCGACTTTGGTGCCCTCTTGCGCGGGATTCACAGCATGCGGATCGCCGTCGACCACATAGTTGTTGATGCCGTCCTTGACGTAAGCGCTGTCATTGGTCTGGCCAGGAAAAAGTAGCGCGTGGTTGGTATCGTTCTCGGTGAACAACAACGGAACATCACCTTCGCAGGAGAAAATAAATTCGCCGAGCGCCGGGTGCGATACGGCGACGGCACTCGAACCTGCCGCTGACTTGCATTGTTTGAGCGCGGGCTTCTGCTCGGCCCGGTTGGATTGAGCTATCCATGACGCCCAGTCATTGCGAAACCAGAGTGTCGGCAGCAGGTGCAACTCGGCCGCTTCCGGCCCGCGATTGACCGCCGTAATCTTCACCAGAATGTCATCCGGCCCGTCTTTGGCGTACTCCACGAAAACGTCGAAGTAACGATCCTCATTGAATACGCCGGTGTCGAGCAGTTCGTATTCCATCTCCTTGCGGTTGCGACGGGCATTGGTCTCGACCAGATCGGCGTAGGGATAGGCCGCCTGCGGGTACTTGTAGAGGTACTTCATGTACGAGTGGGTCGGCGTGCTGTCGAGGTAGAAGTAATATTCCTTCACGTCCTCGCCGTGGTTGCCCTGACTATTGGTCAGCCCGAACAAGCGTTCCTTGAGAATCGGATCCTTACCGTTCCACAAAGCCAGCGCGAAACACAGGCGCTGTGAATCGTCTGAAATCCCGGCCAGCCCGTCTTCACCCCAACGGTAGGCGCGCGAACGCGCCTGATCGTGAGTGAAGAAGTTCCAGGCATCACCATCGGGGCTGTAATCCTCGCGCACGGTTCCCCATTGGCGCTCACTGAGGTAAGGGCCCCATTGTTTCCAAGAAACCTGCTGCTCACGCGCTTCGTCGAGTCGAATCTGTTCGGCTGTTTTCATTTTTTTCTTCCCGTTGTGATTCGCAACTATTATCGCAACTATTTTTTGGCTGAGCCGGGCACAAGCTCAGCAATAAACTTGAACGGATAATCTGTCGCTTTGGCACGGGCAATCTTGCGCTTGGGCAGTGTCACTTTTTTAACGGGGATATCCTTGTAAGGCACCTGCTTCAGCAAATGACTGATGACGTTCAAGCGTACCCGCTTCTTGTCCTCCGAGGGGGCGACAAACCACGGCGCCCAGGACGAGTCTGTCGCGGCGAACATGTCGTCACGTGCCTTGGTGTACTCGTTCCAGAGATTGAACGATTTAACATCCATGGGCGACAGCTTCCATGTCTTGCGGCCATCATTGATGCGGTCGCGCAAGCGGCGCTCCTGTTCCTCCGGGCTGACTTCGAGCCAGTACTTGATCAAAATGATTCCAGACTCGACCATTGCGCGCTCAACCATCGGCACCGCCTCAAGGAATTTCTTGGTCTGCTCGGGCGTACAAAATCCCATCACCCGCTCAACCCCGGCCCGGTTATACCAACTGCGATCGAAAATAACCACCTCGCCGGCTGCAGGAAAATGCTTCATGTAGCGCTGGATGTACATCTGGCTTTTCTCGCGCTCGGTCGGCGCAGGCAGCGCAACCACACGAAACACCCGTGGACTGACCCGTTCGGTGATGGCCTTGATGGTGCCACCCTTGCCCGCGCCGTCACGCCCTTCGAAAACGATGCAGACCCTGAGGCCCTTGGCAACCACCCACTGCTGCATCTTGACCAGTTCCACATGCAGTCGCCTGAGTTCCTTGGCGTAGGCCTTGTCAGAAAGCTCCTCAGCTTGGGGTTCTACTGCCGGAAGATCCTTGTTGCTCTTCTTGTTGCCAGCCATGCTTGTCTCCAATCATTAGAAAAACTCGTTGTCATTGGGTGTTGCCCGGCTCTGCCTGCAGTGCCTGATACCGCTCGATTGCCGCGCGAGCATTGAACAACATGCGCTCCCGGCCAAGGCGCTCGGCCAGACCGGAATTCTGGACCACCTCAAGCACTCCGGGATTGAGCCCGGCCAACCAGTACGTAACGCCCAGTTCGCTGCTCTTCTGCTCACCCGCCACGAGCATTTGCAGCGCCGAGTATTCGATATCGGGCACCCGGCTCATGTCCAGTGCGACGACGCGTGGCTTGTGCTCGGAGATCAACGCACGGATGCGCTCAGCCACGTGCTGGACATTAATGAAAAACAGCCGGCCTTCCGGCCTGATGATCAACAAACCGGGAAAGGACTCGTCGTCCGGGTGTTCGGCCGATTGCGGTCGCAATACGTCGGCGCCGCGCTTGCGGACGATCACCGACACGCGCGGGTGTGCCGTCTGGCTGGCCAGCCCGATCATGGACACGATGATCGCAACGACAATCCCCTTGAGCGTACCGAACACCAGCACGCCGACACAGGCCACCAGCGCCCAGTAGAACTCCATGTGGCGCACCTTGCGGATGCTGACAAACTCGCCCACCTGAATCAAGCCGACAGAGTAAACGATCACCACGGCGGCCAGCGTCGCATGCGGCAGAAAGCCGAGAACGGGCGCGAGCAGGAGCATCGTCGCCGCGGCCACCCCGGCCGTTACCAGCGAAGCTTTTTGCGTCACGCCACCGGCCGCGCGCACGACCGCCGTCTGGGACGTGCCGCCACCGGCCGGCATGGCACCCAGCAGTGCCCCGCCAAGATTGCCCAAACCGGTCGCAACGAGTTCGCGGTTGGCATCGACGGGCGGATCATCGGAAGCAGCAAACGCGCGCCCTGCGGCAATGGTTTCGGTAAAGCTCATCAGTGCAATACCCAGCGCGCCCGGTGCCAATTGAAACAGCAGATCCGGATCAGGCAGGGAAAGCGAGGGAAGGCCTTGCGGAATCAGTCCGACGATGGACACCCCAAGGTTCTGCAACCCGAAGAACCAGGCGGCGGCAATCGCCCCCCCGACAGCAACCAGAGGCGCCGGGGAGTGCGGCCACAAGCGCTCCATGCCGATCAACACGGCAAACGTGGCAAGTGCAACAACCAAGGTCAGCAAAGACGTCTCCGGAACGTGCGCGGCAATGGCCCACAGATCCCGCAGGAAGCCCTCCTTGGTGATATGTGTTCCGAGCAGTTTGGGTATCTGATCCAGCACAATAACGAAGCCGATCCCGGCCTTGAAGCCGGTCAGCACCGGTGCCGAAATGAAGTTGGCAACAAAGCCAAGACGCAGCACTCTGGCCAGCAACAACATCACACCGACCAAGGCGGTCAAGGTTGCCGTTGCAGCGATGAGCCGCACCGGGTCGCCGTCCGGAACCACCAGCGCCAGCTGCGTACCGGCCAGAATCGCCAGCGTGGTGGTTGAACTGACATTCAGTACGCGCGACGTACCCAGCAGGGCGTAGATAACCATCGGGATAAACGCGGTGTAGAGACCGACGGCCACCGGCAATCCGGCAACCGTGGCATAGGCCATGGCCTTGGGCAGAACAACAGCAGCGGCAATCAAACCGGCGACAATGTCGAAGCGCAGAGTTGTGACCCGTTGCGAAGAGAGCTCTGGCTTAGGTGAAACCCCGTTCATCCCTACCCCTTTCTTGGCAACCCATGGCGAATCAATAACCATTATTGCGCCAGACAGCTGATCCGACAAGATTTTCGCTCGACGGGCAAGAAAAGGATGAAGATGCCCGTACTCACTGGCCCCCTGACGGGTGCAAGACCGACGCAACACAAAGCAAGGAAACCGGTAATAACACGTCTTAAAGTGCGATAAAAGCGACAAATACATCACAATACTTGACTAAATACTAATAATGTGACATATTAAGCACATGGATACAACGACAATACTTGCATCGATTCGAGATCGCCGCAAAGAACTTAAGATATCCCAAAAGAGGATGGGTGAAATCGCCGCCATTTCAAGGGAACACTACTCTCGGCTGGAGAAAGGGTCTGAAACAATAAGCCTACGTCGACTATTGCGTATTTGTGGCGGCCTTGGGCTTGAAATTATTGTTCGGCCGGGAAGCGGGAGACCCACACTGGAAGATTTGGACGATCTTTTCCCAAAAGAGGAATAAAAAGAGATGCCAATGGAAAAGAAAAAAATACGAGAACTGCAGATTCTGACCGCACAAGGTCCCGCCGGGTTGCTTTCTCGCGAAAGCCAATATGTTTTCAACTACCGGACAGATCAACAAGATTGCGAGATCGCGCTGACCATGCCTTTGCGTAGCGCGAGTTACGCCGCCAATATTCTACCTGGGGTTTTGCGACAGAATCTGCCAGAAGGGTACCTCAAAGATTGGATTGTTGAGCGCTTCGCCAAAACAATGAAAATGGACGACATGAACATCATGTCCATCGCGGGCAGAAAATCAATCGGTCGAGTCTATTGCAGCGACACACCAAACCTATCTCGCCAAAAAGGAACGGGAGAACGCCTTAAATCGATACTTACCTGGAAGGGCACGGAAAGTCTTTTTGACCACCTGTCCGAGCAATTTGCCTCCCAGTCAGGAATTTCAGGCGTTCAGCCTAAAATATTGCTTTCCGCTCAACCTGACGCTGATGTGATCGAAAAGGTGTCGATTAAAGAACAAGAGTTCATTATCAAATCAAGCAGTGACGACTATCCTAGCTTGTCGGAAAATGAATACCACTGCATGTCCATCGCGGCAGCGGCGGGTCTTAACCCACCTGCGTTCTGGCTTTCTGAAGACAAGAAGCTTTTTGTAATCGAACGCTTTGACGTTGCAGACGGCCAGTATCTTGGATTTGAAGACATGACGGCTCTGATGAACCGGCAGAATGACGACAAATACAACGGAGCCTACGAACAAGTAGCCACCGCGGTCAAAAGCTTTGCTTCGCCTGAATTCCGCAAGCAATCTTTAGTGGATTTGTTCTCGACCCTTGCTCTTTCGATCGTGCTTCGTAATGGTGATGCCCACCTCAAGAATTTTGGCATGCTATACACGCATCCACAAAGCCAGGACGCTCGTTTGTCGCCTATCTATGACATTGTGACAACGACGGCCTACCTGCCTCAAGACGTGCTTGCACTTAAGCTGGGCAAGACAAAGCAATGGCCACTACGGGGCGCGTTGCTTGAATTTGGCAAAATCCACTGCGAGATTGACAGACCACAAGATATCGTTGAACGCATCGCCACGACCGCCTCAGACTATCGCCCGGCAGAACAATCCGCCATTTGGCAAAAAATGAAGCCTATTATCGATAGCGGCTGTTTTGAGTACGCCGGGCCGCATATTAAACGTCCCATCTTGAGCAAGAAGCCAACATAAGGATGTTTCTGTGAGAACACATCAGAAACTTGACCGGCAGTTAATGGCAAACCAAAGCCCATTCCGAAAACGAAAGGCCGACCTGCAAAGCTTATGAAATCGCGGTCATGGGCAGGCCATGCCGGAAAGGCTTGTCAATAAAGGCGTCTGGCAATGCAAGGAGGAAGATGACCGTACTTACTGGGCTACAGGCCAGCAATCCTCCGGAACTTCAAGCACGTGGCCGCGCCGTCCGCGCTTGAGCAACTTCTGGAGTTCATGCTCGGCGGCACGTCGTGTCGGGCTGCTTTTATCGGGGAAGGCATTGCATGCGGCCCAGCGGCCCGCTGGCGTACACAGCACCGCTATGGCGCGCCCACCATCGACAGTCGCCAGCACATAGGCCGGCGCGTCAGCTTGCCAGGATGCCGCGACAAGGCTCATGGCCTCGTCCTGAGGAATACAAAGGCCAATCAGAGCGTCAATCGGCGAATCATATTCAGCGCAGACAATAGCCGGGAGGAAGCAAGTTCTTCCCGGCTTTTTCTTTTCGGTCAGAAACCGCCCTCAATTTTTTTCCACGTGGCGTCCGGATTGAACTCCGTAACTTGTGCCGCCTTCGGGCCGAGGTTCTTCTCGTAGATCTGCCCGTTGTTGCCGACGATAAAGGTCATCACGCCTGTCACGCCATATTCGGCCGGAATAGCCACCATGGCAAAACCGGCGATCATGTGGCCGTTGATAAGGTAGCTGAAGGCTCCGCCCGGTGCGCTCTTGCCCTGCCGGGTCACAATGCGGAAGTAATAACCACGGAAGGGATCGCCGACCTTGCGCCCTTTCAGATAGGCATAGGCCTCGCTCTCCGCAATCAGCGGACCGAAGGGGCTGGCTTCTTCGCCCTTGGAAGCATCTTCCGGCCAGTACAGTCCGTCGTGCTTACCGGGAGTACTGCCGATCTTCTGCGCGTACTCGAGCACGCCATCGCCATTGCGGTCGATGGACGCATATTGCTTCTGCGCATCCACGTAGGCCCGCAAGACAACCAAGGCATTGCGCTCATTGCCGCCGATACGGCGATTGATGAGTTCATCCACACCCTGCTCGGTGGCAAAACGCCACACCCCTTTTTCCCGCACCAAGGGGATCGGCATCGGCCAGGCCTGATCGCCGATGACCAGGATGCGGGTATCAGCCCCCTTGTCTTCGATGACCAGAAACAACTTGATCGCTGACAGAATCTTTGCCCGCGTCACCGAGTTTTGCGCCTTGTCTTGCGACACCACCAGTGACTGGTATTTCTCGCCAAAGAGTCCGAGGATCGCCGCATCATCATCGGCTGTGAGCGCCTCGGTCAGCGCCACTACGGCCGCTTCCGGCGTGGCAAACGTTTTCTGCTCGGCCGCTGTTGCCCATGTTGAAACCAGTAACAGTACGGCCAGCGCACAACCACGCCAGGCAGCGCCCAAACGGCTGGATTGATCAAAAGTCATGGTCATATTGGCAGTCTTGATATTAGTCATGTCATTTCTCCTTATCGACGTCCGCCGCCACCACCACCGCGACCGCCGCCACCACCGCCGCGCGAGCCACCGCCCCCGCCGCCACCACCTCGACTGCTGCCGCTAGCCGACGCTCCACCACGGGAACCACCGCCGCCGCCACCAAACGATTGGCCACCGCCGCCACGACTGCTGTTGCCCATCGACTCGCGACTTGACGCACCGCGCGAACTGTCGCCACGTGCGCTACTTCCGGCGCCGGAACCACCAAAGGCATCACCACCACGGCTCGAAGATCCTCCGAAATCACGTGAGCCCGATCCACCCCGGTCACTCGTACCAGCGCTCGCCCGCGAACCTTGGCCTGCGCCGCCTCTATCTCCTGCACCACCCCGGTCGCCGCCGGCACCCGCCTGCCGGTCACCCGCGCGCTGTGAATTGCCGCGTGCACCGCTACTCACCTGCCCCGGCTTTTTGTCCGACTTCCACGCCGACCCCTGACCCGTATTGGTCCGGTTGCTGCTGAAACTCTTACTGTTGTCGATGTTGATGGTGTTGTTACCCCCGCCACCATAATTGCAGCCCCAGCGCCCGCCATTCCATGCCGCCCCGATCGCCGCACCCCAGATCAAGCCGGTAGCCAAGGCCGCGCCGGGCGCATAGGGATAGTGGTAAACGGGGTAAGGTGCCGGGTAATAACCGTACGGATACCCGCCGGCGACCACCACCGTCGTGGGATTGTATTGTGGCACGTAGATCACTTGCGGATCGGCCTGGACAATCGTGATGATTTCCTTCTCGACAGTCACCGTCTGCTTGTCATCGGACTTCAGGTTACCCGCGCCTTTCACAAGGCGGCGATAGCGCTGAACTGCTTCGAGCACCGCATTCTGATCGGCCACCACCGCCTCGCCCAGATCGGATGTCCAGTCGAGATCGGCGTTCATTTTTGTAATCACGTCCGGATAGTTCACCAGGGCTTTGACCGAGTCATTCCAACTGGCGTTGGGCTGCAACGATTTGTCCTGCTTGCGTTTATCTAGAAAGCGGGCCGCCTGTACGATCTCCAGCGGGAAGGTGGCGGCCGGCAGGATGATGGCCACCAGATCGTCCGGATACAGCGCAATCGGCGCGACCAGCTTGTCCATGGCATCCGCAGACGGCGCCTGGGCAAAGGCACTGGACGCCGCGACACAGAGCGCCAGAAGCACACCCAGAAAGGTACTCTTCCTGCTGATCGCCGGATTAAAGTAAGGCCTATTCATTTTTTCTACCTCCTGATCTAACCGCAGAACCTTGGAATCACGTTGTGATTCTGCATGCTTACACCGCTCAATGCAACGAGTTGTCGCGAATTAAAACGAATTGTCATTAATTGTCGTGACGTCCTAATGACTACGGGGCCGCCGGCACCGCTCCGCTATTTCACACGATATCCGCGACCTTCAAAACACGCCGCGCTTGTATAAGGCCAACACGACAAGGCACAATCGCGGCTTACCGGAGTTTCCCGATGCCGTTTGATGTTGTTATCGTGGGCGGCGGTCTGGCCGGCCTCTCACTGGCCTGCGCCCTGCGCGATACGCGCCTGAACATTGCCCTGGTCGAAAGCCGTGCCCCGACGCCGGCAGCCGGTTGGGATGCGCGCGTCTATGCCATCAGCCCGGCCAATGCCGACTTTCTGAAGAACATCGGGGCATGGAAGCATCTGGATGCCGCACGTATCGCGCCCATCCGCGCCATGCAGATTTACGGCGACGCCGGTGCACAACTCGATTTCTCCGCCTATGACTCCGGCGTACCGGAGCTTGGCTGGATTCTTGAATCGTCACTGATGGCCTGCGAACTGTGGGAGAGCGCCAAACGCCAGAGCAACCTCACGCTGTGCTGCCCGGCCGCTCCGCAGACCCTCCGGTTTGAAGCGGAGGCTGCCGTACTCACGCTGGCCGACGGCCAGACGCTAAGTGCCAAACTACTGGTCGGCGCCGATGGCCGCGACTCCTGGGTGCGCGAAGCCGCCGGCCTGCAGGCTATCAGCACGCCCTACGGCGAAATGGGTCTGGTCGCCAACTTTGAATGTGAAAAGCCGCATCGCGGCATTGCCCGTCAGTGGTTCCGCGACGATGGCGTACTGGCCTGGCTGCCGCTTTCCGGCAACCGAATTTCCATTGTCTGGTCGACGCCCGATGCGCACGCCAGCGAGTTGCTGGCGCTTTCCGCCGACGAACTGTGCGCCCGCGTGGCCGAAGCAGGCAATCACGAACTGGGCGCACTGACATTGATCACGCCAGCCACCGCTTTCCCCCTGCGCCTGATGCGCGTACCGCACATCGTTGCGCCACGGCTGGCGCTGATTGGTGATGCCGCGCACGGCATTCACCCCCTGTCCGGCCACGGCATCAACCTCGGCTATCAGGACACCCGTGTGCTGTCCGGACTGTTGGCAGCCACACCTGAATGGCAGGACATCGGCAGCGAACGCCTGCTGCGCCGTTACCAGCGCGCCCGGCGTGAAGAAACGCTTTTAATGCAGTACACAACGCATACAATTCGCCGCTTGTTTCGTGAGAAACTGCCGGGGCTTAAACCCTTGCGCAACATCGGAATGAACCTTACCAATGCCTTGCCGGTCGTAAAGAACCTGCTCGTACGTTACGCGCTTGGCGCCTTTTAACCTTTTACGTGCTCTAACGGAGATTCACCATGTTCAAGAAACTGCTGCCAACCGCGCTACTTTCCTTATTGCTGGCCAGCGCATTCACCCTGCCCGCGCGGGCTGACGAGGCCAGCGTCAGAAAAGCGATTGAAGAAAAACTCGGCACCAAGGTCACCAGCGTGACTAAAACGCCCTACCTTGGACTGTACGAAGTGTTCGCCGACGGGCAAATTCTTTACACCGACGACAAACTCTCGGCGATCATCGCCGGCACCTTGATTGACGGCAAGTCGATGAAGAACTACACCGCCGAGCGCATGGCGAAACTCACCGCAATCAAATTCTCGGATCTGCCGCTGGCCTCAGCCATCAAACAAGTACGCGGCAACGGCAAGCGCGTTCTCGCCAGTTTTGAAGACCCGAATTGCGGTTACTGCAAGAAGCTGGCCAAAGACACCGCCACCCTGGACAACGTTACCATCTACACCTTCCTGTACCCGATCCTCTCGCCCGACTCGCTGGAAAAATCCAACCAGATCTGGTGCTCATCGGACAAGGTCAAAGCATGGAATGACTGGATGCAGGACGGCAAGGCGCCGTCCGGCAAGGGCGATTGCGATACCAGCGCAGTGAAAAAGACGGTGGAGTTCGGGCGCAAGCTGTCCATCACCGGCACTCCAACACTTATCTTTGCCGATGGCGAGCGCGTTCCGGGTGCCGTACCGCTGGCACAGATCGAGCAGAAGCTGGCACAAACCGCAGGAAAATAATTCGGGCGATCGGCCTGCGAGGCAAGCAGGCCGGGTATCTTTAAACACAATGCCGTGCAAGGCCGCATCAATGCGGTCTCCACGGCATTATCATTGCAGGCCGCCTATTGACGCGACCTACAGGGCCAGATCGTTTATAAACCCAAAAACCTTAACTCGAACCACGGAGAACACGGAGGGCACGGAGAAAAACTAAAGATTAGCGGATTATTGTCCTCGCCCATTGGGTGAGTAATCTTCCCATACTAATGCTCTGTTTCTCCTCCGTGCTCTCTGTCCCTCTTCAGGGAGGCTTCGCGCTGCCCTCCGTGGTTAACTTCTTTTTCCAGGTTTAAAGCGTTTTACTTCTGCCCACCCTTTTGTTCATTCTCCAGCGCCTTGGTCGTAATCTCCCGGTACAGACTCATCATCTGCGCCGCCAGGCCGTGATACTCCGGATTGCGTGCCAGCAACGGCCGCAAAGCGTTGGTATCGGCAAAGACCTGCTCCAGGACGTCGATGTCCATGTCGTCCAGCAGCTCGCCCTGATCGACCTTCTCTTTCAGGTCAAGCGCTCTCGGCAGCCGCTGCTCTTCCATGCGTTCGACAATAACCGCCAGCACCCCGGCATCCTGTGATTCATTTCCCATGATTCACTCCTGCGGATTAATTCAAATCGTCGTTCTTGTAGTACTTGGTTCCCTTGCCGGTTAGCTCGAGTGCCAGACCCTTGTCGGTCATCTGATACATCCACACGCCGGGCATCACTGAAACAGCGCCTTGCAACGCGCCGCCGTGCTTGCCGTCGGTTGCAGCGGCAGTTGTCTGACCGCCGAACTCCCAGCCGGAATTCACAAAGTCATTAAATGCCGATTCGGTCTCGAAAATGAAAACCACGCGGAACTTCTTGATGCCGAAACCCAGGCCGGCCTGCACCTCGAGCATCTTCATGAAGACTTCCTGCTTGGTCTTGTTGTTAAAGGCCACGCCCGACCCGCCACCCCCACCGGCGAGAAACAGTTTCATGCCAAAATTGCTGAAGGTCGCATAACCAGCCGCCGCAGTGATTGCACCGCGCGCCGACGGCCGCGCTTTGTATAGTTGGTTCAGCACCTGCTTGCTGGTCTTGCGCACTTCGGCCTGCTGCTCCGCCTTGGTGGCTGCCGTCGCACTGCCCATCAGACCAAGAATCAATACAACACTTGCTGCAATTTTTACAAACATGGCATTACTCCTCATTAAGGCGTTCCGAGGAACAGATAAACGTTTTTCGCACCGCTGTCATTGTAACCATACCCCAGATAAACCGGCCCGAGCGGTGTTTCTCCGCCTAGATAGATGGCTGCCGAGTTGGTCCGGCCCCTGATCTGTGTTTCGGTATAAGGCTTCCCGACCTTTCCGGTTTCCAGCGAAACCCCGGCGCGCATGTCGCCACGGAAGCCCATCGGGAAGCGCCCGATGATCTTTTCAAGCCGGATATTGCCGTAGGTGATGTCGTCGCCATTCAATTGGTTTTTGGCGAAACCGGACAGATTCAGGAATCCCCCAAGCGACCCGGCATCGTAGGCGGGCAGTTTTCCGTATCCTGCGCCCTGATAGCCAACCCGGGAATTGATGACGTAATCGCCCATGGAGAAGGCGCCCTGCAGATCAGCGGTAACCTTGCTGTAGCCCTTCTCCGACACATCAAAGTAGCCGGCTCTCGCAGCCCAGCCGGACGACGGGAAGTAGAGCTGGTTCTTCTGGTCAAAATCAAGCGTCACAAATCCGCCGCCGTAGTCCACTTTTGAGCTGTCGGGGAAGGCACCGGTTGCCACGCCCGTATCCAGCTTGGCGTCCTGCCAGGTCCTACGGTAACCGGCGCGAACCTGCCCGAGCAGGCCGACATTCATGCCCCCGGCGACCGAGGCCACTCCGGCCTCCCGCCAGTAGTCTGCCACCTTCTTGTTATTCTGATAGAGGTTGAAACTGCGCCCGCCGTAGGCCAGCACGGTCTCCACAAAATAGCGCTGCTGCGCGTCCAGCGGCTGGTAATAATCCACTCCGACACTGGGCGAGTTGCCAATGTCGCCAGAAATGATAAGTTGTCCGCCGAGGCTGTTGAGCCATTGCTTGTCATACGCGGCACGCAACGTAAAGGACGAATCTTCCTTGAAGTTGCTTTCCAGATTGACGCCGAAACGCAGATAGTCCGGCCCCCAGCTCTTTTCAATGGGCAGCACGCGCAGGATGTTGCGATCCCGCGTCGTCAGCATGTCGTAGTCGACGCTCTCGAACCAGCCGTCGCCATAGGCACGCAACACATCATTGTTGAGCTCGCCACTCTCCACGCTCTCGCCCGGACGCGCGCCGCGCAGGTGCCGCTCGACTGCTGCCGGATTGACCCGTTTCATACCGGCAATCTGCACTTCATTGATGACCGGAGACGCTTTTCTGACATAGGCGACCTTGTTGACCCACGCCGCATAGGCTTCTTCGCTCACGGCCAGAGGCTTGAAGCGCTCAGCCACTGCTTCGGCGGCTTTTTTGCCGCGATCTGCCGTCTCCGAACTCATTTTGAAATCGCCGGCCGTAATCCCCTCAAGATCAGGCGCGATAAAGATGTCAGTCGGTTTGAGCGAGGCCAGCGAGCGCTTGACGTTCTGCTCGGTCAGGATGTTGACCATCTGCACCGTCACGGAAAGTAGCGAGCCGACATCTTCGGCCTTGAGCAGCGGCGATCCAACGTTGACGGCAATGATGATGTCGGCATTACAGCGCTTACGCGCCTCATCGATCGGCACGTTATCCACCAGTCCGCCATCGACGAGCTTGCGCCCCTTGTAGTCAACCGGCGCCAACAGGCCGGGAACCGACATACTGGCGCGCATGGCGCGCGTCAGGCTGCCTTCACGAAAAACCACCTTGTCACCATTGCCGATGTCGGTAGCGATGATCGACAGCGGAATCGGTAGCGATTCGATACTCCGGTCGCCTTGATCGGAATGCACCAACCGGTTGAAGAATAGCTTGAGCTTCTGACCGGCCACCACCCCGCCCGTATAGCTGAGTCCTTTTTCGGTGACACCCGTTTCCGAAGCAGGGATGTATTTTTTGGCAAGCAGCTTGTTGCGGTAGTTCATCTCCGCGAAGGGGGGGTCGTCCCGGAAAAGCTCATCCCAGTCGGCCTTGGCCAGTGCCGTGCGCATCTCGGCCGGCGAAAGCCCGGCAGCGAAGGCACCGGAAACCAGCCCGCCCATGCTGGTACCGGCCACACAGTCGACCGGCACACGCATTTTTTCGAGCACTTCGAGCACGCCGATATGCGCCGCGCCGCGCGCACCGCCACCACCCAGCACCAGACCGATACGCGGGCGAACAGGCTCGGCCGCGTTGGCCAGCGCCCCGGCAAGCAACAAGCCGGCAAGCGCCAAACGAAGAAATTTAGTCATTGAAGTTGTCATGGAAAAATCCTGGACTCAATATTTAAGACGGGCGCATAGCACCGGAATAATCAGAGCTCACGTAACCGGCAAATCGTATCAGATATCCAGCGGGTGAATCAGGCGGTTTGTAGACGCTTCAGGGCAATCGCATGAATGCTGCCGGCATCGTTCCTCCCCCTTCACACCCCTTCGGGTGGGCTTCGCGCAGGGGGAGGTCAGGAGGGGGATGGGGGAAATACTGGCAACAAATAATGCAAATTCCAATGATTACCCCCCATCCCCACCCCAACCCTCCCCTTGAAGGGGAGGGGGATAACATTCATGCGATTGCCCTGGTCGACGCTTTCCCGCCTGTTTTTTTCGGCGACCCCTGCCTAAAGAAACGCTCCAAATGCCCGTAATACAGCACTTGCGCCTCTTTCTAATGTGCTAGCATTTAGGGCAATAACTATAGTCCGGGAGCAGTCATGATTTGCAGCGAAATTATGCGTTCAAAATACCACCCAGGCGCTCGCCGGAGTCTCTCGTCGGCGGCGATCTGTCTGGCCATCATTTTTTCTGCCGCCTGCGAAAAAGCCGCACCGCCGCCGCCACCACCGCCACCAACGGTTGATGTGCTGACTGTGCTGCAAAAGGATGTGCCGATTTATCGCGAATGGATTGGTTCGCTGGACGGCGATGTCAATGCCACGATCCGGCCTCAAGTCACCGGCTATCTAGTAAAACAGAACTACCGCGAAGGCGATGCCGTGCAGAAAGGACAAGTCCTTTTTGAAATCGACCCGCGCACCTTCCAGGCCGCCTTTGAACAGGCCAAGGCCGCGCGTAGCAAGCAGCAGGCCATGTACGCGACGGCTGCCGCCAATCTGGCGCGCGTCAAGCCGCTGGCCGAGAAAAACGCGGTCAGCCAGAAGGATCTGGACGACGCTACCGGCAACGAACTATCGACCCGAGCGGCGCTCGACCAGGCGACCGCCTCTCTCGAAACCGCCAAACTCAACCTCGAATTCACCAAGATCACGTCGCCCATCGCCGGCATTGCCGGCATTGCCAAAGCGCAGATCGGCGACCTGCTCAGCCCGAGTTCTCCCACCGAACTGACCACGGTCTCCACCGTGAATCCGATCAAGGTGTACGTCAGCGTTAGCGAGCGTGAATACCTCCAATCCATCGGAAGAAAATCGGAAACCAAGATAGAAGACGTCCCGCTGGAGCTGATTTTGATCGATGGCAGTTCTTACCCGCATGCCGGCAAGTTCAACCTGATGAACCGCCAGGTAGACACCACGACCGGCACCTTCAAGGTCGGCGCACTGTTCCCCAACCCCGATGCGCGCCTGCGCCCGGGGCAATACGCCAAGATCCGCGCGACGACAACGGTACACAAGGACGCAATACTCATTCCCCAGCGCGCAGTTACTGAAATCCAGGGCAAGTATCTGATCGCCGTGATCGGTGATGGCAACAAGGTTGAACTGCGCCCGGTCAAACCCGGCGAGCGCATCGGCCCGGACTGGATTATCAGCGAAGGCCTCAGACACGGCGAAAGCATCGTGGTTGAAGGTACGCAAAAAGTCCGCGCGGGATCTGTCGTCATCCCCAAACCCTTTACGCCGGCACCACCGCCCGCCACTCCGGACGCCACTCCAGCCAAGCCTGCGGACAAGGGGTAAGCCGCCATGTCCAAGTTCTTCATCAACCGCCCGATTGTGGCGATGGTCATCTCTATCCTGATGACGCTCCTCGGCATTGTCGCCATGTCCGGGCTGCCTATCGCGCAGTTTCCCAATATCGTTCCGCCGGAAATGAAGGTCAACAGCACCTACACCGGCGCTGATGCACTGACCGTTGAACAGTCCGTGTCCACCCCGATCGAACAGCAGATGTCCGGCGTGGACAACATGAATTACATGTATTCGATCAACGCCAACAACGGCCAGTCGACATTGACCGTGAACTTTGACATCGCCACCGACGCCAACACCGACCAACTGTTGACCCAGATGCGCCAAGGCCAGGCGGCCTCCCAACTGCCGGCCTCTGTGACCAACTACGGCGTTACGGTGCAGAAGTCGACCTCCTCGCCGCTGATCATGTTCGGGCTCTATTCGCCGAACGGCACCTATGACAACGTCTTTCTGGCCAACTACGCCTACATCAACATCAACGACCAAATGACACGGGTCAAGGGCATTGCCAGCGTTACCGTGTTTGGTGCCGGCCAGTACGCCATGCGTCTGTGGGTCAGCCCGGATCAACTGGCCAAACTGAACATCACGATCCCCGAGATCATCAATGCAGTCAGCGCCCAGAACACCGTCAACCCGGCGGGCACGGTCGGTGCCGAGCCCATCCCCAAGGGACAGGAGTTCACCTATGCCGTACGCGCGCAAGGCCGCCTGCAAAGCGAAGAAGAATTCGGCAGGGTTGTGCTGCGTGCCAATACCGATGGCTCCATCGTGCGCGTCAAGGATGTCGCCAAAATCGAACTCGGTGCGCAAAACTACAGCCAGGAAGGCCGGCTGAACGGCAAACCAGCGGCCCTCGTCGCGCTTTACCAGATGCCCGGCGCGAATGCGCTGGCCGCGGCTGACGGCGCCAAGAAGCTGATGGAGAAACTCAAGGATAGCTTCCCGCCCGACCTCGATTATGTGATCGCCCTCGACACCACGCTGGCGGTGACGGAGGGTATCGTCGAGATCCAGCACACGCTGGTCGAAGCCCTGATTCTGGTTATCCTCGTCGTCTTCCTCTTCCTGCAGGGCTGGCGCGCGACGCTGATCCCGCTGCTCGCTGTGCCGGTCTCGCTGGTCGGCACCTTCATGCTCTTCCCGATGTTCGGCTTCTCGATCAACACGCTCTCGCTGTTCGGACTGGTGCTGGCCATCGGCCTGGTCGTCGATGACGCCATTGTGGTCGTCGAAGCCGTCGAGCATCACATCGAGCACGGCATGTCACCAAAAGACGCCACCTTGCGCGCTATGGAAGAAGTCACCGGCCCGGTCATCGCCATTGCCGTGATTCTGGCCGCCGTGTTTGTGCCCACCGCCTTCATTCCCGGCATTACCGGCCAGCTTTACCAGCAGTTCGCCGTGACCATCGCCATCTCGGTGATCATCTCGGCGTTCAACGCACTGACCTTGAGCCCCGCGCTGTGCGCCATGCTGCTCAAGCCCAAGGTCAAGAGCAACAGCCCGATACAGAAATTCTACGACTGGTTCAACCGTGGTTTCGGCAAAATAACCAATGGCTATGTCGGCGTCTGCCGTTTTGCCATTCGCAAGAGCTTCATCAGCTTGCTTTTCCTGGTTGGCGTCACCTTTGCGGCCGGCTTCTTCGGCAAGTTGGTGCCCGCCGGCTTCCTGCCCGATGAAGACCAGGGCTATGTCTATGCCGCCATTCAACTGCCCGACGCGTCGTCCCTGCAACGCACCGGCGAGATCGCCAAGGAGGCCGAAAAGATCATCATGGCCACGCCGGGCGTCAAATATGTCACAACCGTTGTCGGTTACAGCATGCTTAGCCAAGTGACGAATACCTACAGCGCCTTCTTCTTCATCACCTTCAAGGAGTGGTCCGAACGCAAGGTGCCCGAAGAAAAGTACGCGGCGATCAAAGCCGAGCTCTCCAAAAAACTCGGTGCCATCCCCGGCGCCATTGGCTTCTCCTTCCCGCCACCGGCCATTCCCGGTGTCGGCACCTCGGGCGGTGCCACCTTCATTCTTGAAGACCGTGCCGGCAAGGACATCGCCTTCCTCGCCGAGAACACGACCAAGTTCATCGAAGCGGCAAGAAAACGCCCCGAACTGGTCGGCGTCTCAACGACTTTCCGCCCGACCGTGCCGCAGATCTTCGTCGACGTTGACCGTGACCAGGTGCTCAAACAGGGCGTCAATTTAAGCGATGTTTACCAGACCTTGCAAAGCTTCCTGGGCAGCGGCTTCATCAATTACTTCAACCGTTTCGGCCGCCAGTGGCAGGTTTATATCCAGGCCGAAGGCGATTACCGCACGAACATCGAGAACATCGGCCAGTTCTACGTGCGCAATACCAAAGGCGAATCCGTCCCGCTCTCGGCGCTGACCTCGATCCGGCGCATTTCCGGGCCGGAATTCACCATGCGCTACAACCTCTACCGCAGCGCGCAGATCAACGCATCCGGTGCGCCTGGTGTCAGCTCGGCGCAAGTCATGAAAGCGCTGGAAGAAGTGTTTGCCGAAACCATGCCCAAGGAAATGGGCTACGACTACATGGGCATGTCCTACCAGGAGAAGAAGGCTCAGGAGGGCATCTCGCCGATGGTCATCTTTGCCTTCTCGCTGCTCTGCGTCTTCCTGATTCTGGCCGCACAGTACGAGAGCTGGTCGCTGCCGTTCTCCGTTCTGCTCGGCACGCCGATTGCCGTTGCCGGCGCCTTTGGCGCGCTACTCCTGCGCGGGCAGGACAACAACGTTTATGCGCAGATTGGTCTGGTGATGCTGATCGGCCTGGCCGCCAAAAACGCCATTCTGATCGTTGAATTCGCCAAGATGGAGGCAGAGAAAGGCGAACGTTCGTTGATGGAAGCGACTCTCGAAGGCGCACGCCTGCGTTTGCGCCCGATCCTGATGACCTCGTTTGCCTTCATCCTCGGCTGCGTGCCGCTGGCCATCGCCCAAGGCGCCGGTTCGGTGTCGCGCCAGGTGATGGGCAGCACGGTCATCGGCGGCATGCTGGCGGCCTCATTCATCGCCATTTTTATTGTTCCGGTGACCTTCTACGTCGTCGAGAAGCTAAACCATAAGGGTGACAAGGGCGATGCGCATCCGCCGGCCACGCTGCCGCCAGCGACACTGCCACCCACCGAGAAAGCACACGGGGGAGGCGATCATGCGTAAGACACTCATTGCCACGCTAGCCGCCCTGCTGGTTAGCGGCTGCATGATGGGGCCGGACTACGTTCGCCCGACGGTCGAGACACCACCTGCCTGGCGCGTCAGCGATCAGGACGCAAAGGATCTGGCCAACAGCACCTGGTGGAAGCAGTTCAATGACCCGGTGCTTAACGACCTCGTGGGCACCGCGCTGCGCGAGAACAAGGATTTGATGATTGCCAGCGCCCGTATCGACGAATACGCCGGGCGTTACGGCATTACACGTTCCCAGCTATTCCCGCAATTCGGGCTGGGCTATAACGCCGCCAAGCAAAAGAGCACGATACCCGGAACCACCACCATCGGGACGTACAACACTTACGACACGCTTCTGAGCGCCAGTTGGGAAATTGACCTGTGGGGAAAAATCCGCCGCCAGAGCGAAGCCGCCAACGCCCAATTGCTGGCCACCGAAGAAGGCCGGCAGGGCGTTATCCTCTCGCTCGTCGGCAGCGTGGCCAGTGGCTACATCAACCTGCGCGATCTCGACCGGCAACTTGAAATCGCCCAGAACACCGCCAAGACGCGCGGCGACTCTTACAAGATATTCCAGGATCGCTATGCCGGCGGCGTGATTTCGATGCTCGAACTGGCCCAGAACAAGTCGCAGTACGAAGAAGCACTGGCCAGCATTCCGGTCTTCGAGAAAACCATCGCCCAGCAGGAAAACGCGCTGAGCGTTCTACTCGGCCGCAACCCCGGCCCCATCGCGCGCGGCAAAACCATTGACGAACTGATGGTGCCCGCCGTCCCCGAAGGCTTGCCCTCCAGCCTGCTTGAACGCCGCCCGGATCTTCGCCAGTCCGAACAAAGCCTGATCGCCGCCAACGCCCAGATCGGTGCCGCCAAGGCCGCTTTCTTCCCGAGCATTTCCCTCACCGGATTATTCGGCGTCGCCAGCGGCGGCCTCTCCAACCTGTTCAGCAGCGCGTCACGCATCTGGCAGTACGCCGGCGCCATCAGCCAGCCCATCTTCACCGGCGGCGCGCTCACCGGCCAGTTGCAGGTCGCCGAAGCACAGCAGCAGCAAGCGCTGTTCGGTTACCAGAAGGCCATCCAGAACGCCTTCCGCGAAGTCAATGACTCGCTCGTCGACCAGGAAAAGACCCGCCTCCAGCTCGCCGCGCAACGCCAGCAGGTCGGCTCGCTGCAAACCTACACGGACATGGCCCGTCTGCGCTATGACAACGGCTACACCAGCTATCTCGAAGTCCTCGACGCCGAGCGCAGCCTGTTCAACGCGCAGCTGAGTTTCACCCAGACGCAGCAGGCTCAGCTGCAAGCCATGATCAACCTCTACAAGGCCATGGGTGGTGGCTGGGTGACCGAAGCCGAGAAACTGACGCTGCCGGTTGCTGCGGAGAAGCCGCCTGCCGAGGCGCAGGCTGTAGCGCCCCCTCCTGAAACCGTACCTGCCGATGTCCCGGCTGTCGTCCTGCCGACGCCCGAAGCGGCGGCGGTCGAAGCGCCTCCGGCGAGTGCTGAAAGCAGCGTAGCGGAGCCCCCTAAGGAAACACCTCCAAAGGAATAAGCTGGGACGCCCGCCAATAGGCGATCTGCGAACGAAATAGCGCGGAAGGCGCACGGGCATTGGCTTTCAGCGCCGGGCATTACAGAACTGCCTAATGACGCGGCTTGTGAGGCAGCGTCACTATTCCCACTTTTAGCCGTTGCCAACCCGGTGCTTTTCGTCGCGTGCGGATCCGCAGATACGCCGTTTGCTATCTTCCAGATTTGACATTTTTCGCTTGCTTTTATTATCTTGTTTGATAATACTAACACATCAATAAAGCTAAGGAGGGTTGGTGAAATATAGCGAATTCAGACGCTGGTTGAAACAGCAAGGCGTCCGTTTCGAATCCGCTAAAGGAAGCCACCACAAAGCTTTTTTGAACGGCAGACAAACCATCTTCCCCGATCACGGCAGCAAGGAAATAGGCAAGGGTCTGGTTGAGAAAATCAAGAAAGACTTAGGCCTTAAATAAACGAGCCGCCCCGCAAGAGGCGACTCGACCACACGAAAAGGATACATCATGTTGAACTATCCACTCGAACTCACGCGCGACAGCAACGGCGAGTTTTTGCTGACCATCCCCGACATCCCGGAAGCGGCTGCCGTTGGCGATACCGAAGAGGCCGCGCTGCGCGAAGGCCTGGATGCGCTGGAGTCAGCTCTGGACTTTTATTTTTCTGACCGTCGCATGGTTCCCTTGCCGCGCAAGGCAAAAAAAGGTCAATTGCTGATTTCCCTGCCCGCCTTGCCCGCCTCAAAAGTGTTACTGCATAACGAGATGGTCACGCAGGGCGTAAAAAAGGCTGATCTGGCACGGCGGCTGAATATGGCGCCGCCCAACGTCGAGCGAATCTTTAACCTGAAACACTCGACCCGAATAGAAACGATTGAATTGGCATTGGCCAGCATGGGAAAACATCTGGACGTTCGAGTAGCGTAAATATTGAGCCTAGCCCCCATGCCATAGTTTATAAGTTGTAGACCAAGTTAGCGCGCAACCAACTTCCGCCGGTTCAGTTCTTGCGAAAAAACTACAACGTAACTACACTTACCCCATGAGCGCACTACACTTTGAATGGGACGACGAGAAGGCTACGGCTAACGTCAGGAAGCACGGCATTAGTTTTGAGGAAGCCAAGTCGGTTTTCCGGGACGAACGCGCAAAGCTTATCAACGACCCAGATCACTCAGAAGACGAAGATCGATTCGTTCTTCTGGGATTAAGCGAAACGCTCAAGCTCTTGGTTGTTTGTCACTGTTTTCGAGGCGAGAACCAGATAATACGAATTATCTCCGCCCGTAAAGCCACATCCAAGGAATCAAAGTCTTATTGATGAAGGTGCCGCCATGCGTCAAGAATATGATTTCTCAAGTGCAAAGAAAAACCCATACGCTTCACAACTCAAGAAGCAGATCACCATTCGCCTGGACGAAGAGGCGATTAACTACTTCAAGTCAGTTTCTGAAGAAGTAGGTATTCCGTATCAAAGTCTCATCAATCTCTACTTGCGCGACTGCGCAGCGTCTCAGCGCAAATTAAATTTGAACTGGAAATAGTGTCTCTAAGTACAAAAGTGCCAGGCTCAATTTCTGACCTTATTGCGAGCGAGAATCTCGACACGCACCATTCTGCTTCGCAAGAGAATCGAGACGCGAAGACGAGCCGATGATGACCGCAGGAAACCCCTGTGGGGCAGTGCTGTAGCACGGCAAGGCGAAGTCGATGCCCCAACGGAAATCTGACCGCAGGAAATGCAGAGCCCCTTGGGGGACAAAGTATCGGTTTTATTGCGGATCAGAATCAGAGTTGGAAGGCCAGCCAGAGAAGCAGCCCTTCGGCCACCTCCCGCAACACGCCCGGCCGTTGCGCGACATACGGCGCGCATTCCAGCCGCCGCGCCTCGATCCAGCGCGCAAAGCCGCGTACGGCTTTGCGCTCGTAGAAGGCAATCATCATTTCGTAGTTGAGGAACAGGCTGCGCCCATCGAGATTGGCGGAGCCGGCGAGCGCCAATTCGTCATCGACCACCACCGCTTTGGCGTGAATCATGCGCGGATGCAGCCACACGCGCCCGCCGGCGTTGACCAGATCACGCAGCAGGCGGTGACGCGCGAAATCGGCCATACGATGGTTTGATTTCTCCGGCACCACCAGATCAATTTCGATGCCGCGACGCGCTGCCAGCGAAAGCGCGCCGAGCAAGGCGTTGTCGGGAACAAAATAGGGGGTTACCGCCAGAATGCGCCGTTGCGAGGTGAAGCAACTGGAAATCAGCAGGGTAAGTAGGGTGTCGTCCGGCTTGTCCGGGCCGCTGGCGACCAGTTGCGCCAGGGGGCCTGAAACAGGATCTGCGGGTTCTGTGCCTGCGGACACCGGCGCCTCGGCTACCGGACCTTCGGTCGCAAACGCCCAGTCGGCTTCGAACTGCGCCAGCACCTGCCCGGCAATATCGCCGCTCAGATCAAAGCTCAGGTCAATCCACGGCTTGCTGCCCAGAATCGGGCGTGAGTCACCCTCGAAATATTCGGCCGCCAGATTGCGGCCACCACACCACAGGTGCGTGCCATCAGCTATGACCATTTTGCGGTGATTGCGCAGGTTGGTTCGGCCGCGCTTGGGCGAGCGGAACGGCGGTACAAAACGCACGACTTCGATCCCGGCCCGTGCAAAGCCTTTCAAATCAGGATAGCCGCCGAGGTAGATGCCAATGCCATCAATCATCAGGCGCACCTTGACGCCAGCGCGCGCACGTTGCTTGAGCAGTTCTGCAATTTCATCCCCCAGCACATCACGCCCAAACATGAAGGTACTCACCTCCAGTGTCCGGCTGGCTTCATTGATTATCTGGCGCAGGGCGCGCAGCGCCTGCGTACCGTCTTCATGAATATTGAGTCCCGCATAGGGCACCGGGTCGGGCAAGCCCATGGCCACGCCGAGCTGTTGCGCGCGAGCCGCCGTGGTGTGATTGGCCGGGACCGATACGGCGACACGCCGCGCCGCTTGCCCCAGACGAGGCGGCACCACTTTGCGGCTACCAAACGCGAGATACAGCGGCAGTATCAGGAAAGGCAGCAGCACGATGCCCAGCACCCAGGCAATCGCCGCCGACGGGTGACGGCGCTGGTGCAGTGTATGAGACGCCGTCACATAAATGACCAGGCCCAGCGTCACGAGCAGGAGGTCAATAATTTCCCAATGTCGCTCAAGCAAGCCGGAAATAAGCGTCATAAGCTCACTCATCGCGCGACTCCGATGCGGAAATACTCTTCCGACGGCGCAACAAAGTACGGAGCAGCCAGCCGCCGAGCAGCAGCAAGCCTGCGGCATACGCCGCCACCGCATAGTCCGAACGCAGGGGTTTCAATTCCGGTGTTGCCGGGTCTTTCAAACCAGGCGGGAAGGGCCGGGGGCCGACCGGAACGATTTTCTGTTGTGCCGGATCCTGGGGTAATCGACTGCGGTATTCATCAACACTGGCTACCGGATAGTCGCCCCACGCGCGGCTCGATGGCAATTGAGGAATGCGCACCAGCATGATTTCTTCGACATCCTGTTTGAGCAGTTCCTCATACGGTGTCAGTGCGCGCGTGGCTTTGCCGCTAACCAGTTGCAGCAGATCGGCGCCGGCCTGTTCAAAGGCAATCGCCGGAAAGAGCCGGGTCTGATCCTCGGTGAAATAATCAAACATGGCTTTGCCTTTGGTCAGGCTGCCAGTCACCGCCGTGACCACGGGCAAACCGGCAATCGCCTTCCACCAGCTAATCGGCCCCAGTGCCGGAACATCCCAACCGATGATACGCAATGTCGAAATGCTGATTCCGGTGCAGTTGGCAGCGGCATGCTGATAAACAAACTGGTGCCGGTAGAACTGGTTGAACACCCGCGCCAGCGCTGAACTCAAATGCGCCGCTGTGCGCTCATCACGCAGGGTGACCACCAGCATATAGGAGGGGCGATACCAGGCCTGCCCGCTATTGAGGTCGGCCAGATAACTATCGAGCGGCTGCATGGCCGCAATGATGCCCTTCTCGCTTTCGGAATCGAGCGTGTAGTAATTGGCTACCAGCCAATCATGCATCTGCCCCTGTGCGCCGACGCGTCCTGAAACAAGGCCAAAATGCCCGCCGTGCGCTTCGTCGTCGTCACCCTGTGCGCCGTTGAGCATGATGCCAATCATGGCGCGACCGCCGCGCTGCCTGGCCGCCGCCGGGTCGCGCTGCCACACCACCTGCGTGGCAAACGGGCTCTGTGCCCCCCCGCGCGGATCACTGCGCACGAACTCGCGAATGGCTTGCGGCATGGCTGCAATGGGTTTGACTGCTGCCGCCGGATCAAGCCGGAAATCCTCCGGCCAGATGCTGCGTGCGACAAAACGGCTTCCTCCTTGCGCCGCCTTCTGCTCGCCCTGCACCGGCACTCCCTGAACCTCCCCGCGCAAGCGCAATTCACGCTGACTGAAAAACACCGTGCTGTCTTCGTTGTAATACGACCGGTTGGAATCCAGGCGCGGCGCCAACGAAAAAACACTTTCCCCTACGGCTGTTTGCACGCGCTCACCCTGGGCATCCAGTCGCACTGGTCCGATGGCCTGCGGTGATCCAACCCACACCAGACTGGGATAGTCCAGCACTGATCCGGGCGGCGTGCGCGCATTCCAGCGCCGCAAATCCTCACTTGTGCGCAACTGCTGATCGAATCCGGCAACCGGACGACCGGGATTGGGCACGGCGATATTTTCCTTGCGGAAGAACCACAGCGCCTGCGGAATGGTCGAACAATCCGCACACTCACCGGTCGTAATGCGATAATCGGCGGCCGGATACAAGCCATACGCTAGTGAAGTTTCCGCCGTGCCCGTCTGTGCAATCATCATGAATAAGCTGACCAGAAGTCGTCGTCTGAATTTCATGATCGCATTCTAGCGTGTAGCCATGTAATTTATTAACCTGGAAAAAGCAGTTAACCACGGAGGGCAGCGCGAAGCCTCCCTGAAGAGGGACAGAGAACACGGAGAAAAAACAAAGAATCAGGATGGGAAGATCTCTCGCCGAATGGGTGAGGACAATAATCCGCCAATCTTTAGCCTTTCTCCGTGCTCTCCGTGGTTTGAACTAAGATTTTTAGGATTAACAGCCTTTAAGCGGGCGGGAAACAACATCCATGTACCACGGGGAACGATTCAACGCCTGGACACACCTTGTCGGCACCGTAGCCTCCGTTATCGGGGCGGCTATTCTGATCTTTCTGGCGGCTGCCTCGGGCGACCCGTGGAAAATTGTCAGTGTCTCGATTTACGGTGCCACGCTGATCCTGCTCTACAGCGCCTCAACGCTGTATCACAGCGTGCGCGGCCGGGCCAAGATCATCCTGCGCAAGCTCGACCATCTGTCCATCTACCTGCTGATCGCCGGCACTTACACGCCCTTCTGTCTGGTTACCTTGCGCGGCGCCTGGGGCTGGTCACTGTTTGGTGTCGTGTGGACACTGGCCGCCATAGGCATGTTGCAGGAAATCAAGCCGCGCTCCGACGCCAGGGTCATGTCGCTGGTCATCTACGCTGTCATGGGCTGGGTCGTACTCGTAGCCATCAAGCCCTTGCTTGAGCATCTTGAAACAGCCGGGTTCGTGTGGCTGGTCACCGGCGGTCTGATCTACACCATCGGAATTATCTTTTACGTTTTCGACAGCCGCTTCAAACATTGGCACGGCATCTGGCATTTGTTCGTCATGGGTGGCAGTATTGCGCACATAGTCGCCATTGCCGCTTATGTGCTTTAGGCCTTATTCCACCGTTACGGATTTGGCGAGATTGCGCGGCTTGTCGACGTCGGTGCCGCGTACCAGCGCGACATGGTAGGACAACAGTTGCAGCGGGACGACGTGCAGCAGCGCCGAAAGCTGGCCGTAGTGCTCGGGCAGATGCATGACGTGCACGCCGTCTGATTCGACCATTTCACTGTCGGCATCGGCGAACACGTATAACTCGCCGCCACGAGCCCGCACTTCCTGCAAGTTGGATTTGAGCTTCTCAAGCAGCGCATCGTTGGGCGCAACGGCAATCACCGGCATGTCCTTGTCTACCAACGCCAGCGGGCCGTGCTTCAACTCCCCCGCCGGGTAGGCTTCGGCGTGGATGTAGGTGATTTCCTTGAGCTTGAGCGCGCCTTCCAGCGCAATCGGATAGTGCCGGCCGCGCCCGAGAAACAGCGCATCCTGCTTCATGGCAAAGTGTTTTGACCAGTCCTTGATCTGCGGTTCGAGTTCGATCACCTTGGACACGGCGACCGGCAGGTGACGCAGCGCCTGTAATTCAGCGGCCTCGGCGTCCGCCGTCAGGCGCCCGCGCAGCTTGGCGAAAATGAGGGTTAGCAGGTAGAGCGCGGCGAGTTGAGTGGTGAAGGCCTTGGTTGACGCCACCCCGATCTCGGGGCCAGCACGGGTGATGAAGCGCAGCGCATTTTCGCGCACCAGTGAGGATTCGGGCACGTTGCAGATGCACAGCGTGCGCGTCATGCCCAGCGACTTGGCGTGCTGCAGCGCGGCCAGCGTGTCGGCCGTTTCGCCGGACTGCGAGAGCGTGACGACCAGCGTTTGTGGATCAGACACGGATTCACGGTAGCGGTATTCACTGGCCACTTCAACACTGCACGGGATGCCGGCAACGGCTTCGAGCCAGTAACGTGCCACGAGACCCGCGTGATAACTGGTACCGCATGCAATGATCAACACCTGACGCACGTCCTTGAGCACGTCTTCGGTATTCGCGCCGAACAGTCCGGGCTGAATGCTGCGCGCGGCGCCGAGCATTTCCAGCGTATTGGAAAGCGCCACCGGCTGCTCGAAAATTTCTTTCTGCATGTAGTGCTGATACTGGCCAAGCTCGACCGCATCGGCAGAGAGGTGCGATTCGGTCTCGGGCCGTTCGACGGGGGTGCCATCGACTCGCGTTACGCGGTAGCCGTCACGGGTCAATTCGGCGCAGTCGCCGTTCTCCAGATAAACGATGCGGCGGGTCACCTGCAGCAGCGCGGAAGCATCAGACGCTGCATAGCTGCCATCGTCTGCCAACCCGAGCAGCAGCGGTGAACCTTCACGGGCCACGACGACACGATCCGGCTCGGATTCGCGCAGCACCGCCAGCGCATACGCACCCTGCAACTGGGCGATGGCCGCACGCGTTGCGGAAAAAAAGTCCGGCGCTTTCTTTAGTTCAAGTGCAATGAGGTGCGCCACAACTTCGGTGTCGGTGTCCGAGGTAAATTCATACCCCTCGGCTTTCAGGCGGGTACGCAAAGCCTCGTGGTTTTCAATAATCCCGTTATGCACCACCGCCAGACCATCCGAGATGTGCGGATGCGCATTGCGTTCGCTGGGAACGCCATGTGTGGCCCAGCGCGTGTGGGCGATGCCCGTATTCCCGGCGGCGTTTGTTTCATCAACCTGCGCGGTGAGTTCAGCCACGCGACCGACGGCACGCAGCCGCTGCAAGCCCGATTCATTGATCAGCGCCAGACCGGCCGAATCGTAGCCCCGGTATTCAAGCTTGCGCAGCCCTTCGAGCAGGACGGAAACGATATTGCGGTCAGCGACCGCGGCAACAATGCCACACATGGGTCAGATCACTTTTTGGTTTTTACCGGCCGTTTCCAGCCCGGAATTGATATTTGTTTGGCGCGCGAAATGGTCAGCGTGTCGGGCGGCGCATCCTTGGTCAGCGTGGTTCCTGCGCCCAGCGTTGCGCCACGCCCCACCGTAACCGGTGCCACGAGTTGGGTATCCGAACCGATGAAGGCGTCGTCCTCGATAATGGTCTGGAACTTGTTGGCACCGTCGTAGTTGCAGGTGATCGTCCCCGCGCCAATGTTTACGCGGCTTCCGACGATGGCATCGCCAATATAGGCTAAATGATTGGCTTTCGAGTGCGCGGCAATCCGGCTTTTTTTGATCTCGACGAAGTTGCCGACATGCACGTCCTCGGCGAGTTCGGTGCCCGGGCGCAAGCGCGCAAAGGGGCCAATGCGACCGTCCGGCCCGACCACGGCATCGTCAATATGCGTAAAGGCGGCGAGTTTGGTGCCGGCACCGATGCGCGCATTTTTGAGCACGCAGTTAGGGCCCACTTCGACAGCTTCGGCCAACTCCACTTTGCCTTCGAAAACGCAATTGACATCGATGAACACATCGCGCCCGCAAACCAGCTCGCCGCGCACATCGAGGCGCGCCGGATCGGCCAACCGCACGCCCTGCTCCATCAGACGCTCGGCAATGTGCCGCTGCGCCACGCGCTCCAAGGTGGCCAGTTGCAGCTTGCTGTTGATGCCCGCCACTTCCCAATCGCCCAGCGCCGGCACCGTGCGGATGGGCAGGCCCTCGGCCACGGCCATGCCGATGATGTCGGTCAGGTAATACTCTTTCTGGGCATTGTTGTTCGACAAGCGCCCCAGCCAGTCGCCCAGGCGCGCCGTGGGCATGGCCAGAATGCCGGAGTTGATCTCGCGAATCGATTTTTCCTCCGACGTGGCATCCTTCTGCTCGACGATGCGCACCACCTTGCCAGTAGCATCGCGCACCATGCGGCCGTAACCAGTGGCATCGTGAAGTTCCACGGTGAGGATAGCCAGCGCATCCTGCGCGGCATGCAGCAGTTTTTTGAGCGTTTCGGCTTGAATCAGCGGCACATCACCGCACAACACCAGCGTGGTGCCTTCCGCTTTCAGGAAGGGCAGCGCCTGCTGCACTGCATGGCCGGTACCGAGTTGCGGTTCCTGCAGGGCCCAGGTCAAATCCGGCGCATCGAGCGCAGCACGCACGACATCGCCGCCATGCCCGTAGACGACACACAGCGACTGCGGCGACAGGCTGCGCGCCGTATCGAGCACATGAGAGAGAAGCGGTTTTCCGGCCAGCGGATGCAACACCTTGGGCAGGTTGGAATGCATGCGCTTTCCCTGCCCGGCGGCGAGAACGACGATATTCATGTGGTGTATCCGGTGAAGCGGACTGGCGGTCTAACGATCTTCCTGTCCGGAGAGAATGTCGCCCAGCATCTGTTTCCCTCTGGGGGAAACATACCAGTGCAGGACGTTCTTATCATTGATGCGGGTCTCGATGATACCGAGGTTTTTGAGCACGGTCAGGCGAGCGCTAACCAGATCTCGTGCCAGGCCCGTCTTGTCGGTCAGACCGGTGAGATTGCCATAAACGAAATTCTCTTCGGCCAGCGCACGCAGAATCTCGATGTCGTTGTAGGACAAGGATTCCTTGACGGCCTCTGGCTTTGGAGCCGCCGGGGGTGCAACTGGCGGCACCTCGGCGGCTACCGGCACAGCCTCCTCGCGCGGCGCAGGGGCGGGCGCGGGCATTGGCGTAGGCAAATCCTGTTGCTGCTTGATTTCGACCATTTCGCGTTTCATCTGATCCATCTGCCCGAGCAGCCGGTTAGCGACGTTTTCAAAAACGCGGCGCGAGGCAACCACATAAATCAGGCAGAAACCGGCAAAGACAAAGAAATCGACCGGGCGGGTACGCGCAGCCTCCAGCAAATTACTGGAAATCATGTTCAGGAAAAGCGGCACGGTCAGCGCAGCAATCACACCGAGCGCCAGATACTTTTTCCAGTCTCTGCGGCTTGGCTCGTTTTGCCGGTCACTCAGGTAATAGTTGGCCACACCGCCCAGAACCCCTGCAGCGATCATGATCAGCAGGATAACCAACATATAGCTGTCCAGCGTATTGGACAGCGCGGTGACCTGCAAGGATTTTTGCAATTCCGGATTCATTGTCCACTCCCCCATAAAACCAGCCGCTACTATGCCATAGCCTTGCCCGAAGCTAAAGCAAAAACCCCGTTTCGCGCAGCCATAATTGAGCATTCACAACATAGGGACAAGAACACGGGCTTTCGAACCGGACAGAGAATCTTTGAAATTTTCTCAAGCTGAGCTTACCCAAGGCAAAAATGCAGGCATGTGATGGATTACCCATCAGCCCGGAAAACACAACGCCTTTATTTGGTGCATTTATTTATTTGTCACGCACCGTATTGGGGATATGTATTATTTTTTCACCAAACATGTGCAAATTCATGTCCACAATCCTCTATTGTTGTGCATAATCGCTGCGGTCATTTCTAAACCAACTTAAGGGGGCGTGAACGATGAAACAGCAGTCACTAGAAAATTTCCTGAGCTATGTCGCCGGACGCAATCAGGGTCAACCGGAATTTTTGCAGGCCGTTACCGAAGTTATGGAGAGCCTTTGGCCTTTCATCGCAAAAAATCCGAAGTACGCCGAAGGCGGCATACTCGAGCGCCTGGTCGAACCGGAGCGCATGATCTCTTTCCGCGTCTCGTGGGTTGATGACAACGGCGAGGTACAAGTCAACCGTGGCTACCGCATTCAGCACAACTCAGCGATCGGCCCCTACAAAGGCGGTCTGCGTTTTCATCCTTCGGTTAATCCCTCGATCCTGAAGTTCCTCGCCTTCGAGCAGACCTTCAAGAACGCCCTCACCACGCTCCCCATGGGTGGCGGCAAAGGCGGGTCGGACTTTGACCCCAAGGGCAAGAGCAATGGCGAAGTCATGCGCTTCTGTCAGGCCTTCATCTCCGAACTATTCCGTCATGTCGGTTCCGATACGGATGTACCGGCCGGCGACATCGGCGTTGGCGGACGTGAAATCGGCTTCATGACCGGCATGATGAAAAAACTGAAGAACAGTTCCGAATGCATCTTCACCGGCAAAGGCCTGACCTACGGCGGCTCGCTAATCCGTCCGGAAGCCACCGGCTACGGCACGGTGTATTTCGCTCAGGAAATGCTCAAGCAGAAGGGGCGCAGTTTTGACGGTATGCGCGTCAGCGTTTCCGGCTCTGGGAATGTGGCTCAGTTCACGGTCGAAAAGGCGATGGCGCTGGGCGCCAAGGTCGTCACCGTGTCGGACTCGGGCGGGACGGTCATTGATGAAGCCGGCTTCACGACTGAAAAGCTTGCCATTCTGATGGAAGTGAAAAACAACCTGTACGGCCGCGTCAGCGACTACGCCAAGCGCGTCGGTGCCGAGTACCGTGAAGGTGTTCGTCCCTGGCATGTTCCGGTCGATGTGGCGCTACCCAGCGCAACGCAGAATGAACTCGACGAAAACGATGCCAAGACATTGGTCAAGAACGGCGTCATTTGCGTGGCCGAAGGTGCCAATATGCCATCCACCATGGAAGCCTATAAGATCTTCGAGGGTAATGGCGTGCTTTACGCACCGGGCAAAGCCAGCAACGCTGGTGGCGTCGCAACGTCAGGACTCGAGATGAGCCAAAACGCCATGCGCATCTCGTGGCCGCGCGAAGAAGTCGACGCCCGCCTGCACGGCATTATGTGCAGTATCCACGAGGCCTGTCTGCAGTATGGCCGTGCGCCGGATGGCAGCATCAGCTACGTCAACGGTGCCAACGTGGCCGGCTTCGTCAAGGTCGCCGAGGCGATGATGGCGCAGGGTGTGGTCTAACAAGACAAGGTATTGGGTTTTGCGTTTGTTGCGCGCTATGGCCGAAGGCACACGCCTTCGGCCGTTTTTTTCTGACAATACGCCCGAACAATCACCAAAACTTTGGCAACTGCAATAGACGAAGCAATTCACTGTCTTAACAATTCGATCCCCGTTAAGATTGTGGATCGGGAGGGGTGGCATGGCAGCATTCGACAAGATTGATAGCGGATTCGACGGGCTCGACCGAACCCTGGACTGGATCCGTTTGGGCGACAACGTCGTCTGGCAAGTCTCATCCGTTGACGACTATTGCAGCATGGTCGGCCCCTTTGCCCGGCGCGTCATCGCTGACGGCCGCGACCTCCACTACATCCGTTTTGCACCGCACCCGGCCCTGTTGCTTCCGCAAGCCGGTCTCACCATTCATGACCTCGACCCCGCCGAAGGCTTCGAGGCTTTTACCAGTGATGTTCACCGCATCATTGCCGATGCCGGCATCGATGCCTTCTACGTTTTCGACTGCCTCTCCGAACTGCAAAGCGCGTGGGCTGCCGACCTGATGATGGGCAATTTCTTCCGTGTCACCTGCCCCTATCTTTTCGAACTCGACACGGTGGCTTGGTTCTGCATTCTGAGAAACCGTCACAGCTTTGAGACCATTGCCCGAATCCGCGACACAACCCAACTCCTGATCGACCTCTATCACGACGATGGCTGCCTGTACGTTCACCCGCTCAAAGTCTGGCAGCGCTTTTCCCCGACGATGTTTTTCCCCCACCGGCTTTGCCTTTCTGCCCCCGAACGCATCGTCAATATCACCGATGGCGTCTCGGTCAGCCGCTTCTATCAGATCGTCAGCATCGAGTCAGGGCCTGGCGGCGCACAGCATCTCGACAGTTGGGAGCGCTTCTTCATTGATGCGCGCGACCATCGAAACGATGACCCGGAGAAAAATGAGACGCTGGTCTGCGCCATGGCTGAGCGGTTACTGGGAACAGAACCACGCATTCTCGACCTGATCAAGCGAAATTGTACGGTGACCGATCTGCTGGCCATCAAGCAAAGGCTGATCGGCTCAGGCAAGGCCGGCGGGAAAACAGTCGGTATGCTTCTCTCGCGCTGGATCGTACGCCGCGCCCTGCCCGACCTGGCTCCCATCATGGAGCCACACGACTCCTGGTATCTCGGCTCGGATGTCTTTTATACCTACCTGATCCACAACAATCTGTGGAAACTCCGCATGCAACAGTGCACCGAGGCCGGCTACTTCACTCAGGCACCTGCACTACAGGAAGGCATACTGGCTGGACATTTTCCCGATCACATCCGCGGACAATTCATCCGCACCCTGGAATACTTCGGACAGACACCCATCATCGTTCGCTCCAGTAGCCTGCTGGAAGACAGCTTCGGCCATGCCTTCGCCGGGAAATATGAATCGATTTTTTGCGTCAACACTGGCAGCCCGGAAGACCGCCTCCACGCTTTTGAATCAGCCGTGCAGCGCGTTTTCGCCAGCACCATGGACGTTTCGGCACTGGCTTACCGCCTGCAACGCGGGCTCGATACACAGGATGAGCAGATGGCCATCCTCATTCAGCGTGTTTCCGGTTCGCCCTTTGGCGGCTTCTTCATGCCTGCCGCTGCAGGCGTCGGCTACTCGTGGAGTGCCTGGCGCTGGCACCGCGATATCGACCCGGCTGCCGGCATGATTCGTATCGTTGCCGGCCTCGGCACCCGCGCCGTTGACCGTACGGGAAGCGATTACCCGCGTCTGATCAGTATCGACAAGCCAAAACTCGATGCCACCGGCGGCGCCAACCGCGGGCGCTATTGCCAGCACGCTGTTGACGGCCTTGATCTGACTGAACGCGCGCTGGTCACCCGCGATCTGGAAAGTGTGGTTCCGCTACTCCCGCCCTGGCTGGTCGATCTGTTGGCCGAGCACAATACAGACGCGGAACGGCAACTGGAAGAACGCGGCATCACGCGATCAATCTATATGGGCACCTGCCCCGGCGTTGCCAACAATCAGCCTCTGCTCGACACACTGGGCAATATAATGCAGTGCCTGCAACAGGAATACGGAACACCGGTCGACATCGAATTCACGCTGAACTGGACACAGGGCGGCGAGTTCATGATCAACCTGCTCCAATGCCGGCCACTCAAAACGCCGGGCGCGCCCAAAGACGGCGAAAATATCCACATCGACGAGGCCATGGCGGCAAAGTATGCGTCTGATGATATTTTCTTCCATCTGCGCCAGGAAGCCATGGGAGCCCAGATGCATGCCCGCGTCAGCGCCGTCATCAAGATCGATCCCAAAGCCTACTACGAGCTGGCCTATAAGGAAAAACCAACGGTCGCCCGCACCATCGGCAAACTCAACCATTTGCTTGGCGAGGAAACGGGCGCCGTCATGCTGCTTTCGCCCGGACGGATCGGCACGACCTCACCGGAACTGGGTGTGCCGGTTTCATTCGCCGAGATCCGCAACATAAAAATCCTTTGCGAAGTCGCCTATTCCGAAGCCGGCTACCAGCCCGAACTCTCCTTCGGAAGTCATTTTTTCCAGGATCTCGTCGAAGCCGATATTTTCTACGGTGCGATTTCTGAAGACGCGGAACAGGCGCAGTTCAACCCGAATTTCTTCGCCAAGGACGAAAACCTGCTGACCACACTGCTGCCCGACTGCACACTGCCGGATGGCCTGATCAGTGTCTATCGCCCAAGCAAGCTGATTTTCTACTCGGACATACAACGCAGCAGTTGTCTGTGCGTTCGGGAATAGCGTTTTACGGGCAATGCCGTGCAAGCCTCATGGAATGGCGATCTATGAGCAACAGAACTTGGAAATGCCCGTGCCTATTGGTTCGCACAGCACGACTCATCAAGACCGCCTATCCATAAACCTTCCAGAGATGCCAAACAAAAACCCCGCCCGACATAGCCGGAGCGGGGTTGATTCGTGGTTCGGCGCTCTTAGCGTGGCAAGGTCGACGACCCCATCAGGAAAGCACCAACCTCACGGGCGAACTGACGACCTTCGCGCAACGCACCCGGTCAGGGCGCGCTACCAACACTCCCCGAAAGGGCGGCCGCGAAGCCAACTCTCTTAGCGCGGAAGCGTCGACGAGCCCATCAGGAAAGCATCAACCTCACGGGCGCATTGACGACCTTCGCGGATCGCCCATACCACCAGCGATTGACCACGGCGCACATCCCCGGCGGCAAACACTTTGTCGGAACTGGTTTTGTAGCACCCGTCGCCATCCGTCGTCGCCTTGGCATTACCCCGTGCATCCTTCTCAACGCCGAACGACTCAAGCAACCCACCCACCGGATTGACGAAGCCCATGGCCAGGAAAACGAGATCGGCCTGGACGCTTTTTTCGCTGCCGGCGACTTCCGCCATCTTGCCGTCTTTCCACGCCAACTCGACAGTCTTCAGCGACTTGAGCACACCATTCTTGCCGACGAATTCCTTGGTCGAAATTGAAAACACCCGCTGCGTTTCGCCTTCGAGATGTGATGAGGAAGTACGCAGCTTAAGCGGCCAGTAAGGCCAGGACATCGACTTGTCTTCCTGCTCGGGTGGCTGCGGCATGACTTCGAATTGCGTTACTGAAGCCGCGCCGTGACGATAGCTTGTCCCGACGCAATCAGAACCCGTGTCGCCGCCACCGATCACGATGACGTGCTTGCCCTTGGCGTTGATCGGGTTGGCCTTACCTCCACCGACCTGCTTGTTCTGGGGAATCAAAAATTCAAGCGCGGCATAGACGCCCTTGAGCTCGCGTCCCGGTATCGGCAAGTCACGGGGCACTTCGGAGCCGGCTGCCAGAATCACCGCATCGAAGATTTCCTTGAGCTGATCTGCCGAGATGTACTGCGCCCCATCGTTCGACACACTGGAAGGCATATCTTCACAGCCGCCTATCTGGTCATCCACGATGTGCTGTGCGGCATCATTGGTTACGCCGGGCGGCACTTCCGAACTGCCCACAATTACGCGGGTGCGGAAGATTACGCCCTCAGCCTCCATCTGCTTGACGCGGCGGTCAATCAAAGCCTTGTCCAGTTTGAAATCGGGAATGCCGTAACCAAGCAAACCGCCGATACGATCGTTTTTCTCGAACACGGTCACGCTATGGCCGGCGCGGGCCAGCTGCTGCGCCGCCGCCAATCCTGCCGGGCCGGAGCCTACGATAGCCACTGTTTTCCCTGTTTTGGTTTTGGGTGGCTGCGCTATAACCCAGCCCATCTCCCACCCCTTGTCGATGATGGCGTGCTCGATCGACTTGATACCCACCGCATCGTTGTTGATGTTGAGCGTACAAGCCGCCTCACAGGGGGCCGGGCAAATGCGCCCGGTAAATTCAGGGAAATTGTTGGTCGAATGCAGCACGGCCAGCGCCTGCTCCCAATTTCCGCGATAGACTAGGTCATTCCAGTCTGGAATGATGTTGTTGACCGGGCAGCCGTTAATACAGAACGGAATGCCGCAATCCATACAGCGCGCACCCTGCAAACTCGCCTGCTCATCATTGAGTACAGCCACAAATTCACGATAATGCTTCAGGCGCGCTTTGGCAGGCTCATAGGCCTCCGACAGACGCTGATGCTCCATGAAGCCGGTTGGCTTTCCCATTTATGCTGCCTCCTGTTGCTGATTCCCGGCCTTCTGCGCGGTCATTTCAGTGAGCGCGCGGCGATATTCATCCGGCATGACTTTGACGAAACGGGTGCGGCAGTTCGCCCAGTCGTCGAGAATCCGGCGAGCGGGAACGCTACCCGTGTATTGCGAATGCTTTTCAATCAAACCCTTGAGCAGCGCTTCGTCGGCCAGTCCAAGATGGCGGACATCAACCTTGCCGTGCCCTTCCAACTCATCACCTGATCCGCTGCCCTTGCGCGCGGCGAATTCCTCTTCTACCGGCTCAAGCGCAACCTGCGCCATATTGCAGCGTGATTTAAAGGTGCCTTCTTCGTCGAGTACGTAAGCCACGCCGCCCGACATGCCGGCGGCAAAGTTGCGCCCTGTCATCCCCAGCACGACGACCGTACCACCGGTCATGTATTCGCAGCCGTGATCGCCGACGCCCTCAACAACAGCTGTCGCTCCTGAATTGCGCACCGCGAAGCGTTCGCCGGCGACGCCCGCGAAGAAAGCCTCGCCCTTGACCGCACCGTAAAGCACGGTGTTGCCGACGATAATATTTTTGGTCGTATCGCACTTGAAGGCCGGGTTCGGCCGCACGATGATGCGCCCGCCGGAAATACCCTTGCCAACGTAGTCATTACCTTCGCCGACCAGATCCATCGTTACACCATGCGCCAGGAAGGCGCCAAAACTCTGGCCTGCCGTTCCCTTGAGCGTGATGTGGATGGTATCGTCCGGCAGGCCGCCCAGGCCGTATTTCTTGGCCACACGGCCGGACAGCATGGCACCCACCGTACGGTTGACGTTGCGTACCGCCAGCTCGATGCTGACCTTTTCGCCCTTGTCGATGGCCGGCTTGGCCAGTTTGAGTAACTGATTGTCGAGCGCATTGACCAGTCCGTGATCCTGCGTTTCGCACTGGTACACGGCATCGCCAGCAACCTGTTTCGGGCGATAGAAGATACGACTGTAATCGAGCCCCTTCGCTTTCCAGTGCTCGACGCCCTTCTGCATATCGAGCAGGTCGGCACGGCCGATCAGGTCGTCAAACTTGCGAATGCCCATCTGCGCCATCAACTCACGCAGCTCTTCGGCAACGAAGAAGAAGAAGTTCACCACGTGCTCGGGTTGACCCGAGAATTTGCGGCGCAGAGCTGGATCCTGTGTAGCCACGCCCACCGGGCAGGTGTTGAGATGACACTTGCGCATCATGATGCAGCCTTCAACCACCAGCGGAGCAGTCGCGAAACCGAATTCGTCGGCACCGAGCAGCGCTCCGATCAGCACATCACGACCGGTCTTCATCTGGCCGTCGACCTGCACACGCACGCGGCCGCGCAGACGGTTGAGCACCAGCGTCTGCTGCGTTTCGGCCAGCCCCAACTCCCACGGCGAACCAGCGTATTTGATCGACGACTGCGGGCTGGCACCCGTGCCGCCGTCGTGCCCGGCAATGACCAGATGGTCGGCTTTGGCCTTGGTGACACCGGCGGCGACCGTGCCGACCCCCACTTCGGAGACCAGCTTGACGCTGATCGACGCATTGGGATTGGCATTCTTGAGGTCGTGGATCAGTTGCGCCAGATCCTCGATGGAGTAAATGTCGTGGTGCGGCGGCGGCGAAATCAGGCCGACGCCCGGCACCGAGTGGCGCAGGAAGCCGATGTATTCGGACACCTTGTGACCCGGCAACTGACCGCCCTCGCCGGGTTTCGCGCCCTGCGCCATCTTGATCTGGATCTGGTCGGCATTGACCAGGTATTCAACGGTTACGCCGAAACGCCCCGAAGCGACCTGTTTGATCGCCGAGCGCAGACTGTCGCCTTCCTTGAGCTGATAGTCCCGCTCAATACGCCCCTTGCCGATGATCTCGGAAACCATCTGACCCGCCTTGACCGGCTTGAAGCGCGCAGGATCCTCACCGCCTTCGCCGGTGTTCGACTTGCCGCCGATCCGGTTCATGGCGATGGCCAACGTGCTGTGCGCTTCGGTCGAAATCGAACCAAGCGACATGGCACCCGTCACAAAGCGCTTGACGATCTCCTTGGCCGGGTCGACTTCGTCCAGCGGAACCGCAGGCCCCGCCGACTTGAAATCAAACAGGCCACGCAGCGTCATGTGGCGTTTGGTCTGATCGTTGATGATCTTGGCGTATTCCTTGTAGGTGTCGTACTTGCCGGAGCGCGTCGAATGCTGAAGCTTGGCAATCGCTTCCGGCGTCCACATATGTTCTTCACCACGAATCCGGTAGGCGTATTCGCCGCCGGCATCGAGCATGTTGGCCAGCACGGGATCGTCGCCAAAGGCGTCTTTGTGCAGCCGGATCGCTTCTTCCATGACCTCGAATACGCCGATGCCTTCTACCTGCGATGAGGTGCCGGTAAAGTACTTGTCGACCATTTTCTTCTGCAGGCCGATGGCTTCGAAAATCTGGGCACCGGTGTAGGACATGTAGGTCGAAATGCCCATCTTGGACATCACCTTGAGCAGACCCTTGCCAACGCCCTTGATGAAGTGCTTGATGTATTTCTCGGCTGTTGCCGTGTCGCCACCTGCGAGCTGCTGCAGGGTTTCGAGCGTGAGGTAGGGATGAACGGCCTCTGCGCCATAGCCTGCCAGTACGGCAAAATGATGTGTTTCACGGGCTGCGCCCGTCTCGACGACGAGGCCGACGCGCGTACGCAAACCTTGCGTCACCATATGCTGGTGAACCGCCGAGGTTGCCAGCAGGGCAGGAATCGCGACCTTGTCCTTGTCCAGCTTGCGGTCGGAAACGATCAGGATGCTGCAACCGCGATGCACCGCATCTTCGGCTTCCGAACACAGCGAGGCAAGGCGCGCTTCGACGCCTTCCTTGCCCCAAGCCAGCGGGTAGCAGATATCGAGTTCAGCCGACAGGAACTTGCCGTCGGTGTAATCGGCGATATTGCGCAGCTTGGCCATGTCGGAAAAATTCAGCACCGGCTGAGCGACTTCAAGACGGTACGGCGGGTTGATCTCGTTGATGCCGAGCAAGTTGGGTTTCGGCCCGATAAACGAGACCAGCGACATGACCAGCTGCTCGCGGATCGGGTCAATCGGCGGATTGGTCACCTGAGCAAACAACTGCCGGAAATAGTTGAAGAGCGGCTTATTCTTCCCAGACAAGACCGCCAAGGGCGAGTCGTTGCCCATTGAACCCGTCGCCTCTTCACCGGCCTTGGCCATCGGTTCCAGAATGAACTTGATGTCTTCCTGTGTAAAACCGAAGGCCTGTTGACGATCGAGCAATGGCCCTGAACTCGCCGGCTTATCCACGGTCACCGGCGCTTCCAGACCATCCAGCTCGATGTTGATGCGATCGACCCACTCCTGATAAGGCTTTTGGCGAGAGAGGGTTTCCTTGAGTTCAAGATCATCAATGATGCGCCCCTGATCGAGATCGATCAGGAACATCTTGCCCGGCTGCAAACGCCATTTCTTGACGATCTTGCTTTCAGGGATCGGCAATACACCCGATTCAGACGACATGACGACGAGATCGTCATCGGTCACCAGATAACGCGCAGGACGCAGGCCGTTACGATCCAGCGTGGCGCCGATCTGCTGACCGTCGGTGAAAGCCACAGCGGCGGGGCCGTCCCACGGCTCCATCATGGCTGCATGGTATTCGTAGAATGCGCGACGCTTGGTATCCATCAGGGTGTGCGACTCCCACGCTTCGGGAATCAGCATCATCATGGCGTGCGCCAGCGAATACCCGCCCATCACCAGCAATTCAAGCGCGTTGTCGAATGACGCCGAGTCGGACTGGTTGGCGTAAATCAGCGGCCAGATCTTGTCGAGGTCGGCACCCAGCAGCGGCGACGAGGTGCCCTTTTCGCGGGCGCGCATCCAGTTGTAATTGCCACGCAGGGTATTGATTTCGCCGTTGTGCGCAATCATGCGGAACGGGTGGGCAAGCCGCCAGTCCGGGAAGGTGTTGGTCGAAAAACGCTGGTGAACAAGCGCCAAGGCCGAAACACATTCCGGGCTCTGTAGATCAGTGAAGTATTCGCCAACCTGGTCGGCGAGCAGCAAGCCTTTGTAAACAATCGTCCGGGCCGACATCGACGGTTGGTAAAACTCCTTGCTGTGCTCAAGCCCAAGCGCACGGATGGCATTGGCCGCACGGCGGCGGATCACATACAGTTTGCGCTCTAGCGCATCGGTAACCATCACATCAGGGCCACGGCCGATGAAGACCTGGCGAATGATCGGTTCCTGCTTACGCACGGTCGGCGACATCGGCATATCGTGATTGACCGGCACATCGCGCCAGCCAAGAACCACCTGTCCTTCCGCGCGCACAGCACGTTCAATTTCTTCCTGACAGGCCAGTCGCGAAGCCGACTCCTTGGGCAGAAAAACCATGCCGACGCCGTAGTCACCTAGGCGCGGCAGCTCAACGCTCAGCTTGGCCATTTCAACCCGCAGGTAGGCATCGGGTATCTGGATCAGGATGCCTGCACCATCACCCATCAGGGGGTCAGCACCCACGGCACCGCGGTGATCCAGATTTTTAAGGATCTGCAGCCCCTGCTCGACGATTGAGTGGCTTTTTTGGCCTTTGATGTGCGCTACAAAACCGACGCCGCAGGCATCATGCTCGTTGGCCGGGTCGTATAACCCTTGCTGCTCAGGTAAAGCCGAATCCATCACGCTTAAATCCTCAATAAACGACGACATCACAGAGATTGCCCGAACACCAAACGTCAAAAAAGCCGGCGCTTAGCCAGCTTCCGCGTTCAATGGACGACCTGACATTCTATCCTGATTTCACTGCGAATTAAAGTCCCCCCAACGCACCACTATAGTGCAAGGCACCTTCCTGATGCAAAAATGGACACACAAATCAGCTCAAGTCATCGCCTCCGCTTTATTCACTTTCGCATACATGCTAAAATGCCCGGCTTCAAAACAGAGGCGTAACTGTTTGAGCACCCGTACGAAAGGCTCTCGAACTCTCTTTGATTGCCTGGTCTTGAATTCCTGTTGATTCGCAATAGATCGTTATGTATCCGAAGGTGGCCAGGCTGAGCACCATGGATTGTTTTCAATCGCAACAAACCGAAATGATGGAGAACCGAATGTCACTGATTATCGGAATACCACGGGAGGTCTTCGCAGGCGAAAAACGCGTCGCGAGCGTTCCCGAAGTTGTTGAAAAACTGATCAAGCTGGGCTTCAAAGTTGTTGTTGAATCCGCTGCCGGTGACGCTGCCAATTGCAGCGATGATACCTACCGCGCTGCTGGCGCCGAGATTATTGATAGCGCAGCCAAACTTTGGCCGTCTTCCGACATCATTTTTAAGGTGCGCGCTCCGACAACCGATGAAGTCGGCCTGCTGCGTGAAGGCAGTACGCTGATCTCCTTTATCTGGCCTGCCCAGAACCCTGAACTGATGCAACTGCTTGCCGCCAGGAAGGTAACCGTGCTGGCCATCGATGCATTGCCACGCACGCTGAGCCGTGCTCAGAAGATGGACGCACTAACTTCCCAAGCCGGCGTCGCAGGTTACCGCGCCGTCATTGAAGCCGCCAACGCCTTCGGCCGATTCTTCAACGGCCAAATTACGGCTGCGGGCAAGGTTCCGCCAGCTAAAGTCTTCATCGCCGGTGCCGGCGTGGCCGGTTTGTCGGCGATCGGCACTGCCGCTAACCTCGGCGCCATCGTTCGCGCCAATGATACCCGCGCCGAAGTGGCCGATCAGGTGGTGTCACTGGGCGGCGAGTTCGTCAAGGTCGATTACGAAGAAGAAGGTTCCGGTGGTGGCGGTTACGCCAAGGTCATGAGCGAGGGTTTCCAGCAGGCTCAGCGCGAGATGTACGCCAAGCAGGCCAAGGAGGTCGACATCATCATTACCACTGCCCTGATTCCGGGCAAACCGGCCCCCAAGCTGATCACGGCCGACATGGTCAAGAGCATGAAACCGGGCAGTGTGATTGTCGACATGGCCGCCGAGCAGGGTGGCAACTGCGAACTGACCGAACCCGGCCAGGTTGCGGTAAAGCACGGCGTGACCATCGTGGGTTACACCGATCTGGTCAGCCGCCTGGCCAAGCAATCCTCGTCGCTCTATGCGAACAACCTGTTCCGCCTCGCTGAGGAGCTGTGCAAGACCAAGGACGGCATCATCGACGTCAACATGGAAGACGACGCCATTCGTGGCCTGACGGTCGTCAAGGAAGGCAGCATCACTTGGCCGCCTCCTGCACCGAAAGTTCCCGCTGCAGCGCCTGCAGCTGCAAAACCTGCTGCTGCACCGGCTGCAAAGAAAAAGGGGCACGGACACGGTGGCAGTAGCGAGCCCATGCCCGCTGGCAAGATGGCGGTCATGTTCGGCATTGCCGCCGCGCTGTTCTGGCTGATCGGTGCCAACGCCCCGACCGCCTTCCTCGGTCACTTCACGGTTTTCGTGCTGGCCTGCTTTGTCGGCTACATGGTCGTTTGGAATGTCAAACCGGCACTGCATACGCCGCTGATGAGCGTGACCAATGCGGTGTCAAGCATTATCGCCATTGGCGCACTGATTCAGATTGCACCGCCCCTGTCCGCTGACATTGCCCGCCCGAACGAGTTGATCCGCTGGCTGGCTATTGGCGGCATCGTTCTAGCTACAATCAATATGTTCGGCGGATTCGCCGTCACCCAGCGCATGCTGGCTATGTTCCGCAAGTAAGGAGATATGAACATGTCTGCAAGTTTGGCTACAGTCTCCTACCTCGGAGCGACTATTCTTTTCATTCTTTGCCTGGGCG
>JANNGP010000074.1:0-12810 GCA_031403915.1 Betaproteobacteria bacterium
AGGCGCGCCAGCAGATCGTGACCTTCCAGCTTGGGGGTATGGATGCCGGTAATGACGGCGGCCAGATTGGCATCCAGCATAAGGGTTTGCCAGGCCGATTCGCCATCGCCCTCCTCAAGAATCTCAAAGCTGTCACTGAAATGCTTGCTCAAGGTGGCGCGAACGACACGTGAGCCGTCAACCACCAGAATTCGACGAAGCTTTTCCATATCTCCACAACCCTTACCAACGGCATCCTGAATCCAGGATGCACGCACTATCCGAAACGGCTAAGAAACAAGCACCCAGCACTCTAATTCAGATGAGGGGGTTTGTGTATAACGAAGTATTTATTTTTAACATTTTTTATTGCTTTCGGCACAGCAGCAACGCTTTGCCCGAGCGTTTACCTGAGCGCGGTTTCCACCAGTCTGATCCAGTAGTTTATCCCGAGCGGCAAAATATCGTCGTTGAAGTCGTAGTGGGGATTGTGCAGCGAACAACCGCCCGTCCCCGGTCCGTTCCCCAGCCAGACGTAGCAGCCCGGCTTATGCTGCAGCATGAAGGCAAAGTCTTCTGCCCCCATTGAAGGCAACTCATTCTGACGCACCCGGTCTGCGCCACATACCGTGGTGGTCGTCTGGTAGCAGAGTTCGGTTTCGGCAAAGCTATTTACTGTCGGAGGATAGCGATGGTCGAAGCTGACGCTGATCTGCGCGCCAAATGCGCTGGCGATTCCGGCACACAAGCGTTCAATGGCGCGTTCCACTGTTTCCTGCACATCCGGCTTGAAACTGCGGATTGTGCCGCGCAGCACGGCATCGTCAGGGATGATGTTCAGCGCTTCGCCGCCGTGCATCTGAGTTACGCTGACCACTGCCGATTCGCAAGGGTGCAGATTGCGCGCCACGACAGTTTGCAGGGCAATGACCAGTTGACTGGCTACAACCAGCGTATCAACGCCCTGATTGGGCATGGCCGCGTGGCAGCCATGGCCGTGCACTGCGATCTCGAAGGCACAGGTGCCGGCCATCACCGGCCCCGGCATCACCGCCATTTCACCCACCGGTATGCCAGGCCAGTTGTGCAGGCCAAACACCGCATCCATCGGAAACTGCTCGAACAGCCCCTCTTCGATCATCACCGCAGCACCGCCCTCCGATTCTTCAGCCGGCTGGAAAATGAAGTAGACCGTACCGTCAAAGTCCAGACTGTCCTTGTGTTCGGCCATATAGCGAGCTGCACCCAGAAGCATCGTGGTGTGCCCGTCATGGCCGCAGGCGTGCATTTGTCCGGCGCGCCGTGAACGATGGGGAAATTCGTTTTTTTCCTGCAAGGGCAGGGCATCCATATCGGCACGCAGCCCGATGGCGCGTTGCGCACACCCTTTGCGCAGAACACCAACCACACCGGTTTTAGCCAGCCCCCGATGCACTTCCAGCCCGTAGGCGGCAAGCTCACGCGCCACAATGTCGGCGGTGCGTTCTTCGTTGAAAGCCAATTCGGGATGGGCGTGAATATCTCGGCGAATGGCGATCAGTTCAGCGAGAAAGGGAATGTCCAGTAGGTTCATAGTTGGTAGTTTATGCCAGAGCGGCTTGCCCGTGTAAGCATCGATCCGCTATGCTCCTGTTCATGCACATCGTCATCATCAGTGGTTTGTCCGGTTCCGGTAAGTCGATCGCCCTCAACATGCTGGAGGACGCGTCCTATTATTGCGTTGACAACCTGCCTTCACAATTGTTGCCGGCTCTCATCGACCAACTTGGGCAACAAGGCTACGACAAGGTTGCAGTGGCCATCGATATTCGTGGCGGCGACAGTATCGCCATGCTCCCGCAGCAGCTGGCCGCACTGCGCGCCAAAGATCTTAAGCTACAGTTTCTTTTTCTGGACGCCAAGACCGAGACACTACTCAAACGCTATTCCGAGACCCGCCGCCGGCATCCGCTGGCCGGTGATCAACGTACGGTCCCCGAAGCCATTGCCGAAGAGCGCGTTCGCCTGGAGAGCCTGGCTGAACTGGGTCACCATATTGATACCAGCGACCTGAAGCCGAATGCCTTGCGTGACTGGATTCGCCAGTTTATTACCACTGAGGCTCACCAGGGGCTGACCTTGCTGTTTGAATCTTTCGGCTTTAAACATGGCGTTCCGCTTGATGCCGAACTGGTTTTTGATGTGCGCTGCCTGCCCAATCCGCACTATGAGGCTCCTTTGCGTGCGCTGACCGGGCGCGACGATCCGGTTATCGCTTTCCTCGAGGCTGAACCCGAAGTCCTGCGCATGCGGGACGACATTGCCCGTTTTGTGGCCACCTGGTTGCCTTGCTATATCCGCGACAATCGCAACTATCTGACGGTCGGGATTGGTTGTACCGGTGGCCAGCACCGCTCGGTCTATTTTGCCGAGTGGCTGGGCCGGGAGTTCCAGAATCAGGCGCGGGTGCTGGTACGGCATCGCGAATTGCCGCCAGTGCCTCGTTCCGTGCCTGCCGGCAATACCTGATGTCCTGGCTGTCGCTGTTCAAGCCCGGAGACTGGCTTCTGGCCGGGCTTGGCGCGTTTCTTTGTGCTCTTTCATTCCCTCTGGCATGGCAAGGTGGGGCGGCCGATAAAGCCGTCATCAAACAGGGCGGTGAAATCTTTGCCGAACTTGATTTGTCACGCAACCGGCGGATTGAGGTGCCCGGCCCGCTTGGCATGACCACTGTAGCTGTTGAAAAACGCCGGGTGCGCGTTGTCTCCGACCCCGGCGTACGCCAGTACTGTGTACGTCAAGGCTGGCTTAGGCGTGCCGGTGAAATCGCCATTTGCGCGCCGAATCAAGTCAGCGTTCAGGTATTGGGCGGTAAGGACGTGTATGACTCACTCAGTTATTAAACTGACCACCACGCCTGAAGACCATCGTATCGCCCAGTTGGCGGCGGCGGCCATCGGTCTGGCGCTGATCGATGCAGCGATTCCCCTGCCCCTGCCCGGAATCAAGCCGGGGCTGTCGAACATCGTAACCCTGATCGTTCTGGCTCGCTATGGCTGGGTCACAGCCGCCTGGGTTTGTGCTTTGCGCGTCATCGCTGGCGGCCTTCTGCTTGGCCAGTTTCTCTCTCCCGGATTCTTTATGAGCCTGTCCGGTGCGCTGCTCAGCCTGTTGGTACTGGCATTGGCCATTCATTTGCCCAAACACTGTTTTGGCCCCGTCAGCTGGAGCATTCTGGCGGCCTTTGCGCATATCGGCGGCCAGTTGCTGCTGGCGCGCCTGTGGCTGATTCCGCACAACGGGCTGTTTTATCTTGTTCCACTTTTTGCCTCGGCGGCACTTGCTTTCGGTATCATCAATGGACTGATTGCTGCCCGTCTGCTTGCCAACCTTCCAGCTGTCGGTACTGGAGTCAATAATGACTAAGACCATCTGCCTTGCTTTTACTGGTGCGTCCGGCATGCCTTATGGCTTACGTCTGCTGGAAAGCCTTCTTGAAGCTGGCTGCCATGTGCAACTTCTCTATTCGCAAGTGGCGCAAGTCGTCGCCCGCCAGGAAATGGCACTTGAGCTACCTGCAAGGGCTAGCGAGACACAGGCCTTTCTGCGCGAACGTTTTGCTGCACTGCCCGGAAAGCTGGATGTTTATGGGCGCGAAGAATGGTTTGCACCGGTGGCCAGTGGCTCCAACCCGCCCGACGCCATGGTGATCTGTCCGTGCACCATGGGCACACTGGCTGCCATTGCCCAAGGTTTGGCCAGCAACCTGATCGAACGGGCGGCGGATGTCGTGCTTAAAGAGTCACGCAAGTTGATACTTGTGCCGCGCGAAACACCTTTTTCTGCGATCCACCTCGAGAACATGCTGCGCCTGTCGCGTGCCGGCGCGATCATTCTTCCGCCCAATCCCGGTTTCTACAACCACCCGGAATCGGTTGCTGATCTCGTCGATTTTGTCGTCGCCCGTATTCTCGATCAGCTGGCTGTTCCCCATACGTTGATGGCGCGCTGGGGAGATGCCGGAGACAACACGTGAGTTGGAGACATTTCTTAGGCAAAGTTGCGCCAGATTCAGCGAACTCACGGCAGCAACTGTCCATCCCGCTGTTCCCGCTCGGCGCCGTGTTGTTCCCCGGCGGAACTCTTGCGCTCAAGGTTTTCGAGCAGCGCTATCTGGACATGGCGGCGGCCTGCATGAAAGAAGGCGTGCCTTTTGGCGTATGCCTGATTGCCAGTGGTAAGGAAGTCGGCGAAACGGCTGTGCCGCACGAGGTTGGGACTTTGGCGCACATTGTTCAGGGTGACATGCCACAACTCGGCATCCTGATGCTCAGCCTTCGTGGTGGTCGCCGTTTCCGCATTATTTCACAAAGCAGATCGTCTGACGGTTTGCTGCGCGCAAAGGTCGAACTGCTTGATGAGTGTGACGACAGACCTGTTCCACCTGCGCAACAGAGCTTGCTACCGCTGCTGATGAAAGTTATCAGTGATCTGGGAACGGAAAAAATACCGGAACCGCACGCGTTTAATGACGCGTCCTGGGTAGGTTACCGCCTGACTGAGATTGTTCCGGTGCAAGCGCTCGCCAAACAGAAACTGCTGGAACTCGACGACCCGGTATCTCGACTTGAGATTCTCCACACCTACTTGTCGCAACGAAAGCTCGTTAACTAGGTCGGCCAGAGACCGTTTAGATTGGCGATCCTGGCATGGCCAATCCGGTGATTCGCGTATTTATTGGCTTGCCGGCATGCCCGTCTTGTAACGACATCTGGATGGGGATCCCAGGCTCTTTCTAGCGGAAAGTATCCCACGCGAACTTGACGATCAGTGCGCTAACCACAACGAGGAAGACACGGCGCACAAATCCGCTGCCGTGGCGCAGCGCGAGGTGGGTGCCGATAAACGAACCACCGATGTTGGCCGTGGCCATGATCGCGGCAAGCACGGGAATGTAATATCCGTTCGGCACAAAGTAGGCGATAGCGGCAAGGTTAGTCGCCACGTTCACCACTTTGGATGCGGCTGAGGCATGCAGGAAATCGAAGCCAAAGAAGCGGATAAACAGGAAGATGAGGAAGCTGCCAGTGCCGGGGCCGAAGAAGCCGTCGTAGAAGCCGATCACGCCGCCGAGCATCAGGGCGTAGATGAACTCCTTGCGGCCGGCGTGCTGCGGCCGGTGCAGCGCGCCGAAGTCCTTGCGCCAGAAGGTGTAGGCGGCGGCAAAAATGAGCATGAAGAGGATGAGCGGGCGCAGTAGATCGCGCGGCAACCAGGCGACGGCGGCCGCGCCGAGATACGAAAACGCGAATGCGGCGACGGCGGCCGGCAGTGTGGTTTTCCACGGCATCTTCACTTCGCGCGCATAGCGCCACGCGGCGTTGGCCGTGCCAAATACGCTGGCGATTTTGTTGGTGCCAAACAACGTGGCTGGGATCTGCTGCGGCAGCGCAGTAAACAGCGCCGGAATCTGGATCAGGCCGCCGCCGCCGACCATTGAATCAATTAAGCCCGCGAACAGTGCGGCACCCGCGAGGATGGCGATTTGCGAAAGCTCGATGTCCACGGTGTCTCCCCTGTGCTTTCCTATTTTCCGATGCAGAAACGACTGAAAATTTCGCCGAGCAGGTCATCCGCCGAAAACGCCCCGGTAATGCGCCCAAGCGCATTTTGAGCGAGGCGCAGTTCTTCAGCGAAAAGCTCAAGTTGTGTCAGTTGCGCGCGCGCAGCGGCGATGTGTGTTCGGCTTTCAGCAAGTGCGCGCACGTGCCGTTCGCGGGCGATGAAGACGTTTTCCGCCGGGTGCCAACCGGCAATGCGCAGCAGTTCGTCGTGCAGCAAGTCGACGCCGCTTCCCTGTTTGGCGGAAAGTGAAATGGCGATGCCGTCGGTTTCGTCGTGACGCTCGGGCGCACGCCCGGCCAGGTCGATTTTGTTGTAGACGGTGATGTGTTTGAGTTGCGCGGGCAAACGATCGAAGATAGCCCGGTCAGCGTCGGTCACGCCGCTGCGTGCGTCGACAATCAATACCACCACGTCAGCGCGTTCAATTTCACGCCAGCTGCGTTCTATGCCGATCTTCTCGACTTCGTCGTCGGTCTCGTGCAGGCCGGCGGTGTCGATCACGTGCAGCGGGATGCCTTCTATGTGCAGGCTGCCGCGCACGACATCGCGCGTGGTGCCGGCGACCGGCGTGACGATGGCCAATTCGTCGCCAGCCAGCCGGTTGAGCAGGCTGGATTTGCCGACGTTGGGCTGACCGGCAAGCACGACGTGCAATCCGTTTTGCAACAGGCAGCCCTGCTGTGCGCGTTCAAATACGGCTGCGAGCCGTGCTTCGAGCCGGTCAAGCCGCCCGAAGGCGTCTGCCGCTTTGAGGAAGTCGACTTCCTCTTCGGGGAAATCGAGCGTGGCTTCGACCAGGGCGCGCAATTCGACGAGTTGATCGAGCAGCGCATGAATTTCAACGGAGAAGGCCCCCTGTAGGGATCGCGCTGCGCTCTTGGCTGCGGCGCTGGTCGAGGCATCAATCAAGTCGATGACAGCTTCGGCCTGCGCCAGGTCGAGCTTGCCATTGAGGAAGGCGCGGCGAGTAAATTCCCCTGGTTCGGCCAGGCGCGCGCCAAGGTCCAGACAGCGCGAAAGCAACATCTGCATGACGACGGGGCCGCCGTGGCCTTGCATCTCGAGCACGTCCTCGCCAGTGAATGAGTTTGGCGCGGGAAAGTGAAGGAGCAGGCCACTATCGATCACGAAGCCGTCGGCAGCGCGGAATCCGGCGAGCGTGGCAACGCGCGGCGGCGGACGTTTGCCGGCGAGCGCTTCCGCCAGATCGAGGAGATTGCGTCCTGAGACACGGATGACGCCAACCCCGCCTCGACCTGGGGCCGTGGCGATGGCCGCTATGGTTTCAGCGGTGGCGGCTAAAGCGTTTTCCCGCTTAGGCCTTGGCGTCGTTGGCGGCTTTTCCGCCACTTTCGATCATCCGCGTGATTTGCCATTGCTGGGCGATAGACAGTACGTTGTTGACCACCCAGTACAGAACCAGGCCCGCCGGGAACGAGAAAAACATGAAGCCAAAGACGAAGGGCATCATCATCATCACTTTGGCCTGAATTGGATCCGGCGGTGTCGGGTTGAGCTTGGTCTGGATCAACATGGTGGCCATCATGATGAGCGGCAATGGGCCAACCGGCATATTGATCCATGGGATAACTCCAAACAGCGAGTCCGGGGCGGACAAGTCTGTAATCCAGCTAATCCATGGGGCATCGCGCATCTCGACGGCGCCGAGCAGCGCCCAGTAAAGGGCGATAAAGACCGGAATCTGGACGACAATCGGCAGGCAACCACCAAGCGGATTGATCTTCTCGGTTTTGTAGAGCTGCATCATTTCCTGATTGAGCTTTTGCTTGTCGTCACCACAACGTTCTTTCAATGCCGTCAGGCGTGGTGTAACCGCACGCATTTTGGCCATTGATTTGTAGCTCGCCGCCGAGAGCGGGAAGAAAATGAGCTTGATGCATATGGTCAATAGAACGATGGCCCAGCCCCAGTTGCCGACCAGCTTGTGAATCGCTTCCAGGCACCAGAAGATCGGTGCGGCGACGATGGTCAGCCAGCCATAGTCGACAACCAGCGGCAAGCCCTGCGCATTAATACCCCCGTCTGCTACGGGTTGGCTTAACAGATCAAGTATTGACTGGATTTGTGGGCCGGCAAACAGCGACGCGCTGTGACTGGTTTTGGTGCCTGGCGCGGTATTCCCCACCGTTACGATGACGCCCGTCGTGATCACCGGAGGAATTCCCCCTTCAAGTTTGCGCACATAGTACTCGCGCTGCAGCTTATCCTGAGGAATCCATGCCGATACAAAGTAATGCTGAACCATGGCGATCCAGCCGTTATCGGCTTTATTGTTAAATTTGGCCTTATTCTTTTCAATATCACTGAAATCTATCTTCTGATACTTGTCCTGATCGGTGTACACGGCCGGCCCGGTAAAGGTGCTGACCATACTGCTCTCCCCTTCAGGAGCAACCGTATCACGCTGCAGCTGGTAGTACGCATGTGCGGCGACTTCCTTCTGGCTGCGGTTATTGATTTCGTAGGCAACATCAATCAGGTAACTGCCACGCGTAAAGGTATAAACCTTGGCCACTTGCACCCCATCGACTGCCGGCGCCTCCAAGCGAAGCTGTACTGTTTTGTCGTCAGTGGCGAGCTCCCGTTTCCCTGAAGCAACCGTATATGCTGTTTTGTGATTGGGCAAGCCATCGCCAATTAGACCGCTTTGAGCAACATACTGATGCTTGTTTCCAAAGAGTGAGAACAGCTTCTCTTTGTCCACAATCTCTTTGTAGTTATTCAGTTCCAGGCCAACGATATCCCCCCCCTGCGCTGAAACTTCAGCTGTAAAGAGATCCGTCTTGACTGTGGTGATCTCCCCTTTACGGACTGCAGCTTGCGCCGCAACGGCGGGCACCGCAGAGCTTGGGACTTTTGCACCTGTCGCACCTGTCGCACCTGTCGCATCTGGTGCAGACGGTGCAGGAACGGGCGAGCCGCTGGCAGCAGCCACTGCGGGAGCCTGTCCTACGACTTGGGGGTGGTTGTATTTCTGCCAGGCATCCCAAAGCATGGCCAGTGAAAAGGAGAATACAACTATAAGAATTAGGCGACGGATATCCATGAACGACCTACACAAATAAGATTTCAGGGTACGGGATCAAATCCACCCGTGTTCCATGGGTGGCAACGGGATATGCGTTTTAAGCCAAGACAGACACCGCGAAACGCACCGTGTTTCTGTACCGCTTCGGCGGTGTATTCCGAACAACTCGGAAAAAACCGGCAACGACTTCCGAACAGAGGGCTGATCGCATATTGGTAAATGCGAACGAATGCCAGCATCAAGGTTTTCATTGGCTTAGCGTTTTGGTGTAATCATTTTAGCCAGCAAGCTCCTTATTTCTGCAGCCAGGGCATGCCTGTCGAAAGGTTCTGGTTTTGCCCCCAAGCGTACGATAAAGTCACGCGCAGGCAGTTGGTAGCGCATTTTACGGAAGCATTCTCGAGCCAGACGCCGAATCAGGTTTCGATCCACCGAGCGCCGCAGAAGCCGTTTGGCTACAACCAGACCCAGCCGTGCCCCTGTCACTTCCTCTGCCGATTTAAGCCGGTAATGTAACAGGAAATGGGTACTCTTTAGCGTCTTCCTGAAACCAAAAACGGATGAATACTCATCCGTTTTTGTCAATCGGTAGTGCTTGGGGAAACCGGCTATTAAATGCTGCTTTTTACCCGCAGGCAGAGCCGTGTTCACACAGCTAAACGATGACGGCCTTTGGCGCGACGGGCGCGGATAACAGCACGACCGCCACGTGTGGCCATACGTACGAGGAAACCGTGGGTACGCTTGCGTCGAATTACCGACGGTTGGTAAGTGCGTTTCATTATTAAACCCTTGAAGTCATTGCGAAGTAAACGCGGAATTAGACATTGTCTGACCCTCTGTTGTCAAGTCTATATTTTTATTCAGCTTGTGGATAACTTTCATCCGACAGGTTAGAATCACTACGTTTTACTATTCTCCTGTGCCTGTTATTCCCCTTGAGTGCAACAGGTTTCATCTTATTTGGCGAATAGTGCTTTAACACCCATAAATTTTCCTGCCTGCTCACTAAATTTTGCGAAGCCCATGACTTTTTTAAGTTATACCCATTCGGGATTGTATCGAAATACTAGTTATGAGTAGCTTCTGGATATCCTGTCTGAGCCAATTCGAACAAGAACTGCCGCCTCAGCAATTTAATACTTGGATTCGTCCCCTGCGACTTGAGGGTGAGGACGATTACACTAATGGTTTGCGTTTGCTTGCCCCCAATGGTTTTATTTTGAAGTGGGTGAAAGAACGTTACCTGACGCGCATTGAAGAATTGGGTAGCGCATTTTTCTCAGCGCCAATCAGTGTTTCTCTTCTTCTCGGCGAGCGGGCTGAGTCTCCAGCGCTGACTCGTGCTCAAATTGCGACTATTGAGCCCGCTGCTGCTAAACATATCGAGCTTCGAAACAATTCGTCGGTGGTTTTGGATTCAACGCTGGAAAAATCACGATCACTTTATGAAAAAACCCGCCTGATACCCGGATTTACTTTTGAGAATCTGATTGTCGGAAAGGCTAACGATCTTGCTCGTGCCGCCTCGGTTCAAGTAGCTATCAACCCTGGAGGCTCTGCTTACAACCCCATGTTTATTTATGGTGGCGCAGGTCTTGGTAAGACTCACTTGATCCATGCGATTGGCAATCATATCCTTGAGCAGAATCCGGACAAGATTGTCCGTTATGTTCATGCTGAGGATTATTATTCTGACGTAGTACGTGCGTACCAAACCAAGTCGTTTGATGTATTCAAACGCTACTATCGTTCGCTTGATGTCCTGTTGCTTGATGATGTACAGTTTTTTAATAACAAGAATAGGACACAGGAAGAATTCTTCTATGTTTTCAATGCGTTGATTGAATCAAAGAAGCAGATTGTTATCAGTTGTGATACTTATCCTAAGAATATTTCAGGTTTGGAAGATCGTTTGATAACACGTTTTGATTGGGGGCTTACGGTACAAATCGAACCCCCTGAAATCGAAATGCGTGTCGCCATCCTTAAGAAGAAGGCGGAAGTCGAAAGTGTTGTGCTCGATGACGAAGTTTCGTTTTACATTGCCAAACATCTCAGATCGAATGTGCGTGAACTCGAAGGTGCTTTAAAAAAGGTTCTGGCCTATGCTTCTTTCCATGGTCGTAAAATTGAACTGGAGCTTGCCAAGGAATCTCTTAAGGACTTGATTGGCGCGGTTAACCAGCAAATTACTGTTGAAAATATTCAGAAAACTGTCGCTGATTACTTCAAAATTAAAGTAGCCGATTTGTTTTCTAAGAAACGTACGCGACAAATTGCCAGGCCTCGACAAGTTGCTATGTGGTTGGCAAAAAATCTCACTTCACAAAGCTATCCTTCAATTGGCGATGCTTTTGGTGGGCGCGACCATACAACTGTTCTTCATGCCGTACGTACAATTGAATCCCTGCGCGCCAAAGATAATGAATTGAACCATGATGTACACGTGCTTTTACAGGTATTGAAGGGTTAGTTTTATATGTATAAGTAGGATTAATTGTTGTTGATAGTATGTGAACAAACTTTAAATTTTGAGGCTGTGGATAAGTTATCATTTTTTACCCACAAGTGAATACATGTGTTTTTCAGATTTAATAAGTTGTTTAATTAACTGAAAAATAACGATAAATTTTAGATATCCACAGAGTTGTCTTTGATATTATCTTTATAGGATTTATATATATGCTTCTTATTAAAACCCAACGTGACATGCTTCTGGCTCCTTTGCAGTCAGTGTCAGGGATTGTCGAGAAGAGACATACATTACCAATTCTTTCCAATGTATTGCTCGAGAAGAAGGGCGATATATTAACTTTATTGGCATCTGACATTGAGATTCAAATTACTACTTGTACTGGTGGCGCTAAAGGTGATGGTGATGGTGCAGTAACAGTTGGCGCTCGTAAGCTTCAGGATATATTGCGCTCTTTGCCTGATAGTGCCGAAGTCAGTTTGAATCTTGACGACAAACGTCTTCAGGTAAAAGCCGGTAAGAGTCGCTTTACCCTGCAAACCTTGCCGGCTGAAGATTTTCCGAGAATGGCTTTATCTGCAGGCGAATTAAAAAAGATTACCGTAACCCAAAAGCAGTTTCGCCAGCTCCTGGCGCAAACCCAATTTTCCATGGCAGCTCAGGATGTTCGCTATTATTTGAACGGTCTTTTGCTCTTGTTGGATTCTAATGAATTACGTGCAGTGGCTACAGACGGTCACCGTTTGGCTTACGCCAGCATGCCACTTGAAGGTGAAGCTGATCCTGCTGTTCCGAGACAGGAATTTATACTCCCCCGCAAGAGTGTCCTTGAACTGAATCGTTTGCTTTCTGATAATGACGAGTCCTTGAATATTGAATTATCACCAAACCAGATTCGTTTCCAGTTTGGTCAAATCAATCTAGTTTCAAAACTCATTGATGGGAAATTTCCAGATTACGAACGTGTTATTCCGCCAAGCCTCAAGAATGTTGTTTCACTCAATCGAACTGCTTTGCTTCAGTCGATGGTCAGGGCAGCGATTCTTACGAATGAAAAATTCAGAGGAGTGCGTTTGGTTTTGGCTAGCGGTAGTTTAAAAATCATGGCGGCTAATGCGGAGCAGGAAGAGGCGCAGGAAGAAATCGAAGTGGCCTATACCGGAGACGCTATTGATGTTGGTTTCAACGTTAGTTATTTGCTCGATGTTTTGAATAACACTTCTGTTGAAAATATTGAATGGGGGTTCAATGATGCCAATTCAAGTGCTTTGATATCCATCCCCGGAAACGATCGCTTTAAATACGTTGTAATGCCAATGCGAATCTAAGCTGCATTAAATCAATTAGTTATAATACGTTTCACGTGAAACAATCATTGGATACAGCATGATAGAAGAGAATGGCCAGTCCGCTTACGACGAATCAAGCATTCAGCAACTTGAAGGTTTGGAAGCAGTGCGTAAACGCCCAGGGATGTATATCGGGGACACCTCAGACGGTACCGGACTGCACCATATGGTCTTCGAGGTTGTTGATAATGCGATCGATGAAGCCTTGGCGGGCCATTGTGATGACATCGTTATCACCATCCATGCCGATAATTCTATTTCTGTGACAGATAACGGTCGGGGTATCCCTACTGGTGTCAAGTTTGATGATAAGCATGAACCGAAGCGATCCGCAGCGGAAATTGTCATGTGTG
>JANNGP010000075.1:0-1931 GCA_031403915.1 Betaproteobacteria bacterium
TTGCCCTCGGCCCCGGTGGGGAGCAGGTTGCGGAAGGTGATCCGGACCGGCCGGTCCTTGGTGGCCACGATCGTAGGCCCAAGGTAGTGCGGCGCGGTGACGCCGCGGTAGCCCGTGATCTGGGTCGCCGGCACGGTGGACCCAAGGTTGGCATTGGTGAGCAGCACCCCGTCGCCGGGGATCACGCTGGTGTCCAGCTGGACGTAGCCGCGCATCAGGGTGGGCGGCAGGCTGGAGTGGAACTTGTGCCGGTACTGGACCAGGCCGATCTCGTAGTAGTCGGTACCCGGATAGGTGGTCTGGTCGGGGACGCCGACCGGGATGAAGTTGCCCAGGTTGTTCGCGCCCGCGGGGTGAAGGCCCGCCAGGGTGTCCACGAACTTCTTGATGCCGGGGGTGAGGTAGCCCGCGCCGGCCCTGGTGACGGTGATGCCCGTCACCGCGCCCTTGGTCGAGAGAACGGCCGTGGCCGTGGCGCCGTCGCCGATGCCGCCGAGGGAGTCGGCGATCGTCACGGTGGGAAGGCTGTCGTAGCCGGCGCCGCCGCTCGTGATCGTGACGCCGTCGAGGCGCAGGACCGCGGTGGCCGTCGCGGGCGTCGGGGCGAGCTGGTTCGCGGCGCCGTCCCAGATGCTGACGGTTGGCGCGGTGTAGTAGCCGGTGCCGGGATCGATGACCACGACGTCGGTGACCGCGTTCGCGATGTTGAGCTCGGCGACGCCGGTGGCCCGGCGCCCGTTGACCGCGTCGTCAGGCAGGCTGAACTCGACGACCGGCTGGATGGCATAGCTGCCGCCCGCGGTCACGTTGACGACGTCGACGCTGCCGACCGCCCGGGCCGTTGCTGGAGCGCTCGGGACACCGCCGCCCGAGATGGTGACGGTGGGCGCGGTGTAGTTGAAGCCGGCCTCATTGACCGTGATGGCCGTGACGACGCCCGTGGAGATGGTGGCGACCGCCGTGGCGAGCGGCGAGGGGGCCGGATCGAGGCCCGGAGCAGTGATCGTCACCGTCGGGGGCAGGACGTAGCCGTTCCCGGGGCTGGTGACCGTGATGGCGCTGATGGCGCCCGTCTTCGGGTTCACGGTGGCGGTCGCCGTGGCGCCCGTCCCCGGATCCACGACGGTGGGGGTGACGGTGGCCGCGAACGAGTACGTGCGCGCCTGGCCGAAGAGCGGGAACGCCGCTCCGCCGAGCGTGATCGTGGCGCCCTGGGCGGGCGCGGCGGGGGCCGGGTAGCTGAAGAGGTCCGCGCCCGCGCCACTATCTGTCGGGATGCCCGCGCCGTAGAAGGCGATCACGTCGCCCGCGGCCACGGCGACCGGAGCGCCCGTGGTGAAGGTCGCGATCCCGCTCGTGCCCGGGACCGAAGGCGCCGGGACCGTGAGGGGTCCGCTGTCGAAGACCACGTTGTACTGGTCGGTGGTTCCGACGACGAGCCGCAGCACGTAGGCGTGGAAGGTCTGCCCGGCGGACGCGAAGGTGCCCGTGCCCAGCTCGACCTGGTTCCAAGTCTGGAAGTTGGACAGATTCCCGGCCGGCAGGAGCGTCGGGACGACGACCAGCACGGGCTGGAGGGGAGCCGGATAGGTGAGGGCCGCGCCGTCGATCGTGAACGTCGCGGGTGCGGCCGCGAAGGTGACGACCCACGGGGCGGTGCCGACCACGGTGGTCGAGACGCCTGCCAGCGCGTTGATGGCGGTCTGGACCTGGTTCGCCGTCGCGCCGAACGCGATGGGGGCTGTGGTCAGGCCGCCGACGATCAGCGTGAAGGTGCCGCCCGTGGCGTTGCCCGCGGTCACGTTGTAGACGGCCCCGGCCGCGACGGCGCCGGCGCCGGTGTCAGCCTGGGTGAAGGTCAGGGTCGCGCCGTCGATCGTGAACGTCGCCGGTGCGGCCGCGAAGGTGACGACCCACGGGGCAGTGCCGGC
>JANNGP010000076.1:0-4993 GCA_031403915.1 Betaproteobacteria bacterium
TCTCAAGTGCAAAGACTACTACAGGTTTGATCCACGGGCTTTGGCACTGGCAACATGCGGTAATCAGGGCTTGCCGTTGTTCGGTCGTCAGTATCCTATCTCGAGCCTTGCCGGGGGTAGGCTTTCTGACGAGGCTAACTGGGTTGATACTGAGGCCGTATCCCCATTCACGAATTGCCACGGTGAAAACATGACTCAGAATCTGCAATTCACGAGTAACCGTGCTGCTGGAGACCTGATTGAGTCGCATGTCCCGCCATTTGGCGAGTAGCTGACCAGTTATAGCGGCTGCAGAGTGTTCGGCTAAAGGAGTGCGCTTTAGTGCATTGATGCGAGTGATTTCAACATCAGCCCCTCGTTTAGTGGGGCTTACCTCCCGTGTGTAGCGACAAAGGAGTTCGCCAAGGCTAGTCTGTTCTGCTTCAGTACGGTCAATCCACTGGCCGGCATCAATTAATCGTTCCTGTTGTCTTGCCCATTTCTCAGCATCTTTCCTTAGATCAAAGGTCTTTGATTGGTTCGGGTAGCCCTTCTTTCTGATAACTGCTTGCCATTTGTCACGCATGGACCTGATGGTTGCCATGTTTCACTCCATTGTGATCGGAGTGTGATCAACTGAATTTGGCAGCAAGCGGCAATCCCGCTAACTAACTGAATTGTTGTGCTATTTGCTCAATGTTTTCTTGGTAGAGTACTGCGTTCTGGACGCAGGAGTCGGAGGTTCGAATCCTCTCGCCCCGACCACATTACACGGTATCAAATCAAGGGAATTGGCGAACGGCCAACTCCCTTTTTTTCGTCCTCAGATTGTCGTCTCCTAGCTGGGACGTGCCTCTTTCACGCCATGCCCCCACACTCTGCTATCCTTGGCACAAAACAGATCGTTGTCTAATCATAATGTGAAAAGGGAGTTCGAGATGTCACTTGTGCTGACCGAGAAGAAGGATTCGACCGGTATCATTACGCTGAATAACGTTGATAAGCGCAACGCCTTGAGTGAGGCGCTGATCAACGAAATTACAGCCGCGTTCAATGGCTTCCGGGCGTTGAACATCCGTGCCGTCATCTTGCGCGCCCCACCCGACGTGAAGGTGTGGTCGGCCGGGCATGATATTAACGAGTTGCCCGATCGCGGCCGTGACCCTTTGGGCTGGAACGACCCCTTGCGTGTTCTGGTGCGCACCATTCAGGAATTCCCGGCGCCGGTTATTGCGCTGATCGAGGGCGGTGTCTGGGGCGGCGGTTGCGAGGTGGCGATGGCCTGCGATATTCTGGTGACCACGCCGGACGCGACCTTTGCCATTACGCCGGCAAAGCTGGGTGTGCCTTACAATCTGGGCGGATTGCTTACGCTGATGAACATGATTCCGCTGACGGTCGCCAAGGAAATGCTGTTTACGGCACAACCTATTCCGGCTGAGCAGGCGTTCAATCTGGGTATCGTCAATTACATCAAGCCGGCTGAAGAAATCGAGGCGTTTGTTTTTGGCATGACGGCACGCATCAGTGTCAATTCGCCCTTGAGTATTGCGGTGATGAAGGAGGAATTGCGCTTGCTTTCCAGCGCCTATTCGATCACTCCGGATCTCTTCGAACGTATTCAGGGCTTGCGCCGCGTTGTTTACGACAGCGATGATTATCAAGAGGGTATTGATGCTTTCCGGCAGAAACGCAAGCCTACATTCTCAGGGAAATAATTCCATTTCCAAACCAATCCTGTCTTTGTTAACTTCGCCTTGCCGTGCTAATTGCACTGTCATCGGCTCGTCTTCGTGACATCATTGATTTGGAAATGGAATGACAACGTCGCTTTAGTTCTGCCTTCAACGCCCGGTTCTGGCGAGGTAGCGTTTACGCCAGAACAGTATGCCGAGGCTGGTGGCGATAGTGATCATTGCGCCGAGGGCCCACCAAAAGCCTTCATGCATGTGAATCAACGGCAGGAACTCGAAGTTCATGCCGAATATTCCGGCGATAAGATTCAGCGGCAGAAAAATCGCGGTCAGTGCGGTCAGGGTGCGCATGATGTCGTTGGTGCGGTGCCCTTGTGCATTGAAGTGCATTTGCACCGATGTTTCCACACTCTGTTCCAGGCGGCGGACGTGGTGAACGACGCGTTCGATATGTTCCAGCACGTCACGACTGCGCACCTTGAGCAGATCGCGCTCGCGATGTAATGGTGCCGTGGGCGCATCCGGCCAGGTTTTGATCGCCTCAATCCAGTCCTGAATGGCTGACCGTTGATCTTCACAAACCTCGTCCAGGTAATGCAGGGTCAGGCGGGCATCCAGGAGAGCGCCCCAGCTGTTGAACCGGCTTTTCGGGTCGAGCAATTCAGATTGCCAATGGTCCAGTTGATGAGTGAGTTCGCGACGCAATTCCAGAAAGCCGTCAACCATCTGGTTAATGATGCGCAACATCAGGTCGGCCGGGCTGGTGGGAAGACGCGCGCCCGCAGCGCGTGATTCAGCAGAGGCTGCAATAAGCAGCTTTGCTGCGTAGATTCCGAGCACTGAACAATTGACGGGATGGACCGTCAGCAAAATCTGGTCAAATACGGCAAAGCCCACCGGGTTGGTGTCAATTCGTTTGAGGATTTGTGGGCCGCCCTTATGGGGGGGCAGTTCGGTGGGGTCGGCCGTTTGTGACAGATTGCTATCGCTATTTCCTGCGGCGAGCCGTCGAAAAACTAGAACATCGTACTGTGACGTGAAGTCGTAGTGCGAAGGAATGTGTGAGTTCAGCAGATCCAAGATGTGCAGGTCAACAAGTTGCATGCCACACACCGATTGCAGGGTGGCCTGGATCTGGGTTTGCATGGCCGCGAATTCCTCGCGATCGCAGGCAATCCATCGGTACCCTTGCTCGGGCAGGCGGTGGTCGGACAGATTTTCCAGCGAAGCAATTTCGCTGACGGCAGTAGGGAGAATGTTGAAAATTCGCATGCGCCATTATGCCGACGTGGACATGTTTTGGGCAAGCAAAAGCAGTTTGCTGCAGTGATCGCAGCGTGCTTCGAAAACACCCCTTGAGATGCGCTTCTGCTATGCTTGAATCCTCTACTGAATTGTCGGGCTGCCATGAAATACCTGATACTGATTGCGCTGTTTTTTGTTGTGCTGTGGGTCTTGCGCAAAGTTCAAATGCCTCGCTCGGGGAGGGGGCAGTCGCCTGTCTCGCGCGAGCCGGAGCGCATGGTCAAGTGCGTGTATTGCGGCGTCAATCAGCCCGTCAGTGAGAGCATTCTGACCCAGGGTCGTTATTTCTGTTGCGTCGAGCACCGGCGTGAAGCTGAATCCACAGAAGATTGAAGGCTTATGCTGAAGCCGCTTGATATCAGTGCCGGACAGTTTTCCGAGATGCATTGGAAGTCGCTGCACTATTTCAATGTCTATCGCTTTTGCATCGCCGGGCTGTTGTTTGCTTCATCACTTTTTCACCCTGCGGCTTTTTCCATACTGAGCCCTGACCGCGGCTCGTTTCATCTGGCAGTCACCAGCCTCTATTTGCTAACGACAGCAGCCTTCTTCATCGGGTTGCACTACTATCGCCGGCGTTTCAACATGCAACTGAGCTTGCACGTGTTGGTCGACATACTGGTGCTAACCGTGTTGATGCATACCGGAGGGGGGCTGCGCAGCGGGTTGGGCGCCATGCTGCTGGTGACGCTGGCCGGTGCCGGGCTGGTCGGCCAGGGTCGGCAGGTATTGTTCTACGCGGCATTGGCCACGCTTGCCGTTCTTTTCGAGCAGTCCTACCGGGCGATGGTGGTCGACTTCGAAATGGTTGATTTCTTCCAGGCGGGATTGTTTAGCGCGGGTTTCTTTGCGGTGGCCATTTCTGCCCGTTTACTGGCGCGCCGTGTCATTGCCAATGAAGAGTTGGCACGCAAGCGCGGGGTAGATCTCAAAAATCAAACACTGGTCAGTCAGCGCGTGATCGAAGAAATGCAGGACGGTGTGCTGGTTCTTGACCGGAATGGCTGGGTCAAGCAGCATAATCCGCGCGCCGAGCATTTGCTGGGCTTGAGCGACCCCTCGGCGCGCATGCTGGGAAATTATTCTACGGAATTGGCGCAGGGGTTCTCCGACTGGTGTGCGCATGCCGGTGATGATCCTGTGCTGGTGAGGGCGCCGGCCAGCGGGATGCAATTGCGCGCGCGTTTTGTGTCAACAGAAAGCTCGGAACGCGATGTGCTGGTTTTCCTGGAAGATATGGGTCGGCTGCAGGAACAGGCGAGACAGATCAAACTGGCAGCATTAGGGCGCTTGACGGCAAATATCGCCCATGAGATACGAAATCCGCTTTCGGCGATCAACCATGCCGGTGAGTTGATGCATGAAGAGTGTCGCGGCCAGACCAATGAACGGCTTTTGCGCATAGTGCTCGACAACACGCAGCGTGTGGAGCGTATCGTGAGCGATGTGCTTGAGTTGGGGCGGCGCGATCGGGCGCACCGGGAGTTGATCGATTTGCGACAAACCTTACCGATCCTCGTTGAGGAGTACACGGTGAAGGAGAGGGTGCCCGGTGGTGTGGTACGTTTCGATTTTCAGGGTTCGTCCAAACTGTTTTTTGATCGCTCGCATTTGCATCAGATTATGTGGAACCTTCTGGGTAATGCCCTGCGTCATGCCCAGGGCAAAACCGGCAGTATCGCTTTGCGGGTGCAGGACGGAAGTCGGGACGGGTGGGTTGACTTGCATGTACTTGACGATGGCGAGGGCGTCGATGAGAGTAGTCGCGAACAGATCTTCGAGCCGTTTTTTACCACGCACAGTCGCGGTACCGGACTTGGACTCTACATTGCGCGGGAATTGTGTGATGCCAACGGTGCCCGTCTTGAGTTGCTAAGTAGTGTGTCAGGGGCGGATTTTTGTATTTCGGGGAGGGCTGTCGAGTGTCAGTAAGCAAGGTGGAACGCCGGCCGCGTGGTGAGTCGGCCAGGGTGCTGGTGGTCGATGATGAGGCGGATATTCGCGAACTCCTCGAT
>JANNGP010000077.1:0-6604 GCA_031403915.1 Betaproteobacteria bacterium
CGCCCACCGAAAATCATGGCGAAATTAGCCAGTGCCGAAATAGCGCCGGCCATAGTGGCCGAGATCGTCGAGATGAGAATGTCGCGGTGGCGTACATGGGCCAGTTCGTGCGCCATGACACCGCGAATCTCTCTGGCCGACAACAGGTTGAGAATGCCTGTTGTGGCAGCGACAGCGGCATGCTCCGGGTTGCGCCCGGTGGCGAACGCATTGGGTTGCGCCTCGTCGATCAGATACACGCGTGGCATGGGCAGCCCGGCGCGTCCGGCGAGGTCGCGCACCATGTTGTAAAACTGCGGCGCGGAGGCTTCGTCGACTTCGCGGGCGTTGTACATCTTGAGCACCATGGTGTCGGAGAACCAGTAGGCGAAAATGTTCATCGCCCCGCCAAACAGCAGCGCCAGGATCATCCCCTGTGCGCCACCCAGGTAGGTGCCGAGCATGCCAAACATGGCCATAATGGTGGCCATCAGGATCGAGGTCTTTAACCAGTTACCGAGCATTGTCTTGATCTCCGTGTTGCGCGACGAAACCGTCGCTGCGTCCGTTAGATGGGGGACGGCGGGAATAATTCAAGCAGGGCGCTCGAAAAGCGCACCTGCTTTGAGCGGGGTACCGGCGAGGAATTGGGCGGCAGGCAAGCGCTTGCCGCCGGCTTTCTGGAGTTCGGTCAGGCACAGCGCGCCTTCGCCACAGGCGACGACGATCCCGCGTTTGTCGGCGGAGAAGACGGTGCCGGGGGTGCCGGGGGTGCCGGGGGTTGTTTCAACCTCAGCCTGCCAGACTTTGACCGGTTGGCCGGCGAGGGTGGCCAGCGCGCCGGGGAAGGGGTTGAAGGCGCGCACTTGGCGTTGTAGCTGTGTCGCTGTGAGCCGCCAATCGAGCGGGGCTTCGGCCTTGTCGAGCTTGGCGGCATAGGTCACACCTTCCTCAGGCTGCGGCACGGCCGGCAGCGGGAGTTTTGCCAGCGCCTCAACAATCAGCACGGCGCCCTGCGCGGCAAGCTTGTCGTGCAGGGTGGCTGCCGTATCGTCTTCGTTAATCGGGGTGACGCCCGAGAGCAGAACCGGTCCGGTATCCAGTCCGGCCTCCATCTGCATGATGCATACACCGGTCTGTTTATCGCCGGCAATAATGGCGCGTTGAATGGGTGCAGCACCCCGCCAGCGCGGGAGCAGTGACGCATGGATATTGAGACAACCAAAACGTGGCATATCCAGCACCGCTTGCGGCAGAATCAATCCATAGGCGGCAACCACCATGAGTTCGGCACCGACGGTGGCGATGCGCGCCTGCGCGGCAGCGTCCTTGAGCGTTGGCGGCTGGAAGACCTCAATGCCGGCGGCCAGCGCGCGCTGTTTCACGGGTGAAGCTTGCAGTACCATGCCCCGCCCGGATGGACGATCCGGCTGAGTGAGCACCAGCGCGACTTCATGGCCGGCAGCGAGAATGGCGTCAAGCGCCCGTGCGGCAAAGTCGGGCGTACCGGCGAAGATCAGTTTCATGCGGTGATTTTCGCCTGTTTGGCCAGCTTGGCCTTGATGCGCGTCTGCTTGAGCTGCGAAAGGTGTTCAACAAAAACCCGTCCCTGAAGGTGATCCATTTCATGCTGCAGACAGACGGCAAGCAAACCGTCAGCGGATATCGTTTGTGTTTTGCCCTGCAGATCGAGGTAGCGCACTACAACATGCTCGGCACGCTCGACCTTGTCGTAGATACCGGGAACCGAGAGACAACCCTCTTCACAAACCTGAGCACCATCACTTTCAATCAATTCCGGATTGACCAGCACCAGAAGTTGGTCGCGCGTTTCGGAGGGGTCAATGACTATCAGGCGTTTGTGCACATCGACTTGTGTCGCGGCCAGCCCGATGCCTGGCGCTTCATACATTGTCTCGGCCATATCACGTGCCAGACACCGGATGCTGTCGTCAATTTTTTCAACCGGAGCGGCAATAATCTTCAGGCGCGGGTCGGGGAAACGAAGTATTGGTAGTAGCGGCATAAAAAGCTTGATCGAAGAAGTAATTACGTGCAGAATCTAATGCAACATCTTGAAAAACGGCGCAATCTTTGCGCTTTGTATGCGATGTCTGAGGGTGAGCTGCAGGTAGCAACAGCTCGAAAGAGTTGCCATTACCCGAAGTACCACAGGCGTATCAGACCTTGCCTACTGCTCGTATGAGGATAACACGATGAATCGCATTATATCCGCGCTTGTTCTCGCTTTGGCCGCCGCGCTGTGCAGTGCTGCAGAACAACCCTTGCAACTAGCAGAAAATGCTCCAGAGCGCCATATTGTTGTGCCGGGTGACACCCTTTGGGGAATATCCGCAAAATTTCTTAAGGAGCCTTGGCGCTGGCCTGAAATCTGGCAAATGAACAAGGAACAAATCAAGAACCCGAATCGTATTTATCCGGGAGAAGTTATAGTTCTTGATCGTGATGTAAACGGCAAGCCCATTCTTCGTGTACAGGGGGATAGCAAACTTAAGCCCCGGATTTACTCCGAGCAAATTAGCACTGCGATCCCACCCATTCCTCCGAACGTTATTAAACCCTTTATATCCGCACCTCTTGTAGTTGAAGCCAATGGTCTGGAATTTGCACCACGTATTGTTGCCACTCAACAGGACAGGGTTAATGTTGGCAAAGGAGATGTTGTTTATGTTGCTGATGCCGACCCTGCTGTAGAGCAATGGCTAGTTTACCGTAAAGGCAAACCCTTGCTTGATCCTGCTTTTCCTGACCAGAACCCTTCTGATCCCAAACAGGTTCTTGGTTATGAGGCTTTCTTCCTGGGTTCGGCAGTACAAACCCGCCCCGGGAACCCTGCGGTTTTTGAAATTATTTCAAGTAAAGAGGAAATTAGCCGCGGTGACCGGATGATTCCTTCATACCGCCCGCCGTTGATCGCTTATGTTCCACACAAACCGGATTTTCAAGTTGATGGACGCATCATTTCTATCTATGGTGGCGTAGGTGCGGCGGGTCGCGGCTCCATCGTTTCACTGAGTCGCGGTGAAGTAGATGGTATCGAGATTGGTCATGTCCTTGCACTTGAGCGTAACCGTACTATTGTTCAACGTGACGAAAATGACCGTAAAATTAATGTACAAATTCCACCCGAGAGAGTCGGGCTGATTATTATTTTTCGCATCTTTAACCGCATTTCTTATGGGCTAATTGTTCAATCAGAGGGCACAATAGAAGTTAATGACTTCGTTACTACACCCTGAGTTATGACTGACCCTGAGTCGCTAGCCGGGTGGTTGCGTCTAACGCTCATACCTGGAATTGGCGGTGAAACTCAGCGCAAGCTGCTCGCTTCTTTTGGTCTTCCTGAAACCATCTTCTCTACCAGTCGCAGCTCGCTACGGAGTGTTATTGGAGAGAAGACTGCTAGCCTGTTGCTTGACACACGCAACGATGACTTGGTCGCAACAGCGTGCGCATGGTCAGAAAGCTCTGCTCAGCACATCGTTACTTTGTCTGATCCGGAGTACCCGCAATCTCTGCTTGAAATTCCGGATCCACCAACACTGCTTTATGTTCGCGGCCGCCTTGAACTGCTAAATCGTCCCTCCCTCGCCATCGTCGGTAGCCGCAATCCTACCCCGCAGGGCATTCTTAATGCGGAACGTTTTGCCGCAACATTTGCTGATGCTGGTTTGGTGGTAACCAGCGGACTGGCACTCGGCATTGATGCAGCGGCTCATCGCGGCGCGCTTTCAAAAACTGGCGATACAATCGCCTTTATCGGGACTGGAATAGATCGAATTTACCCTGCACGGAATCATGAGTTAGCGCTGGCGATTGGCGCTCGCGGGGCTATTATTTCTGAATTTCCAATTGGAACGCCGGTTACTGCTTCCAACTTTCCTCGACGTAATCGTCTGATTTCCGGCATTTCACGCGGCGTCCTGGTTGTTGAGGCCGCAATTGAGAGCGGCTCGCTGATCACCTCCCGCCTTGCCGGAGAACAGGGGCGCGATGTCTTCGCCATTCCGGGCTCCATTCACTCCCCCCAGTCGCGCGGCTGCCATAAGCTCATCAAGCAAGGCGCGAAACTTGTAGAAACTGCTCAGGATGTTCTTGAAGAACTACATTGGCATACTCCTACTGGCGCTAAAGACACGGCCGCCACCCTCACCAGCCCGGCTCAGCACGATCTTCTTTCTATGATCGGATTTGATCCCTGTGGGCTGGACGAACTTGCTGTTCGCAGCGGCTTGACTGCAGAGTCACTTTCCGTAATGCTGTTGCATTTAGAGCTTGCTGGATATGTTTCTAGCTTGTCGGGGGGTCGTTATCAGCGTCTCGCCGTTATCTGATATTTAGTCCTTCATGATTGACATACTCGTTTATCTTTTCGAAAACTATCACGATTTTTCCCTCCACCCCAACCCGGATGCTTTGGCTCGCAAGCTGTGTGCTGTTGGTTTTGATGAGACGGAAATTTCGGCAGCACTCGGCTGGCTTTCCGGTCTGAAGAACACCTGCGCTGACGAGTTTGTCTGCGACCGCCGCTCTTTACGTGTTTATGCGCAGGAGGAACAGCAGAAGCTCGGTGCTGATTGCCTTGGGTTTGTTGCTTTCCTTGAGTCGGCCGGGGTGATTTCTCCAGCACTGAGAGAGCTTGTCATTGAGCACGGAATGCTGCTTGATGACGATCCAGTGCCACTTGTTAAATTCAAGATCATTGTCCTGATGGTTCTTTGGGGAAGGGAACAGGAACTTGAGCCGATAATTGTCGAAGAATTACTTTTCTACACTGATCCGGATTTGTTGCACTGATCTCCAAGTTTCTTATTTACTGCCGGCTTATCCAATCCGGCATTTTGTTGATGAAATTAACCATTGCTTGCCAAGCGCGGCATTGTGCTTTTATCATGCCTCGCAGCGTGGCTTTTTGAGCCATCCCAGCGACATTCATTTTTGCCACATTCCCAGGCTAAAACATTCCATGAGCAAAAAGCTGATTATTGCTGAAAAACCTTCTGTTGCCGCCGACATTGCGCGCGCACTTGGCGGATTCACTAAACACGACGACTATTTTGAGAGTGATGGCGCTGTTCTTTGCTCAGCGGTAGGTCACCTTCTTGAATTAGCTTGCCCGGAAGAATATGAAGTAAAGCGTGGCAAATGGTCTTTTGCTCATCTTCCTGTAATTCCTCCGCATTTCGATTTGCGACCCATCGAGAAATCCGAACCGCGCTTAAAGCTCCTCACCCGGCTGATTAAACGCAAAGATGTCAGTGCCCTAGTTAATGCCTGTGACGCGGGACGCGAAGGTGAGTTGATCTTTAACTATATCGCTCAACATGCCAAATCGAGCAAGCCCGTAGAACGTCTCTGGTTGCAGTCGATGACACAGCAGGCCATCAAAGATGGATTTTCCCGCTTGCGTGCAGGTTCCGAAATGCAGGGGCTGGCTGACGCGGCCGTTTGCCGTTCTGAATCTGATTGGCTCGTCGGCATCAATGGCACACGCGCCATGACGGCCTTTAACTCAAAGACCGGCGGCTTCCACCTGACGACCGTTGGCCGGGTGCAAACCCCGACGCTAGCTTTGATGGTTGATCGCGAGGACAAAATCAGGAAGTTCAAGTCGCGTGATTATTGGGAGGTCGAAGGAGTTTTCAATTGTTCGGCTGGCGAATACCGTGGTAAGTGGTTTGATGAGGGATACAAAGGCAAGGAAGACGATGAACACGCCCGCGCCGACCGGCTTTGGGACGAAGCCCGAGCCCAAGCTTTGCAGTCCAAGTGTCAGGGCAAGCCTGGTGTGGTTTCTGAGGAGGCCAAACCTTCAACTCAGCTTTCACCCCTTCTTTTCGACCTGACCAGCCTGCAGCGTGAGGCCAATGGACGGTTCGGCTTTTCTGCAAAGTCTACGCTGGGCCTTGCCCAGGCGCTTTATGAAAAGCACAAGGTGTTGACCTACCCCCGGACGGACGCCCGGGCTCTGCCCGAAGACTATCTCCCGACGGTCAAGGCGACGCTGACCATGCTTACCGGTGAGGGTATTGGCAAGGGCCATGATGAAGCCCTTCTTGCGCATTACTCGCCGTTTGCCCACCAGATTCTGTCACGCAAATGGGTCCTTCCTAACAAACGAATTTTTAACAACGCAAAAATATCCGATCACTTTGCCATTATTCCAACGCTGCAAGCCCCCAAGCACCTGTCTGAACCGGAACAGAAACTTTACGACTTGGTTGTCAAACGCTTTCTCGCTGTGTTCTATCCTGCCGCCGAATACATGCTGACAACGCGCATTACCCGCGTCGAAACCGAACCCTTCAAGACTGAAGGCAAAGTTCTGGTCAATCCTGGCTGGCTGGCTGTTTATGGCCGCGAATCCCAGGAAGGTGACGAAGGCAATCTTGTTCCTGTTTCTGAAAAGGAGCGAGTCAAAACTGACCCTGTTTTACTTAATGCCAATCAGACCAAACCGCCGGCGCGTTATTCTGAAGCCACCTTGCTTTCAGCGATGGAGGGTGCTGGCAAGATGGTCGATGACGAGGAGATGAAGGCCGCTATGGCTGGTCGCGGACTTGGCACGCCCGCCACACGCGCCCAGATCATTGAGAATCTGCTC
>JANNGP010000078.1:0-8214 GCA_031403915.1 Betaproteobacteria bacterium
TGCTCGGTCTGGAGGGAATGGACAAAACACTGGCCGGGAAATTGTCGAGTAGTGGCATAAAGACACGCGATGACCTGGCAGATCTGGCGGTCGACGAACTCACTGAAATGACCGGTATCGATACGGATCGTGCCAAACAACTGATCACCACGGCGCGTGCGCACTGGTTCGAGTAAGTAGAAAAGAGGATTTCCACATGGCGCAAACAAGTGTTGCCCAATTTGCCACCGACCTGAAAATGCCGTCGGGGGCGTTGCTCGAACAGTTGCAAAAGGCCGGTGTCGCCAAGAACAAGGCGGATGACCTTCTGTCCGAACAGGACAAGTCAAAACTGCTCGAATATCTGCGCCGCTCGCATGGCGAAGGTGATGCCAAGACCAAGATCACCCTGATGCGCAAGGAGACCAGCGAGATCAAATCGCAGGACTCGCACGGCAAGTCGCGCACGGTTCAGGTTGAAGTGCGTAAAAAGCGTGTTTTGGTAAAGCGCGATACGCCAGAAGTGCAAGCTGTTGTGCCGGAAATCAAGGGTGCTCCGTCGGAGCCGAGAGTTGAAACGGTTTTGGAGCCGGTTGTTGAGGTTGTTGAACAACCGGTGATTGAAACTGTCGTTCTCGCATCAAAAGCCAAGGCGGCGTCAAAGGCCAAGGCCAAAGCGGCGGCCGAAGCCGCTATTGACGCTAAAGTTGAAGCTAAGAGTGAAGCGGCCGGTGAAATTAAGACCGGAGCCAAAAAAGTGGTGACCCGGGCATCAATCATTGGTGAAGAACAGCAAAAACTGCGCGCCGCGGAAGATCGTCGCAATGCCTTGCTGCGAGCCCACCAGGAAGCCGAATTTCAGGAGAAGCAACAGCGTGTCGCCGATCTGACGCGCCTTAAGATTGAGGCCGAAGAAAAGGCAGTCGCTGCACGTGCCGCTGAAGCGGCCAAGCTGGCGGCGGCACAGTCGGCTTCCGAACGCCCGGCGGAAGATAAAACCCTGCACAAGCCGGCAGCCAAGCCAGGTGCAGCTGACAAGAAATCAGCCGACAAAAAAGGCCAATGGAAGAATGAGGGTGCCAACAAGCGTCAGGGACTTAAGACACGTGGTGCTACAGGTGGCACGGGATGGCGCGACAACAAGCACGGTAAGCGCAGCGCTCGGGGTGCAGAAACCGAAGAAGCGCATTCCTTCCAGGTGCCGACCGAAGCTGTGGTGCATGATGTGCACGTGCCGGAAACCATATCGGTATCTGATCTGGCGCACAAGATGTCGGTAAAAGCCACAGAAGTAATCAAGACGCTGATGAAGATGGGTTCGATGGTGACCATCAATCAGGTGCTCGATCAGGAAACGGCGATGATTATCGTCGAGGAAATGGGACACAAGGCTTTCGCTGCCAAGCTGGATGATCCGGATGCCTTTATCGATGACGATTCGGAACACAAGGATGTGCCGCTCGAGTCTCGTGCGCCGGTGGTAACCGTCATGGGTCACGTCGACCACGGCAAGACCTCGCTGCTTGACTATATTCGCCGCACGCGGGTTGCTTCAGGTGAGGCGGGTGGCATTACTCAGCATATTGGTGCCTACCACGTCGAAACTGAGCGTGGCATGGTGACTTTCCTTGATACGCCGGGCCACGAAGCCTTTACGGCGATGCGCGCGCGCGGTGCCAAAGCCACCGACCTGGTTATTCTCGTTGTTGCAGCCGACGACGGTGTGATGCCGCAAACGCGTGAGGCCATCCACCACGCCAAAGCAGCGGGTGTGCCAATTATTGTTGCGGTGAACAAGATCGACAAGCCGGATGCAAATCCTGAGCGCGTCAAACAGGAACTGGTTGCCGAGCAGGTTATTCCGGAAGAATATGGTGGTGATGCGCCCTTTATCTCTGTTTCTGCCAAGACCGGTGCAGGCATTGATGAGCTTCTTGAAAACGTTTTGCTGCAAGCCGAAGTGCTTGATCTGAAAGCGCCCAAGGATGCGGCAGCCAAAGGCCTGATCATCGAGGCACGGCTCGACAAGGGTCGCGGTCCGGTAGCGACGATGTTGGTTCAGTCCGGTACCCTGCGTCAGGGTGACGTACTGCTGGCCGGACAGGTCTTTGGTCGGGTTCGCGCCATGCTGGATGAGAATGGCAAGAACATAAAGGAAGCCGGTCCGTCGATTCCGGTCGAAATCCTCGGTCTTTCGGATGTGCCGGCAGCAGGCCAAGAGGCTGTGGTGCTGGCTGACGAGCGCAAGGCGCGCGAAATTGCACTCTTCCGTCAGGGTAAGTTCCGTGACGTCAAACTGGCCAAGAAGCAGGCTGCCAATCTTGAGACCATCCTCGACCAGATGACAGAAGCTGAAGTCAAAATGCTGCCGCTCATCATCAAGGCTGACGTTCAGGGTTCCCAGGAAGCGCTGGTGCAGTCGCTGCAGAAATTGTCGACAGCGGAAGTCAAAGTCAATGTCATTCACGGTGCCGTGGGTGCCATCAGCGAGTCTGACGTGCATCTGGCACAGGCGTCCAAAGCGGTCATCATTGGCTTCAACACCCGTGCCGATGCCGGTGCGCGCAAAGCCGCCGAGAGCGTTGGGGTTGATATTCGTTACTACAATATCATTTATGATGCGGTCGACGAAGTAAAGGCTGCACTCTCCGGCATGTTGTCGCCTGAGAAGCGCGAAGAGATTACCGGTATGATCGAGATTCGCCAGGTATTCCGCGCAACCAAAATCGGCACCATCGCCGGCTGTATGGTTCTCGAAGGGCTGGTCAAGCGCACGTCGCGTGCCCGACTACTGCGCGACAATGTGGTGATCTGGGATGGCGAGTTCGAGTCGCTCAAGCGCTTCAAGGATGACGTCAAGGAAGTCCGCTCCGGCTTTGAATGCGGTTTGTCGCTCAAGAACTACAGCGCTTACGAAGAAGGCGATCAGCTTGAAGTGTACGACGTGACGGAAATCGCCCGGACGCTTTAATTGACCAATAACAAAGGATTTTCCCGCAAGGATCGGGTTGCCGAGCAAATCCGCCGCGAACTGGCGGAACTGATCCGCCAGGAACTCAAGGATCCGCGCGTTGGCATGATCAGCATCACCGATGTCGAAGTGACGGCTGATTATGCCCATGCCAAGGTGTTTTTCAGTACCCTGGCGAGCAGCGAGCATCTCGCGGACGTGATGACCGGTCTGCAAAAGGCTTCCGGTTTTTTACGCCGGGAACTGGGCAAACGCATCAGCATTCACATGACGCCGCAATTGCATTTCGTGTTTGATCAATCGCTCGAACGTGGTGCCGACCTCTCGAAGTTGATCCAGGAAGCCGTGGCCATTTCGGAAACCTCAGACCCTACGCCGAAAACTGATCTTGACGACGAGTAAGCCAGCCAAGAAAAGTTGGCAGCGCGTCGACGGTGTTTTGCTGCTCGACAAAGCGATCGGCATGACCTCCAACGCGGCCTTGCAAAGTGCGCGCCGCATCTTCTCTGCGGCCAAGGCTGGACATACCGGTACACTCGATCCGCTGGCGACCGGTTTGCTGCCGCTGTGTTTTGGCGAAGCGACCAAATTTTCGGCCGATCTGCTCAACGCCGACAAAACATACGAAGCCGAACTCCTGTTCGGTTCGACTACCGATACTGGGGATTCCGAAGGTGTTGTGCTGGAATGTCGCCCGGTTGAATTCAGGAAAGTTGATCTGGACGCGGCTTTACAGCGCTTTCGTGGCCCGATCAGTCAGATTCCCCCCATGTACTCCGCACTGAAACGTGATGGAAAACCGCTCTACGAGTTGGCCAGGCAAGGCATAGAAGTAGAACGGGAAGCCCGTGAAGTGACGATTCACGAGTTGTTGCTGCTTGATTTTTCAGATGATCGCTGTCGCTTGCGAGTGGTTTGCAGCAAAGGAACTTATATCCGGACCTTGGCTGAAGATATAGGTCGTGTTCTCGCCTGTGGCGCCCATTTGACGGCTTTGCGACGCATTGCGGTGGGTTCGCTGGACATAGCTGACGCGGTGACGCTGGATCATCTAAATGCGCTTCCTGAGGAAGGTCGCATCAAATGTTTGCAGGCGCCAGATGCGCTATTGCAGACCTTGCCAGCAGTTCGTCTTGATGAAGACGCTGAATTGCGTTTTTCGCATGGCAATCCGGTCGATATTGGCGCGGGTGTCGCGCCCGCACCGGGCAAGTGCCGGGTTTATGGAACGAACCGGCTGCTCGGCCTGGGCGAGATGGATGATTCAGGGAAGGTACATCCGCGCCGTTTGGTGTGTTCCTGATCGTGCTTGCCGGTAGCCTGCCGAACAGGCTATAATTCGCGGCTCGCTTCGCCAAGCGATTATCCTGTTTATTAACCTGGCGCGTGCTCTATCAAACTGGGGCTGCGTTTTTTACGAAAGAGAGTTTGACATGGCGATTACCGTTGCGCAAAAAGCGCAGATCATGACCGATTATCAGCGCGCTACAGGCGATTCCGGTTCATCCGAAGTCCAGGTCGCGTTGCTGACCGCCCGTATCAATGACCTGACTGGTCACTTCAAAGAACACGTCAAAGATCACCACTCCCGTCGCGGCCTGCTGCGCATGGTGAGCCGTCGTCGCAAGTTGCTGGACTACCTTAAGCGCACGAACGCTGATTCCTATCGTGCGCTGATCCAACGTCTCGGCCTGCGTAAGTAAGACTGCCCGCCGAACCGCTGTGCGGTTGGGAGTGCAGACGATTCGAATGAATGACAGCGGCCAGTCCTTTACGGATTGAGCCGCTGTTGTTGCTTTTGCAGCTTTTTGCCATATTGGCGCGTTGTTGAATTGCGTACCGGTGTCGTGGGTACGTGCGATGAACTATTGAGAGAGGTAAAAATGTTTAATATTGCCAAGAAAACGTTCACCTACGGTGCACACCAAGTAACGCTGGAAACTGGTGAAATCGGTCGCCAGGCCGGTGCGGTCATCATGGTGACGGTGGATGATACCGTCGTGCTGGTGTCTGTCGTCGGTAACAAAACACTCAAGCCGGGTCAGGATTTCTTCCCGCTCACCGTCGATTACATTGAAAAGACCTACGCTGCCGGCCGTATTCCAGGCGGCTTCTTCAAGCGCGAAGGCCGCCCGTCCGAGAAGGAAACGCTGACCTCGCGTTTGATCGACCGTCCGCTGCGCCCGCTCTTCCCCGAAGGTTTCTACAACGAAGTTCAGGTGGTGGCGATGGTTGTCTCGCTCAATCCTGAAGTTGATCCGGATATTCCGGCCATCATCGGCGCTTCCGCCGCCATGGCCATTTCCGGCATTCCGTTTGACGGCCCGCTGGGTGCAGCCCGTGTGGGTTACATCGACGGTCAGTACGTACTCAACCCGACCCTGACCCAACTCAAGACCAGCCAGCTCAATCTTGTTGTGGCCGGTACGCAATCGGCCGTGCTGATGGTTGAATCTGAAGCTGACATCCTGTCCGAAGAAGTCATGCTTGGCGCCGTTGTTTACGGCCATGACCAGATGCAGGTGGTGATCAACGCCATCAACGAACTGGTTGAAGAAGCCGGCAAACCGGAATGGGACTGGGTGCCTGCCGCCAAGAATGAAGAGCTGGTGACCAAACTCAACGCACTGGTCGAAGCCGATCTGCAGGAAGCCTTCAATATCTCCAACAAGCAGTTGCGCACGCAGCGCATCAAGGAAATCTCGTCGAAAGCGGTTGAAGCCTTTACCGTTGGTGAAGGTGCCCCGGATGCCGCAACGATCCACAACTACTTCTTTGACATTGAGTCGCGCATTGTTCGTGGCCGCATTCTGGCCGGTGATCCGCGCATCGATGGTCGTGATACCCGTACCGTGCGTCCGATCGCCATTCGCTCCGGCGTACTGCCGCGCACTCACGGTTCGACACTATTTACCCGTGGCGAAACGCAGGCGTTGGTAGTCGCCACGCTGGGTACCGGTCGTGACGAACAGATCATTGATTCGCTGGCCGGTGAATACCGCGAGCGCTTCATGCTGCACTACAACTTCCCGCCTTACGCCACCGGCGAATGCGGCCGTGTCGGTACGCCGAAGCGTCGTGAAATCGGTCACGGTCGTCTGGCCAAGCGCGCCATGATTGCTGTGCTTCCGAAGGTCGAGGATTTTTCCTACACCATGCGCGTGGTTTCGGAGATTACCGAGTCCAATGGTTCCAGTTCGATGGCATCGGTATGCGGCGCCTCGCTTGCGCTGATGGATGCCGGTGTGCCGCTCAAGGCGCATGTGGCCGGCATCGCCATGGGATTGATCAAGGACGGCAACCGTTTCGCCGTGCTGACCGATATCCTTGGTGATGAAGATCACCTCGGTGACATGGATTTCAAGGTGGCGGGTACGGATGCCGGTGTAACTGCGTTGCAAATGGATATCAAGATTCAGGGCATCACCAAGGAAATCATGCAGGTTGCGCTGGCGCAAGCCAAAGAAGCGCGCTTGCATATTCTTGGTCAAATGCAGGGCTCGTCGGCTGGGCCGCGTGAAGAAGTGTCGGCTTACGCTCCGCGCCTCTATACGATGAAGATCAATCCTGAAAAGATTCGTGACGTGATCGGCAAGGGTGGCGCAGTCATTCGTGCCATCACCGAAGAAACCGGCACCACCATTGACATCAAAGAAGACGGCACGATCACCATCGCGTCGGTCAACGGCGATGCCGCCAATGCCGCCAAAGCACGTATTGAAGCGATTACGGCGGATGTCGAAGTGGGCAAGGTCTACGAAGGCACCGTGCTCAAGTTGCTCGACTTTGGTGCCATTGTCAGCATCCTGCCGGGTCGTGACGGTTTGCTGCACATCTCACAGATCGCCAACGAGCGCGTCAATGCGGTGGCTGATTACCTCAAGGAAGGCCAGAAAGTACGCGTTAAAGTGCTGGAAGCCGACGAGAAGGGCCGTGTGCGTTTGTCGATGAAGGCTGTGAGCGTGGAAGAGGGCGGGATTGCTGCCACGCCGGTCGAGCCGCAGAACTAAATGATTTGTCACACCGGCGAAAGCCGGTGTCTAGTGCCTTGGCTTTCCTGGCTTCCGGGCTCTGCACTTGCTCTGCATTTCCTTCGGTCACCGTCGGTCGCTTTCGCCGGAAAGACAGCTCTAAAGCACAAAGAAAAAGGACGCTGCGGCGTCCTTTTTCTTTGTGCAAGAAACTGTTGAGTTACAGTTCTTTATTGCTAATCGACACTACTTCGCAACCTGGCGTTCGCGGACTTCTTCAAGTGTTTTGCAGTCGATGCACAATGAAGCCGTCGGGCGAGCCTCTAGTCGTTTGATGCCGATTTCGACGCCGCAACCGTTGCAGTAACCGTAGTCACCGCTCTCGATTTGCACAATGGTTTCTTCAATCTTCTTGATCAGCTTGCGTTCGCGGTCACGGTTGCGCAACTCAATCGCGATATCGGTTTCCTGGCTTGCCCGGTCGTTTGGGTCGGCGAAAACGGTTGCTTCGTCCTGCATGGTATGAACCGTGCGCTCGATGTCACTCATCAATTCACCCTTGAGTGTTTCGAGGATGGTACGAAAATGAGCCAGTTGCCGGCTGCTCATGTAGTCCTCGCCCTTTTTGGCTACGTATGGGGCGAAATGTTTGTGCAGTAATTCGTCAGGCATGTTCAAAAACCATCCATTTGTTTTGCAAAGAGGCGACTTAATATCAGAAATAATGGAACGCTGCAAGCAATCAATAGCGTACCAGCGTATGCGTTCGTTAAATAAATGCTCTGTATTGCACGTAGGCTCTTGCGAGTGATCTCCACATGAAATAAGTAAAGCCGTGGGATTATATACAAAAACACACGACAAAAACTCTTTGCGCGATTGACCTTGCCAGGGGCAGTCTGTAGAATGCGCCCTTCCTCGGGGCGTAGCGCAGCCTGGTAGCGCATCTGCTTTGGGAGCAGAGGGTCGTGAGTTCGAATCCCACCGCCCCGACCAGTTTTTTGAGTAGCAGTTGTACCGGAGGGAAACAACACCCCCCAAAGTCTCGTGATTTGCGCCCGTAGCTCAACCGGATAGAGCACCGGCCTTCTAAGCCGGGGGTTGTGAGTTCGAGTCTCGCCGGGCGCGCCAGAACAATGGCGGTGTTAGCTCAGTTGGTAGAGCACTGGATTGTGATTCCAGGTGTCACGGGTTCAAGCCCCGTACATCGCCCCAGATCAAAGCCCCTGTTTCCAATGGATTCAGGGGCTTTTTCTTTGTCCACCTCGCCGTCGATAATTCTTCCTGTGGGGG
>JANNGP010000079.1:0-1926 GCA_031403915.1 Betaproteobacteria bacterium
GGCCGCCTGAACCGTCCGCCAGGCTCGCCGTTGTGAGCGGAAACCGGCTCCGGGCTACGCCCTCCGCCGATTCCCGCTCACAACAAAAAAAGCGGACAATTCATGTGCTACAGAACCGGACAAGTCTAAAAACCCGCGACAGTCGAGTGCTGCACCGATCAGAAATAAAAAAGGCGAAATTGTGGCCGGGATGGCTGTCTTCCTCGACATCACTGAGCGCAAGAAAGCCGAGGCTGAACTCGAACAGCATCGTGATCACCTCGAAGAACTTGTCGATTCCCGTACCGCCGAACTGGCACAAAGCCGTGATGCCGCCGAGGCGGCCAATCTGGCCAAGAGCGCTTTTCTGGCCAATATGAGCCACGAAATACGTACGCCGATGAATGCCATACTGGGTATGGCCTATTCCCTGCAACGGGGGGCTGTAAACAATGAACAGGCTGAGCAGCTTGCCAAGATAGATACTGCCGCCAAACACTTGCTTGGCATCATCAACGATATTCTCGATATTTCCAAAATTGAAGCAGGCAAATTCGTGATGGAAGAAGTGCCCGTGGCAATCGACGGTCTGATAAGCAATGTTGGCGCGATCATGGCCGAGCGCGCTGAGACCAAAGAGATTTGTCTGCAAATCGAAATTGCACCCTTGCCCAAAAATCTGCATGGCGACCCGACACGGCTGCAGCAGGCACTGATCAACTATGTGACCAACGCCATAAAGTTCAGCGATAAGGGCGTTGTGACTTTGCGCGCGCTCCGGCAGGAAGAAACGCCTGAGTGGGTGTTGGTGCGCTTTGAAGTCGAGGATGCCGGCATCGGTATTCAGCCTGAAGCGTTGCCCCGGCTGTTTAGCGCTTTTGAACAGGCCGACAATTCAACCACTCGCAAGTATGGGGGTACCGGTCTCGGTCTAGCCATTACCCGCCGCTTGGCCGAGTTGATGGGCGGCGATGCCGGGGTCAAGAGTGCTCTGGGTATTGGCAGTACCTTCTGGTTCACGGCTCGGCTGAAGAAGGTGGGGTCGGAGTCTGGCGAGTTTGGCGTGTCTTCGCCGGAGCGTGATGCTGATTTCAATCCCGAGAAGGTTATTCGCCAAAGTCATGCCGGTCGCCGTGTGCTGGTTGTCGACGATGACCTGATGAACAGGGAAGTTACGAGGCTCTTTCTGAGTGAATCCGGTCTTGTCATTGACACGGCGGAAGACGGCGTTGAGGCCACCCGTATGGCGGGTGAATCGACCTATGCGTTGATTCTCATGGATATGCAAATGCCGAATATGGATGGTCTTGAAGCGACGCAGCAGATACGCAAACTCGCTGGCTGCAAGGGAATCCCGATTCTTGCAATGACAGCCAATGCTTTTGCCGAGGATAAGGCGCGCTGTTTCGAGGCCGGAATGAATGACTTCCTGGTTAAACCGTTTGACCCGAAGGCGCTGTTTTCGGTTTTGCTGAAGTGGCTTGAGAAGGGCGCTTAATTCGTGTGTGTAAGGATGCGCTTCGCCGCTTCAATACCACTGCGCACGGCGCCTTCCAGTGTGGCCGGATAGCCGGCACAAACGTAGTCACCCGCCAGCCACAGGCCAGGTAGGGATGTTTGTGCCGACGGGCGAGGCAAGTCAGGTCGACAGGAAAACGTGGCGTGCCGTTCGCGAATGACGTGATGCCACAAGGGCTGTGGCAGCGATTTGCCCAAAGCCTTTTCAAGTTCACAATGCAGTATTGCAACCAGTGCTGTGCTTTCATGCTCATCCCAGTGTCCACTGGCGCTCAATACGAAGCCCATGACACCGGGTGTGGCGCACAGTGCGTCGAAAGCGCCCTGATGCATCCAAGCTAGCCGGTCGCGCGTACGAAGAGATCGCGTTGATCGGCGTTGGCGAGGGCGGTGTGCTCTGCTTCTGGTCGTTCACATCGGACGGGAAAC
>JANNGP010000080.1:0-36987 GCA_031403915.1 Betaproteobacteria bacterium
CTTGATCGCCGCTGTTCTATTGTTCGCTCTTGCCGGTTGCGACATGATCCAGCAACAAATGGGCATCGAAGACCCGGTTGCCAAAGCCGCCCGCACCGATGCCGAGGGCAAGGCCGTTGGTGGTGCCTGCCGTCAGTCGGGGCGCGCCATCGAAGACTGCTACTCGATTTATTCGTGGCTACCCAAGGCGCCCATCTACGAAGGCTGGCGCGACATGGACGCCTACATGCGAGACAACAAGCTGGAAACCGTCGAACCACAACTTCCGCCCGTATCGGCTCCCGGCACACGAAGGAAAACACCAACGGCTGAAGAAACGGCGGCGGCAGCAAAAGCGGCTAGAAAAACACCTGAAAAAACCCCCGAGAAACGTTGAAATCACGTTGCACGAAAACCTTTAGCTGGTTTTACCCCCATTTATTGGCTTTCCAGCGAAACAAGGAATCCTCATGAACCAGAAAAAATACAGGTTGGTTACCCGCAGCGATTTTGATGGCTTGGTCTGCGCCGTGTTGCTCAACGAACTCGACATGATCGACGAGATCAAATTCGTTCACCCCAAAGACATGCAGGACGGCAAGATCGACATCACCAGCCGCGACATCACCACCAATCTGCCGTACGTCGCTGCCGCTGCACTGATCTTTGACCATCACCTTTCGGAATCCATCCGCAACCCGGAAGAGCACAGCAACTACATCATCGACCCCAACGCCCCATCGGCAGCGCGTGTGGTCTATGACTACTACGGCGGCAAGGAAACCTTTCCGAATATCGCTGATGACATGATGGCCGCTGTTGACAAAGCCGATGCGGCACAATTCTCGCGCGACGAGATTCTCGACCCCAAAGGATGGGTGCTGCTCAACTACCTGATGGATTCGCGCACCGGTCTGGGTCGCTTCCGCGATTTCCGTGTCAGTAACTACACCCTGATGATGGATCTGATCAAGTACTGCCGGGATCACGGTATCGCAGACATCCTCAAACTGCCTGACGTCAAGGAGCGCGTAGAGCTCTATTTTGAGCACGCCATCAAGGCCAGGGAGCAGATTGAGCGCTGCACCACCGTCCACAGGAATCTGGCCGTGCTAGATCTGCGCAATGAAGAAACCATCTTTGCCACCAACCGCTTCATGATTTACGCCATTTTTCCGCAAACCAACATTTCGATCCATGTCTTGTGGGGTGTACAAAAGCAGAACACCGTTTTTGCCACTGGCAAGTCCATACTTGATCGCGGCAGCAAGACCAACGTTGGCGAGTTGATGCTTAAATACGGCGGTGGCGGTCACCATGCCGCCGGCACCTGCCAAATCGACAACGATCAGGCCGATGCCATACTCAAGGAGATCATCGCGCAGATCAACGCCGATGGTTAATCCACACCTTTCAGCGAATAAAACACCGCAACCCGCCATCCATGCCTTATCCGTTTTGATTTGAATGCAAGCAATGCCTGACCAGACTGGCACCCCTTCCGAGACCCAACAACCGCAAGAAGACGCTTTCTTTGTTCTGCGCGACTGCCGTGAACTTTTTCAGAAACGGCTTGTGGACATTGCAAGGCAATCGGGCGTTTCGTCCAGTACGGTTATTGAAGCCTTTTCCCGTGAAGTCGGTGAAGTTCATGACGAACTGGCCACGGCGGCCCAGCAGGACGGGTTCGGGATGACCGCCGGACTGACCGCTTCCCGCATCAGCCTTGTCGGTAATGACGATCTTGAACTGGATATCCGCATCGGGGACATCGCCAACAAACTTAAAGGCGATGAACGCATTGATCACTGGCGGGTGCAATTGCGCTACATGACCTTGCTGAACCGGCCAAAAATGGACGCGGAAAGCAACCCGGTCGGCCTGGACCCGATCTGCAGCGGCCTGTGGGTCATTTGCCGGGAAAGTGGCCTCACCCCTGATCAGAACCTTGATCTTCTCGACCGTCTGGAAGTGCAACTGCTGCTGCACCTTCCTGAACTCTATAGCGAATTGAACAATCTGCTGGAAAGCCTTCGTGTTGAACCGGCACAGATTCAAGTCGTCCAGCGGAGAAGCGGGCCAGGAGGCTCAGGTGGTGGATCGGGAGGCGGTGGCGGTTCGGGAGGCACCGGCGGTGGCTCCGGGGGATCAGGCGGTTTTGGCGGCATGAACGCCCTCTCATCCTTGCAACAGGCCTTGCAGCAGCAGTTTGGCGCTGAGGACTCGTCCTCCCCCGGGTTTTCAACCGGCAACACAGGCTACGCGGCTGGCGGCGCAGGCAACGTTACCCTCAACGCCTCAACACTGGTGATGCTCAATCACCTGATGGAACGCCTGAACGCGCTGGAACTGCAGCAACCCGGCGGCCTGGGGCACACTCTTGCAGACGGGGAAAACCTACAAGCCGGAGGACAACCCGCGCTGCGCGCGATCAAATCGAAGGATCTGGATTTGCCGCTGGGCAAACCCGCGGCAATTGCGCTTGACACACTATCGCATATTTTCGAGGCTATCTTTAGCGCACCCGATCTGCCCGATGTGGTCAAGGCCGCCATCGGCCGTCTGCAGATTCCGCTGCTTAAACTGGCCATTCTTGACGCATCGTTCTTCGCCGACACGCAGCATCCAGGCCGGCAACTAGTCAACCGCATGGCTCGCGCCGCCATCGGGCTGGCTCAGGACACCGGGCGTGAAAACCCCATCTGCACCCACCTCGGAAAACTGGCCGACGATGTCCGCAATACGCTGGAAACCAATGCCGAAGACCTCTCCACCTATCTTGACGAGCTCGATACCCTGATCGCCGAACGTGACGAATCACTGCAAACAAATGCCAGGCCTTATGTGAAACTGGTACGTGACTATGAGGCCGAGGAGGTATCGCGCTCCAGCGCACAGGACTGGCTGACTAAAACACTCGGAAAAACCATCCAGCCTGAACTTGTCGTCTTTCTTTCCGATTACTGGCTGCGTGTCATGCAAGCCGCGTTTGCCGAAGGCGGCACATCAGGAGCACGCTGGAAAGAATGCAGCACCACCATCGACGAACTGATCTGGAGTATCCGCCCCAAGCCAAGCCCTGAAGAACGCAAGCGGCTGGCTTCACAGATTCCAGGGCTACTCAAGCGCATCAACGCCGGTCTGGATCTGCTGAACATTTCGACAGAGGAGAGAACACCTTTCCTCAATACCTGCTTTGACCTGCAAACGGCCGCCCTGCGCAATCGTTCTGACGCAGCAGCGCTTTCGACGCAGGCGTCTGCCGAACCGCTGATCGAACCGATGGCCTTTAGTGCGCCACGCACGACCGTCACAATGACCGAACCCACGGTGCATCTCCTCGAACATGAGGGTAAACTGGTGCAATACCTCGGGCTGCCATCAGCCACCCCATCAACCTGGCGCAGTGGCGCTAGCGCCTGGAAAGAAGGCGACTGGATCACCTTTCATCTGCCCGATGGCGAACGCCTGTGTGGCCGACACTGCGGCCTGCTCGCACCTTCCGCAACGATCCTGCTGTTCAACCCGGACTGGGGATACGCGGTCGCTTTGGCACCCGCCCTGCTCGAACAACAGCTGCGCAGCGGTCGCGCCCGTATCGTCTCGGAGTCTTCACTTTTCGACGACGCCGCAGAGCGCGCACTTGGCGAAATGACGCCGCACTGAACAAGCACATCACCTGCGGAATACAGAGGGGCCCGCAAAGGGTGTATAATCCACGCCCTATGCCATTGATTCCACATTTATTTATAGGCGCTGCCGATGCGTTTTGACGAACTCGGCCTTGCACCCGAGCTGCTAAGAGCCATTTCCGATCAGGGCTACACGGATCCAACGCCGATTCAGGCGCAAGCCATTCCGATTGTTCTTGCCGGTAACGACTTGATGGGCGGTGCCCAGACAGGCACCGGTAAAACCGCTGCGTTTACCCTGCCCCTACTCCAGCGCATTCTGCCTTTTGCCAGCCCGAGCCCATCACCGGCGCGCCATCCGGTGCGCGTGCTGATGCTGGCACCGACACGCGAACTGGCGATTCAGGTTTACGAGTCGGTCAAGACCTACAGCAAATACGTTCCAATCCGCAGCCTGTGCGTCTATGGCGGCGTTGATATCAAACCGCAGATCAACGACATCCGTCTCGGCGTCGAAGTTCTGGTGGCCACCCCCGGTCGCCTGCTCGATCTGGTCGAACAGAAATGCCTCAACTTCGGCAGCGTGCAAGCGCTGGTGCTTGACGAAGCCGACCGCATGCTGGATATGGGCTTTGTTCCAGATGTCACGCGCATCATCAATCTGTTGCCGAAACAACGGCAGAGCCTACTTTTTTCAGCCACCTTCTCGGAAGAAATCAAGAAGCTGGCCGACAAGATGCTCAAGTCACCCGTGCTGATCGAAGTCGCCAAGCGCAACACCGTGTCAGAAACGATCGCTCATCGTGTCCATCCGGTGGCTGCCGATGCCAAACGCGCGTTGCTGGTCAAGCTGCTCAGATCATCGGAATTCAATCAGGTACTGGTATTCACCCGCACCAAGATCGAAACCAACAAGCTGGCGCGCGAGCTTCAGCGTGCCGGCATTGCTGCTGACTCGATCCATGGCGACAAGAGTCAGCTGGATCGGTTAAAGGCGCTGGAGGCCTTCAAGGACGGCACGATACTAGTGCTAGTCGCCACCGACGTGGCGGCGCGCGGTCTGGATATTGACGATCTGCCGCACGTCATTAACTTCGAGCTACCGCATACGCCGGAAGACTACATCCACCGCATTGGCCGTACCGGTCGCGCCGGCAAGCAGGGCACGGCGATTTCGCTGGTTTCGGCGCATGAAGTCCAGTATCTGGTCGATATCGAAAAGCTGATCAAGATTCAGGTCGAGCAGGTCATCATTCCCGGCTTCGATCCGGAATACGATTACGAATACCCGCCGACCGGGCGTAAAAGCCATCACCGCCGCCCGCCCGCGCCACCGGCTTCCGTTGCTCCCGCCGCCAGGCCGCGTCGTGAACACGCGCCAGAGAGAAGCCCGGCCAGCCACAATCGCAAGAAACATATTGCGTCCGACGGTTTCGATTTCAGCAAGCCGTATGAGAGCGCAGAACCACACCCGCTGGCCGCGCCCGCTGATGCCGAAACCGCACAGGTTGTTGCCAAGATGGAGCATCCGCACAAACCGCGCCGGACAGTTGCAGCTTTACTCGGCGGGATAGGCCGCAAGTAAGGTTCAGCTTGCCGGTTTTTTCGCCGGCACTTCGACGAGTTTCAGGACAACCACCGACGCATTGTCGCCCTCGCCCTCGGCGCGCGTACGCGCACGGCTAATCAGGAGTTCCGAGGCTTCACGGGCAGAATACGCGGCCACTACACCACCCAGTTCGGTGTCACTGAAATACCCCCACAACCCATCCGAACACAGCAAAAAAGAATCTCCCGCCTGCAAGTCTTCAGCTTCGCCCAGATCGATCCTGGGCACCTCGTTGCCGCCCAGCGAAGTGATCAGGATATTGCGATTGGGATGAACCAGCGCCTGCTCCGGCGTGATCTTGCCTTTGGCCACCAGTTGCTCGACGTACGAATGATCTGTGGTGCGGAAATAAGGAATGTCCCCGCGAAACCGGTAGAGGCGGCTATCGCCACAGTGCGCCCAGCTCACCTTGCCCGGCTGCAAGAGCAACATCACGGCCGTACTGTGCGGATCTTTCTCGTTGATAAAACGCGCGGCCTTGATCAGCATGTGCGCTTCGGTCAGGCTTGATTCAAGCATGGCCTGAGCGTTCTCGCTGCGCGCCGAGAATTGATCGAGGTTGTTGCGCGCCGTGTGGATAACCTGCTGCGCTGCCAGCACGCCGCCGGTATGCCCGCCCATGCCATCGGCCACCACCGCAAGCGCCACGCCGCCGCCTTTGGGATGCGGAACAAGGGCGACCCGATCCTGCTGCTCTTTGCGATCCCCCTGATGTTGGGCAACGCAGGCATCTATCGTTATTGGCATTACGCTGATATCTCCTGAGGCCGCTAGCGTATCACGTTTGGCATAGGACAACCCCTCAAGGCAGCGGGAATATGCACCACTACGACCCGTGGTAACGGTCAAGAATGACATCAATCAGTTCGGGCAACGACTCTTCGCCAAGCCCCAACTCGTCAAGCACGTCCTGGCGCACGGCGCCCCACTCCGGATTGTCCATGCGCTGATCCTGATAGTAGATGTGGATCGCCAGTTGCAGTATGGCCACCATGGTGCGTGCTGCATGATTCTCAATACGGGCAATGTCGTGATGATAGCGGATGGCGTCGCAGATAAAATCCGGCAGTTTCCAGTATTTGCCAACCAGATATCCGATGACGCAGTGGTCGGCATTAAAACGGGCATCTTCCTCAGCCAGGTCGGCCCAGCGCCCCGATTCGTCAAGATGCATGTCCTTGCAGTACGTTGGAAAACGCTGCATCAAAACCGGCACGCCGCAATCGTGGAAAATACCTGCCAGACACGCCTGATCGGGGAAAATGTTGCACACCGTTACCCGGTCATCGGCGACCAGCATGGACAAGTCGGAAATAGCCTGAGAACGCGCCCAGTAGGCTTCGAATGCCTTGCGGTTATGCTTGGCCGGCAAGCTTGAGGACAGCGCGATGGCGCGCACCAGATTGCCTGTCTGCTGCAGCCCGATGGCCTGCAAAACCCGTGTCAGCGAGGTAAAAGGCTGGTACTTGCGAAAGGCAGCGCTTTGCACCACCTTGAACAAGGTAGAAACAATTCCGGGATCCTGGCTAATGGTGCGTGAAAGCGTACGCACATCGGCAACACCACGCGCCAGCGCCTCCTGCAACTCCTGCAGTACGCGCGGCTGCGGCGGGATGGTCACCCCTTTTTCAAACAGCCGCTGTACGCTTTTGATTTCATCCCCGGATAAATCAACGAGGAGTGCTTTGTCGATGGCCATGATTCCCTCAGAACATCCTGCCCCTGACCAGGCCGTCCGAATCGTATTCCTTCGGCAGATGACTGTAGACAGATGATTAGATAACCGTTGAACACAAACCGGAAGAAAGCTTCCGATATAATCGTTCTTCCCGCTTTACATTCTCCTCAGGAAAGTCCCTATGGGCAACCGCCTTTCAAAAATAATTACGCGCACCGGTGATGCCGGCACCACCGGTCTCGGCGACGGCTCCAGAGTCACCAAGGATTGCCAGCGCATTGAGGCCATGGGCGAGGTTGATGAACTCAACTCCAGCCTCGGCGTTCTGCTCGCTGAAGAAATGCCGGAAACCATCCGCACCGCCATTCTTGGCGTTCAGCATGACCTGTTTGATCTTGGCGGCGAACTATGCATCCCCGGCACTACCATCATCAGCGAAGCGCATATCGTCCGTCTGGAAGACCTCGTCACGCAATTCAACGATAGCCTTGGCCCTCTGAAAGACTTTATCCTGCCCGGCGGAACCCGCCCGGCCGCATTGGCTCACCTGTCACGCACGGTCTGCCGCCGCGCTGAACGTCGTGTCGTGCATCTGGCCGGCAGCGAAAACGTTTCTGACTTCGTGCGCAAATACCTCAACCGCCTGTCCGATCTATTGTTTGTGCTCGGCCGCACCTTGAATGTAGCTGGTGGGCGCAGTGATGTGTTGTGGGTGCAGGGCAAGAACCGCAGCAAGGCCTGAGTAATTTCATTTCCAGATCAATGATCTCACGAAGGCGAGCCGAGGATGACCGCAGGAAACCCCTGTGGGGCAGTGCAATTAGCACGGCAAGGCGAAGCCGATGCCCCGAAGAAAATCCGACCGAAGGAAGTGCATAGCCCTTCGGGGGACAACGACGTGCCGCCGGTTGCCGAACCAATTTAAAACAAAACCGCGTGCTGCTCAGCCGAGCAGCACAACGACTGCAACGAGCCAGCCGCCAAACGTGCCCAGCAGATGCCCGTCGCGCAACAGGGCGGCGGCCGGGTCGCCGCCACCGGCGCGCCGGTGCAGCAGGAACAGATAGCGGAAGACACCGTAGATGACAAAGGGAACGGTATGGATCAGGTTGGCCGTACCATGCATGGCGACCGTCTCGGCACTGACGGTGTATAGGCTGTAACTGATGACGGTCCCTGCCGCACAAATGCCGATCAATTGATCAAGCAGTACCGGATCATAATCATCCAACACCTGCCGGTGGCTGCCGCCGCGACCGGCCATCACATTTAGCTCGGCTCGACGCTTGGCAAACCCAAGAAAAAGCGTCAGCATCAGGCCACAGAACAGCAACCAGTGTGACGGCGCGATGCCAACGCCAAGCGTGCCGGCCAGAATACGCAGCATGAAGCCCGCTGAAATAATGAACACGTCGAGCAGGACAACGTGCTTGAGCCCCAGCGAATAGGCCACATTGAGCGCGACATACACCAGCACGATAAGCAGCACCGTAGCCGAGGCCGCGTAGGCAAGCAGCAGCGCCGAAAGCAAACAGAGTCCGGCCAGCAGAAGCGCCTGTGTCACGTTCACGGCACCGGACGCCAGCGGACGATGACACTTCTCAGGATGTTCGCGATCGCTCTCCCGGTCGGCCAGGTCGTTGAGCACGTAAATCGCCGAGGCGGCCAAAGCAAAGGCGGCGGCGGCAAACAAAACGCTGTGTACCAGCAAGGTGTTGTTCCACGCGTGGCCGAACAACAGCCCGACGAAGACGAAACCGCTTTTTACCCACTGGTGCGGGCGCAGGAGCTTAAGATAGGGCTTCAATGCGTTCATCCAATAAAAACAAATAACCACGAAGAACACGAAGAACACCAAGAGAAGAAATGAGCCAAATCTATTGGCAGCAAACAACTCTGGGGGCGACAAAACGTCACGTCTTTATCATTCCTTCGTGCTCTTCGTGCTCTTCGTGGCTTAACTGCTTTTTTCCAATTTTACTTATTGTCCGGGAAATAACGTTCACAAAATTCACAGCCACGCTGTGGCAACCACGCCGGGATACGGTAGTAACGGTCGCGAATGCGGGTCAGCACTTTCTCGTGATACATAGCGTAATTGAAACCTTGCCCGAGAATGAGATAGAAGCGCGTGCCACTCACCTCCAACTCCCGGAACTCAACATGATCGAAAAAAGGCAGGTAATCACGCGCCTCGGGCGGACGGGTTCTCAGAATCAGCACCTTGCGCCCGCACTGCGCCAACCAGTTAGTCTCCAGGTCGTCCTGCCGGGCATAGACCGACCCTCGGCCAAACACCGAAAATGGCCGGCCAGCCGTGTAGGACATAAATGCCGCGGACGAGTAACTCTCTGTGGCAAAGAGATGGTCGCTTGCATACGGCGCGAGCTGCTTGAGCACCTCTTTCGCCTGCAAACGCAAGGCCAAGCCTTCGCTGAAGCGGGTATCCTTCCACGTCTGCTGCGGCAAGAACACTGCAATAACGACCACCAGCACATGCAGCACGGCAAAAACCGCAGACCACCTGACCAGCCTGGCCAGAATGTTCTGCGGCAAGGCGATGGCCGCCAGAACCGCCAGCAAGGAGACAAAGGAAAGCAGCCAATGCAATCCGATCTGGCGGCTGAATGACATCAGCGCAAAGAGGGTCAGTGGCACCAGCATGAGCCAGAAGGCGGCACCTGCCTCCTGCTGGCAGCGCACGCCATCCGTAACAATTTTGTGCTGTCGCCAAAGTTCGAAGAGAACCCATGGGGTTGCAAGGTAGACGAGAGAAGCCAGATAGAGCAAGGGGTTCTGCCACGACAAGCCGGCATTGTTATGGCGGTTGATAAAGTTGAAGAGGATGTTCACCCAGCAGTGGCTGCTGTTCCACCACAGGTTGTAAACCGGCGCCGGGAGTGCGGCCGCGAGCAAAACTGCAAATCCCGCCCAGCGACCGGTATCACGCCGGATGAACAGCACATGCAGCAGATACGCAACACCAAGGAGTGCGGCGAAATATTTCCCGAGAAAGGCCAGACCCAAAAGGGCACCCGCAGCGGCATGCCAGATCAATGCACGTCGGGAGTGGGGCTCACAGCGTAATGCGGCGACATACGCCATCACCGACAGCATCGAGAAAAGGATGACCGGCGTATCAGTGGTGATTAACACGTTCCACACATTGGCCGGCTGCAGCAGAATCAGCGCGGCAGCCAAGCGGGCACGTTCTGCGCCATGGGGTCGCACCATCCACCAGCCGCCCCAGGCCAGAAGCAGCGGCAACAGCAGGACAGGCAGACGCAAAACCCATTCGGCACGGGAGATGGCGAGCAGGCCGCTCAGCCACCAACCCACCATCGGCGGATGATCGTAATAACCACCCGCCGGATGCTCACCCCAAAAAACGAAGTAGGCCTCATCACCGGTCATCGGCAAAACGGCGGCAAACCAGAAACGAAAAACGACCAGCGCCAGCAAACCGCCCCAGATCAGACGGTTCGAAAAAACCCCGTACTCTTCCGACACGGAGTTCACAGAGGCACAGAGAACACAGAGAGATGCAATACAAACAATTTCATATGTTTTTCTCCGTGATCTCTGTGCTCTCTGTGTTGATAGCGGTTTAAGCTTACTGGCTGGCCTCGACCAGACGTCGGGCACGCACACCCTCGGCCAGTATTTCCATCACGACAAGCGAATCTTCCCATCCGATACAGGCATCGGTAATGCTCTTGCCGTGTTCGAGCGGCCGATCCGGAACCAGATTCTGCCGACCTTCTACCAGGTGCGACTCGACCATCACACCCATAATGCGATCCTCGCCTGCCGCGAGTTGTGCCGCAACATCTCTGGCGACATTGATCTGCCGTTTGAAATCCCTGGCGCAGTTGGCGTGCGAAAAATCAATCATCAGCCGGGCCGCCAGTGCGGCCGAAGCGATTTCTTTGGCCGCGGCATCGACGTGTGCCGCGTCATAATTGGGCTCCATCCCTCCGCGCAGGATGACATGGCAATCCTCATTCCCCGCCGTCGACACAATAGCCGAATGCCCGCCTTTGGTTACCGACAGGAAGTGATGCGGCGATTGCGCCGCTCGAATGGCATCAATGGCGATACGCACGTTGCCATCGGTTCCGTTCTTGAAACCGACCGGACACGACAGACCGGACGCCAGTTCACGATGCACCTGCGATTCGGTCGTACGCGCGCCAATGGCACCCCAGGAAATCAAATCCGCCGTGTATTGCGGCGTAATCGTGTCGAGAAACTCGGTCGCACACGGCAGGCCCATATCATTGATTTCAAGCAAAAGGCCGCGCGCCAGGCGCAAACCTTCGTTGATACGGAAGCTGTTGTCCAGTTGCGGATCGTTGATCAAGCCTTTCCAGCCCACCGTGGTACGTGGCTTCTCAAAATAGACGCGCATCACAATCAGCAGATCTTTTTCGAAACGTGACACTTCCGTCTGCAGTCGTTTGGCGTAATCGATAGCCACGTCGACATCGTGAATGGAACACGGCCCGATCACCACCAGCAGACGGTCGTCCGCGCCATGCAAAATGCGGTGAATGGCCTGACGTGCGTTGTACGTTGTCTGCGCCGACTGAAAGCCAACGGGAAACTCTCGAAACACGTGCGCCGGCGGCACCAGTTCCTTGATTTCCTTGATGCGTACGTCGTCAGTATTCGGCTTGCTTTGCACAGTCATGAAACATCCTCTGAAAATAACAGCGACAGCGCTTTAAGAGGGCTGATTTTACTCGAATAAGCATACGCGGTTGAAAACGGAGCAGAGAACTTGAAAATCCACCACAGAGGTGACCAAAGGGAATGCAGAGCCGCAGAGACACGGAGATAACGCAGAAAAAACCCTGCTTTTAGGTTTCTGGTTTCTGCCTTTCTCTGCGATTCCTCTGCGACTCTGCGCCGAGTGCCCCGCAGGAAATACCCTTGGGGTACGGTGGGTGTTATGGTGTCAAATTTATCGTCATGGCGCGTCTTCTATTAAGCCGTCCCGCCGACGGTCAGTCCGTCAATGCGCAGGGTCGGCTGACCAACCCCCACCGGTACGCTCTGGCCGTCCTTGCCACAGGTGCCGACACCCGGATCGAGACACATATCGTTACCAATCATCGACACCTGATTCATGGCTTCCGGCCCGCTGCCGATCAGCGTCGCGCCCTTGACCGGGCTGGTCACCTTGCCGTTTTCGATCAGATAGGCTTCGGACATTGAGAAAACAAATTTTCCGTTGGTAATATCGACCTGACCGCCGCCAAAATTAACAGCGTAGATACCCTTCTTTACTGACTTGATAATTTCATCCACGCTTTTGTCGCCGTTCAGCATCGTGGTATTGGTCATGCGCGGCAGCGGCAGATGGGCAAAGGATTCGCGCCGCCCATTACCGGTCGGCGCAACGCCCATCAGACGGGCGTTAAGACTGTCCTGCATATAGCCTTTGAGGATACCGTCTTCGATCAGCACGGTACGCTGCGTCGGATTGCCTTCGTCATCAATATTGAGCGAGCCGCGACGATCAGGGATCGTACCGTCATCGACCACGGTCACGCCTTTCGATGCGACACGCTTACCAACACGGCCGGCAAAGGTCGAACTGCCCTTGCGGTTAAAATCGCCTTCCAGTCCGTGGCCCACGGCTTCGTGCAAAAGAATACCGGGCCAACCGGAACCCAGAACGACGGTCATCGTCCCCGCCGGTGCAGGCTGCGCGTTGAGGTTAGTCACCGCCTGATGCACCGCCGCTTGCGCATAGCTGTGCAACACGGCATCACTGAAATAACCGTAATCAGTGCGCCCGCCGCCACCGGCCGATCCCTGTTCGCGCTTGCCACCTTCGCCTTCAACGATGACGGTAATCGACACCCGCACCAGCGGCCGGACATCCGCCGCCAGCCGGCCATCACTGCCGGCCACCAGCACCACTTCATACTCTCCGGCGATGTGCGCCATGACCTGGGTGACACGTGAATCTTCGCCACGCGCGTAGGACTCCAGGCGTTCAAGCAGTTTCACCTTGGCCGCCGCGTCCAGCGAATTTAACGGGTCAATCGGAACATAAAGCGCATGACCGACTCTTTTCAGTACGGCCGGCATGGCCTTGCTTCGCCGTTGCCCCGCCGCCGCTATGGCACGCACGGTTTTGGCCGCGTCACCAAGCGCCAGGTGGCTGATATCGTCGGAGTACGCAAACGCCGTTTTTTCGCCCGAAATGGCGCGCACACCAACGCCCTCATCAATATTGAAACTGCCTGACTTGACGATGCCCTCCTCAAGACTCCAAGCTTCCGAACGGCTGTACTGGAAGTACAGATCAGCATAATCGACGTCGTGCGCCATGATCGTGCCGAACACCTTGGTCAGATCAGCCACATCCAGACCATAAGGTGTGAGCAGGGTTTTCTGGGCCTGCACGAGCAGGGATTGGGCTTTTGCGGTCATTACTATTCCGATTCAGACAGTACAAATTCAAAAGATTTACCACCAAGCCACAAAGAACACCAAGTTACACAAAGAGTACCGGGTTTATCTTGGTGAAACTTTGTGCCTTGGTGTCTTGGTGGTGGATTATGTTCTTTACATCACCCGATGCTTCAAGGCTGGCAGACTGGCGCGCACATCGGCGATCCGTGCATGATCTATTTCGCCGATGGCCACACCGGCACCTTTATCCAGACGATCAATAATGTCGCCCCACGGATCGATCAGCATGCTGTTGCCGTGCGTTTCCCGCCCGTTCTCGTGCTTACCGCCCTGGGCAATGGCCAGCACATAGCACTGGTTTTCAATGGCGCGTGCGCGCAGCAGGATCTCCCAATGCGCACGCCCCGTCGTCTCGGTAAACGCCGCCGGGATGACCAGCAAATCCGTCACGCCCAGTGCGCGATAAAACTCGGGGAAGCGCATGTCGTAGCAGATCGACAGGCCGACGTGAGCGAATGGCGTATCGAAAGTTACCAATTCGCTGCCGGCTTCAATCGTTGCGCTTTCGTTGTAACACTCGGAGCCCTTCTGAAAGCCAAAAAGGTGAATTTTGTCGTAGCGTGCCACACGCTCGCCCTGAGGGTTATAAACCAGGCTTGAATTGAGTACCTTATCCGGCGCCTGTGCGATCAAAGGCAGCGAACCGCCAACCAGCCAGATGCCGTACCGGCGTGCAGTTTCAGCGAGAAAGTCCTGAATCGGGCCGCGACCATCCGCCTCACGTTCCCTGACCTTGTCCGCGTCGTTCATTCCCATGATCGGAAAGTATTCCGGCAAGGCCACCAGTTCGGCACCCTGTGCAGCAGCTTCAGCTATCAGCGTAGCCGCTGTTTGCAGGTTATCTTTGACGCGCGGCGTTGACACCATCTGTATGGCAGCAACCCGTGCATTTTTCAACACTTTTGACGATTCACTTGGCGGCAGATTCATTGGCAGCTCCACTTGTATTAGGGATCATCGGCAAACGCGGCACCGTTGGCACCGTCGGCGCCGGCTCGTTGCCGGAAAGCTTCTCGACCTTGGGATCATCCCACTTTCCGGTAATCAGGTAATCAAAACCAAACATGTGATTGAGTGGGTTCTGCAATACTTTGTGCGCCACCCATGTCGCCACACCGGCGATCGGATTGACCAGCGCTATCCCCAGCGCGGCGGTGCCGCCCAGTTCAGGTTGCACGTTGACATTGAGCCGCTGCGTCTCTCGTTTGAGATCCACTTCGCCGCGCATCACCACCCGAGCGCCCGGTCCGTCAATCTGCAAGCGATCCGTGGTCATCTGGCCGCTTTGTACTGTGACTTTGCTGGCAATGCTATCGAAGGCAAACCCCTCGCTGAAAACATCCCTGAAATCGAAGGTAATCCGGCGCGTCAATCCCTGCAGGCTGATCAGGCCAAGCAATTTTCCAGCAGCGCCCGGATCGAGTTTTACAAACTGCCCCTTGGCAGCTTCAAGATTCATTTCCCCGCTCAGTGACGCATAGTCCAGCGAGGTCGGTGCACCATTCCAGCCAATCTTCCCCTCAAGGAGTGCCGTACCGGCACGCACGGTACCGGGGTAACCCATACGCTCAAGCAATTTCCCGACATCGCTGCTGTCCACTTTGAAATCAAGCTGGGTACGATTCTTTCCTCCGCCAACCTGCCATTGCCCGCTGCCGGAAAGGCTGCCATACGGATTGGTCGCATTGATCTTGTCAAGCCGCCAAACGCTCCCGTCATTTCGCGCCTGTACCTCAAGCCGTCCAAAGCGGCGCACACCGAGCGAAAACTCTTCCGCCACAATATCAAGCGCCGGCAGCTCTTTGATCCCTTCACCCGTATCCGGCTCCGTCGACCCTGCCGCCGGTTCAATCGTCATGTGTTTGAAACGGCCAACCAGCTTGCCACTTCCTGTGCCATGCCACTGCAACTCGCCACTGGCCTGGCGTGAGCTCAAACTGGCTTTCCAATGGGTCGGTTCGGGCGACACCGTCAAATCAACATCGCTGTAATTCCGCCCAAAGAGCAGAAGCTCACCTGCCTTGATATTGATTGAATCAATAAAAGGCGAGTCCGGTTTTTCTGCCGGCGATTTGTCAGCAACAGGCAGCAAGAGCCGTCGCCAGAAATCAATATCCAGTTTTTTTGCGGTCAGCCCAAGTGTTACGCCCCGCTCCGGCAACTGCAACGGCCGCCCAAGCGCAATCGCGCCCCGCTCCGGCACAAAGCCTTCAAGCTGTTTGCGCCGGATCAGCTTCATTGAAAGCACATTGCCAAGAGTAGCGCTGATCTGGTCACGTACCGGCGTGCCCGGCAGCAACACCTTCTCAAAACGCAGCGGCAGGTTCTCCACGGCCGTTTTGCTGAATGGCTCAGGCAAATCCGAGGCCAGCCCGGTCAGGTTTGAATCAACCACCAGATCGGCGTCACGCTTGTTGATGCGCACCTCGCCCCGATACGATGCCGCCCCCGAAAAATTCTGCAGCAGCGGCGAATCGAACTGCTTGCGTATTTGCGCGACACTGATCGATCCGTTGGCCGTTATCAGCACCCTGCCATCTTTTTGCGTCCCGCCTTTGATCTTGAGCGGCCCGCCAAAAAGCGTGGCGTTGATTTCCGGTACGCGCAAATCGTTGCCGGAAAATTGCACCGTGCCATTCACCTGCCTGAAGGGGGGCAGTGCTGCATCGACAGTCACCTCATTGTTCTCGAAGTAATACGTACCGTCGATCTTTGATTCGCCCAGTTGCGCCTCTGCCAGGGGTATCTCCAGTGCCAGATCAAGATGCCCGTTACCACTCGCACGCATACCTTCCGTGAAGTGGTCTATGCGAGCGGCGACCGGACTCTGATCGATAAATTTGAGGAACTCCGAGGTCGGCCCCTGGGCACGACCTTTAACAATCAACAACGATACGGGTGCGTCAAAGTCAGGAATTTCTGCATAGGTTTTGGATAGATTTGCACCGAGCATCGAGCCGCGTTCAATGTCGATCGCCATTCCAGCCCCTTCGAAACGAAGGTCAGCGTAAATGCCGGTTATTTTCGGCCAACCGGTACCGTAATCGAGGGTCACATCATTCGCTTTCACGGTTACCAGAAACTGGCCCTGTGTTTTGTCGAGGAAGGGGAAGTGCGCCAAATCACCTTTCAAGGTCAGCTTCGCTTCGCTCGCGCGGCCGGACAACAAGGAATCGCGCAGCCAGTAGCGCGCATCGGCATTAACCGCCTGCGGCATATAGCGCCAGACAGCGCGCGCATCGCCACGCGTCAGCGCCGCCGTGAGATCAATGCTGCCAGGGCCTTCGCCGGTATTGCGATACTTTCCTTGCGCCGTGCCCGCCGCTTCCGATCCGGCAAATTCGACTTGCGACAATTCAACATCCAGCACGCCCTTGTTGACTTTCCACTTGGCTTGCGCACCCAGCGAATCCAGCGAGATTAGCGACTCGGGAAAAACACTCGGCAAATCGATACTCGGTTTTTTCGAACGCAAGGTGGCGCTACCGCCTTGTTCGTTAACATCAAGCGCCCCTGAGATGCCCGTAAACCCCGGAAAGTAGCCTTGTGCTTTAAGCGCCAGCCCGTCAAAATCAGCTTTCAGCGCGTAGGTCTGCAGGCGCTCGGCATCCCCCTTCCATTTTGCGCTCAAGCCGCTGATACGGCCGCGTGGCGCGTAGTCGTTGAGCAACTGACGCGTCCCGGCATCGAAGGGCAGATACGCGGCCAGGGCAGACAGCGCATCAATGTCCAGCACATTGGCTGTAGCACTCCCAACGACCCTCTTGTTTTCGGTGTCGGGTTGCCAATCCACATGAAAATCGGTCGGCTCGATACGGATCGGTTCGCTCGGCTGGTTTTTGCGCGCCGCCAGCTTGTGCGTCACCAGTTCAATGCGCCGGCCATCGACCGCCAAACCCTTTTCCGAGAAATTGGCCCCAATACGCCCAGACATATGATCGAGTTCAAGCGAAGGAAAATCCTGCGCCAGACGCAAACTCACGTCTTGCAAGGCGACATCGGCCGTAATCGTATCGAGCTTGCCCTCGGCAAAGCCAAACCATGCGCGCCAGGCACCCCGCCCGTGTGGCAACGCCACCGGATAGTCAACCCACTGACGCCAGACGGCCAGATCGGCATAGTCGATTTCGGCATACGCCTGCCCCGTCCAGGATTCCCGTGACTCAAAATCCCCGCCCCGCAAATCACCGCGCACATCAAGTTTTGAAGCCAGTGCGGCAGGTGGCAGGGCGGTCAAGCCAAAGCGATGACGGCTGCCGTTATTGTCCAGTCCGAAATTGAGATTCTCGAGCACCAACGTGGGCGCCTTGCGCAACTCATCATCCCAGACCAGCGTTGCCCCTTGAATACGAATACGACGTTGCGCCAGAACCCAATCGGCAATATCGTTATCGTTTTTCTCCTGGCTTAGCGGAATACCCGCAATCGAAATCCGGCCGTTGGCATCGCGCCGGAGATTCAAGGTCGGCTCATCAATGCGCAATAAACGTAATTTGAGTTGCGCACTGGGCACCGACCACCAGGAAAAAATCGCTTCAACCCGTGAAAACGTGAGTGCCGGGCGTCCTTCAGAATCAGCAATACTGACGTCAATCAGCGTCAGATCCGGATTAATGCCTTCCCAACTGGCTTTGATGCGCCCGATACTGACCGTCTGCCCGAGAGCCAGACTGGCATAGCGTTCGATATCGGCACGATGATCCCCAACATGCGGCAGAACGCTGTAACGCAGCACCAGCACCAGCGCGACAAAGCCGAAGTAAAGCAGCCAGAAGCCCCATACCAGCGTGCGCCACAGCCGCTTCGCCGCCGGATGCGCCACCAGGGGCACCAGAAGGCGAAAGCGGTGATAAAGCACCGCGCGAAACTCATCCCGACGCATCATGTGTCGGGCACCGGCGGAAGATTTTGCCAATTATTGGAATGCGTCACTAGAATGGCGTAATGTCAGCGAATCAGTCGAAGGTCCCATTGTAACGGCTTTGTCCGGCCAAGCCACGCCGAACAGGCCGACCAAACCCCGCCACAACCAGAGAAATAATGAGCGAAACCCCTGACCAACGCGTTCCGCCTGAATGGAGCGCCGCACTAAATCACAGCCACTACCTGCGCCAGCTTTTGCAGGCTCACCCGGAAATTGCGCCCTGGATAGAGGAATACGCCACGTCTCCTCTGGACAGCGACTTGATGTACACCTTTCTGACTGCCGAAAACCCGGCCGATGAGGAAAGTCTCAAACGTGCGCTGCGCCGATTACGTCAGCGCGTGATTGCCTCACTGATCGTGCGCGACATTGGCGACCTTGCGCCACTTTCCGAAGTCGTCGAGGCCATGACGCAGTTGGCCGAAATCACGACCAATGCGGCACTCGATTTTTTGCATCGCCAACTCGCCGCTCTGTTTGGCGAGCCGCTGGATACCCATGGGCAACCGCAACGCCTGCTGGTGATCGGCATGGGCAAACTCGGAGGACGTGAACTCAATGTTTCATCCGACGTCGATTACATTTTCGTCTATCCCGAAGAGGGCGAAACAGCGGGTGCTCCCGATAGTGGCCGCAAGATCGAGTGTTACGACTTTTTTACCCGACTCGGCAAGCGCCTGATCGCCGCGCTCGGCGAAATCACGGCTGACGGCCAGGTTTTTCGCGTCGACATGCGCCTGCGCCCGAACGGTGACTCCGGCCCGCTCGTCTGCTCGCTCGACTCGCTGGAAAACTACCTCATCACGCAGGGCAGGGAATGGGAGCGCTACGCCTGGATCAAAGCCCGGGTACTGAATGAAGGTAACAACCTGCAGCCCCAATGGGTCACTGCACTCGAAAAAATATCGCGTCCTTTCATATTCCGCAAATACCTCGATTTCGGCGCAATCAACGCCATGCGTGATCTGCACGCCCAGATCCGCCGTGAAGTGGCGCGCAAGGATATGGCCGACCACATCAAACTGGGACCCGGCGGCATCCGCGAGATCGAGTTCATGGCGCAGGTTTTCCAGCTCATCCGCGGCGGGCGCGATCCGGCACTGCAAATCCGCCCGACACTGTCCGTGTTGCCACTACTCGTCGCCCGCCGTTTACTGCCCGTCGAGAGCGAACTTGAGTTGGCCGAGGCCTATGAATTCCTGCGCCGGCTCGAACACCGCCTGCAATACGTGAATGACGCGCAGACCCACATGCTGCCGGAAGATAATGATAATCGCGCCCTGATCGCAGTTTCAATGGGCTTCCCCGATTGGCCAGCCATGCTCGCCGTACTCAACACACACCGAGAACGCGTTGCCCGGCACTTCGAAGAAATATTTTCCGACCCGGAGGACGGTGTTCATGCACTGGCCGGCTTGTGGTTCGGCCAGACCGACGGTGACGATGCACTGGAAGCGCTCTCACAATTGGGATTCCGGCAACCGCAGGCCATGCTCGAACGTCTGAATGGTCTTCGTCAAAGTGCCAAATACCTGCAACTGCCGGCACAAAACCGCGAACGACTTGACGCACTCGGCCCGCGTCTGATCGAAGCGGCAGCCGCCACAAAAACACCTGATGCCACCTGGCAGCGCGGCCTCGACTTCTTTGAAACGATCAGCCGGCGCGGCGCTTATCTGGCTCTTCTGCAGCAGTACCCGCAAACGCTGAGCAAGGTCGCCGACATGATTGGCAGTTCGGTTTGGGCAGCGCGTTACCTGACACAGCACCCGATCCTGCTCGATGAAGTGCTCGACCCGCGCCTTTACGAGATCGCCACCGACTGGAGTGCATTTCGCAGCGAACTGCAAGCCAGGCTTGCCGAGCACACCGGCGATACCGAGCGTGAAATGGACATTCTGCGCGAAGCGCATCACGCTCAGGTCTTCCGTCTGCTGGCACAGGACATCGCCGGGCTTCAGACTGTCGAGCGGCTTGCCGACCACCTCACCCTGCTCGCCGACATGGTCGTGCAGACCACGCTTGATCTGTGCTGGAACAAACTCAAGGATCGACATCCGCACCCTGAATGCCCGCCAAAATTCGCTGTCATCGCCTACGGCAAACTGGGCGGCAAAGAACTCGGCTACGGCTCCGATCTTGACCTGGTTTATCTGCATAACGACCCGGAGCCTAACATTGGCGAGCTTTATGCCCGCCTCGGGCAACGCATGAGCACTTGGATGTCAAGCCAGACCTCTGCCGGCATGCTGTTTGATACCGATTTCCGCCTGCGCCCGAATGGTGACGCCGGTATGATGGTCAGCCCCATCGAGGGGTTTCGTGACTACCAGATCAAGGCGGCCTGGGAATGGGAACATCAGGCGTTGACCCGTGCCCGCTTCTGCGCTGGCGACGCTGAACTGGGCGCCCAATTTGAAGCCATCCGCATTGAAATCTTGCGTCAGCCGCGTGAACTAACCGCGCTCAAGGAAAGTGTGCTGGAAATGCGTCAACGCATGCTCGACGCCCACGCATCGCACAGTGAAGACTATTTCGACCTCAAGCAGGATCCGGGCGGCCTGGTCGACGTCGAGTTCATCGTTCAATACCTGGTGCTTGGCTACGCGCATGCACACGAACGGCTGTGTGGCAATCTCGGCAACATCGCGCTGCTCGGCATTGCCGCAGAGCTCGGCCTCATCCCGCAATCACTGTCTGACCCGGTGCGTGACACCTACCGTGAATTCAGGCGCATGCAGCACGCCTTCAGGCTGGATGGGATCAATAGCGCACGTGTTGAACGCGACAGCTGCGCAAAGCGCATCGGAGCGGTGCGGGCGCTGTGGCAATTTGTGTTTGGTGAGACGCAATAGCCAATAGTCCTAGCAAACGCCGCAAAACGCTTTCAACACAGAGGGCACAGAGTCACAGAGATCACGGAGAAAAAATCGATTAACCACAACGAACAGCGCGAAGCATCCCTGAAGAGGGACAACGGTCACAGCGAAAAGCAAAGCCATTCAGAAAACACTGAACAAGCACCAGCGTGTCATTCCGGGCTTGACCCGGAATCCATGCCGGCCCAAGGAAATCTCCTAAGCTTTCCTCAGTGATCTCTGTGCCCTCTGTGTTAAGAGCGCTTCGCTTTTTTTGCCGCCTCTACTTTTTCAAACTATCCCGAATCTCGCGCAGCAGCAGCACATCTTCCGGGGTTGGCGGCGCAGCCGGCGTCGGCTCGTTGCGACGCAGCCGGTTCATCTGCTTGACCATCATGAAAATGATGAAGGCCAGAATCACGAAATTGATCACTATGGTCAGGAAACTACCGTAGGCAAACACCGGTACCTGAGCTTTCTTAAGCGCATCAAGCGTCATCGCTGTACCCGGCGGCACACTGCCCAGCACAAAATACATCCCGGAAAAATCAAGCCTGCCGCCCAAGATCCAGGCAATGATCGGCATGATCAGATCGCCCACCACCGAATCGACAATTTTGCCAAAAGCCGCGCCGATAATCACGCCAACAGCGAGATCCATGACGTTGCCCTTCATGGCAAATTCCTTGAACTCCTTGACCATGCTCATCGTTTTGTCTCCTTATAAAATCAAACCTTACGCAATTTCTCACCGGCCGCCGCCAGCGTGGCCTCCTGCTTGGCAAAGCAGAAACGTATTACTTTATCATCCTGCCCGTTCTGATAAAACGCCGAAACCGGGATCACCGCCACGCCGACTTCACGCGTCATCCATTGGGCAAACTCGCGGTCGGGCAACTCGGAAATGGCTTCATAGCGCGCCAGTTGGAAAAAACTGCCGTGGCAAGGCAAAAGTTCAAAGCGCGACCCTTGAAGCTGCGCGCGAAAGAAATCGCGTTTCTGCTGATAAAACGCCGCCAGTCCCAAATGCCGCGTCACATCACGCATGTACTCTGCAATCCCCAACTGACAGGGCGTATTGACAGTAAACACGTTGAACTGATGCACTTTGCGAAACTCGGCCATTAAATCAGCGGCACCAACCACGTAACCGATCTTCCAGCCGGTGATGTGATAGGTCTTGCCAAACGAGGACACCACGATGCTGCGTGCGGCAAGTTCCTGATGCGTCACCATGCTCAAGTGCTGCGCGCCATCAAAAACAATGTGTTCATAGACCTCATCCGAGAGCACCACGATGTCAGTGTTGCGCGTGATATCGGCCAGCACGGCCAGATCGCCTGCCGTCAGCAGACTACCGCTCGGATTGTGCGGCGAGTTGATGATGATCATGCGCGTGCGCGGGGTGATCAGCGATCGCACCTGATCCCAGTCCGGCGTGTAATCGGGAAACACCAGTTGGGCGTAAACCGCTTTGCCACCGACGGTTTCAATCGATGGTACATAGCTATCGTAGAAAGGCTCAAAAACGATCACCTCGTCGCCGGCACGCACAAAAGCGGCAATCGCTGTAAACAAGGCCTGTGTCGCACCGGCCGTCACTGTCACTTCATGATCGGCATCGTAGCGCACGCCGTAGAGCGCTTCGACCTTGTCGGCAATCGCCGTACGCAGTTCCGGCAGGCCGGCCATCGGCGGGTACTGGTTGCGCCCCTCGTGCATAGCACGCATTGTCGCCTCGAACAGCGACGCGTCGGCCTGAAAATCGGGGAAGCCCTGCGACAGGTTAATCGCGCCACACTCGGCAGCAAGCCTGGACATCACGGTAAAAATCGTGGTGCCGACCCAGGGGAGTTTGGAATCGATGGCGACAGGTGTATTGAGCATGGCGAAGCGCAATAAATTGCGGCAATAATAAGGAAACACGCAGTGTATGTGCGTCAAGCCCGACCGACAAGCGGAGCCTGACAGCTGGGTCTGTAATCCGCTCAAATCAGGCGACTACTGCCATGAACCGGTAGCGTAGATTGCATTTCCCCGCTACGATGCGGAAAATCCAAAAACGGCATCCGTTTTAATTACCCCAGAGTGTCATGAACCAATTCAACACTGACGACGATCTCGAACGCTGCACCCTGAGCGGGCGTCGCGAGATCCTTTACCAGTTGCGCAGCCTGATCCGGCAGAAGGCGCGCGTCTCCGTGTCTTTTGATGAAGGCCGGCAGACCTTTCTGACCGTTTTGATTGCCGTTTCTGACGATGAAAGCCAGCTTTACTTCGACATCAGCGGCAGCGAAGAGAGCAATATCGCCTTCCTGAAAGCCGAACGCTGCCAGTTCGCTGCCGTGATCGAAGGTATTCGCCTGCAGTTTTCAGCGCGACAGGCGCGAAGGATGACGTTTAATGGTGACGCCGTCTTTGCCATCGTCCTGCCAAAGAGCTTGGTACGCTTGCAACGCCGGGATGCTTTCCGCCTTCAGTTGCCGTCCACCCGGCCTTATGTCTGCCTGATCCGCAAAGGATCCCCGGAAGAAGCCACCCTGCCCTTGTACGATATTTCAGTCGGCGGACTCGGCATCCAGTTGTCCGAACAACTCCAGTATGAGTCCATGGAGAAGCTCGAAAACAGCTGGATCGATTTGCGCGACTCGGGAGTGTTGGCCGTAACGCTTGAAGTCCGCTACATCATGGCCAAGGAAGGCAAAACAGGGAAAACCATCTGGCACATGGGCTGCCGGTTTCTCAAGCCATCACCCGCCAACGAAACGATCATCCAGCGCTTTATGGCACGCATCGAAGCCGAGCGCCGCGCACTGTCCGCCAGTTAGCTGTACAACGTGCCGGCATGGCACAAGCCGGCTGTTAAAATGCACGCCATGAAAGTCAACGGCACCCCCACCCGCACCATCGTTCCTGTCGCCGGACGCAGCGTCGAGATCATCGACCAGACCGCGCTGCCGCACGCCTATCGCACGCTGCGCCTCACCTCGCTGGCCGAGGCCGCGCACGCCATCCGCGTCATGCAGGTGCGCGGCGCGCCGCTCATCGGTGTGACTGCGGCTTACGGTGTAGCGCTGGCAATGAACGCCATCAGCCGCGACGATGCGGCGTTGACTGCAGCCGTCGCCACCCTCGCCGCCACCCGCCCGACCGCCGTCAACCTGCACTGGGCGTTGGCTCGCATGCAAGCTCACCTAACGCTGCTGCCACCTGCGCAGCGCACCGAAGCGGCGTGGCAGGAAGCCGGCCGCATCACCGAAGAAGACGTCGAGCAAAGCCGGCGCATCGGCGAACACGGCCTCGCGCTGTTCCGCGCATTGCTGGCAAATAAGGGCAAGCCGCGCCTCCAACTCATGACCCACTGCAACGCCGGCTGGCTGGCCACCGTCGACCACGGCACGGCACTCGCGCCAATTTACGCGGCCTTCGATACCGGCATTGATGTGCACGTCTGGGTCTCCGAAACCCGGCCGCGCAATCAGGGCCTGCTCACCGCGTGGGAACTCGCGCAGCATGGCGTGCCGCACACGGTGATCGCTGACAACGCCGCCGGCCTGCTGCTCATGCATGGCGGAGCGTATGCTATCGATGCCGTCATCGTCGGCGCTGACCGCATTGCCGCCAATGGCGACACCGCCAACAAGGTCGGCACCTTTCTCAAGGCACTCGCCGCGCGTGAAGCCGGCGTACCCTTCTACGTCGCCGCACCGCGCTCGACCATCGACTTCGACTGCGCCAGCGGCGACGCCATCCCCATCGAAGATCGCGAGGGCGATGAACTGCGCTTGATGAATGGATTAGATGATGCCGGGCAAACTGCGTCACTGCGTCAGTTGCCGGCCAGCGAACCCGTTGCCAACCCGGCCTTCGACGTCACCCCGGCGAAATTCATCACCGCCATCATCACCGAGCGCGGGCACTGCGCGCCGGGGGATTTGCGAACGCTCTACCCCGAGAAAAACCAATGAACCACGAAGAACACCAAGTTCACGAAGAAAACCCCGGATTTTGTCTTCCTTCGTGTTCTTCGTGCACTTCGTGGTTAATAATTGAGCAAAAATCATGCGCCAGAAACTGATCGACACCGCCCGCCGCATGGCCGCCTCCGGGCTCAACAAGGGCACCGCCGGCAATCTTTCCGTACGCGAAGCGGATGGCTTCCTGATCACACCGACCGGCATGGCCTACGACGCGCTAATGCCCGAAGACGCTGTCTTCATGCGCCTCAACGGCTCAACGAACGACAAGCGCAAACCCTCGTCCGAATGGCGTTTTCACCGCGACATTTACGCCGCCCGCCCCGAAGCCGGCGCGGTGCTGCACGCGCACTCGCCCTTCGCGACCAGCCTCGCCTGCCTGCGCCGCGACATTCCCGCCTTCCACTACATGATCGCTCGCTTCGGCGGCGACACGCTGCGCTGCGCGCAGTACGCCACCTTCGGCACGCAGGCGCTCTCCGATAACGCGTTGGTCGCCATGCAAGGCCGCACGGCCTGTCTGCTGGCCAACCACGGCATGCTTGTTTTCGGGCGCAATCTCGATCAGGCGCTCGACCTGGGCATCGAACTCGAAGCGCTGTGCGAGCAGTATTGGCGCGCCTGCCAACTCGGGGAACCTGTACTGCTCGACGACGCCGAAATGGCCGTTGTACTTGAGAAGTACGGCAGCTACGGGCAGCAAAAATAGGCCGGAACAATGCCGCTTTACACGCTGTACATATACGCCTAAACTATGCGCATATAAACACCGCCAATGGAGCCTGCCATGCTTAACCCCCGCACCAAAGAAACCCGTGCCAACTATTCCGTCCTGGCGCATCTGAGCGAGGGAAACAAAAAGAAAATGAGCCTCACGATCAGCGAACAACTTGCCGAAGCCGCGCGCCAACTCGACATCAATCTTTCGCGTGCCGCCGAGTCCGGCATTCTTCAGGAAATCAAGCGCTGTCGCGACGCCGCATGGCTGGAAAACAACCGCGACGCCATTGCCGCGTACAACGCACGGGTAGAAAAGGAAGGCTTGTTCGGCGATGAGTACCGGAGTTTCTGATGCGTCACCACGCTTACGCGCTGAAGGCTCCCAAACATCCGAACCGGCCTTACGTTCTCGACCTGCAAAGCAACCTGTTAGCCGACCTCAGCACACGACTGGTCGCGCCCCTGCAAAAACTGAGCAGCACACCCCACCGGGAAATCATTGACGACTTGATGCCCATCGTGACCATCGACAATGAAGAATACGTTCTGGTGGCTCAGGAAGCCGCAGCCGTTCCGTCCAAAGCGCTCGGGAAGGACATCGCCGATCTCACGCACAGATCAACTGATTTCACCAACGCGCTCGACCGTCTGGTCGGCTAATTTCGATGATCCGCGTCAGCGAAGTTCGCCTGCCTCTCACCCACCCGCCGGAGGCGCTTAAACCGGCGACGGCGAAGCGTCTGGGGATCGCCGAAAGTGACATCCACTCGCTTTCTGTCTTCAAGCGCAGCCACGATGCGCGCAAGAAGCACGCGCTGATGTTCATCTACACCGTCGACGTTGATGTCGATGATGGCAAAGACAGTGAAGCGCGCCTGCTCAAGAAACTCGCCGACGATCCGAAGATCAAGCCGACGCCAGACATGGCCTACCGCTTTGTGGCGCAGGCACCGACCCATCTCTCCGCCCGCCCGATTGTGGTCGGCTTCGGGCCGGCCGGTATTTTCGCTGCGTTGGTGCTGGCGCAGATGGGCTTCAAACCCATCGTGCTGGAACGCGGCAAGGCGGTGCGCGAGCGCACGCAGGACACCTGGAAGCTGTGGCGCAACAACACGCTCGACCCGGAATCGAACGTGCAGTTCGGCGAGGGCGGTGCCGGCACCTTCTCGGACGGCAAGCTCTACAGCCAGATCAAGGACCCGCGCCACCTCGGGCGCAAGGTGCTGACCGAATTCGTTAAGGCCGGCGCACCGGGAGAAATCCTCTATCTGGCACACCCGCACATCGGCACCTTCCGGCTCGTTACCATGGTCGAGCGCATGCGCGCCGACATCATCGCACTGGGTGGGGAAATTCGCTTCCAGCACCGCGTGACCGAACTCCTCATTGAGAACCATGCCGTTCGAGGCGTTCGCCTCGCTGACGGCAGCACGGTCGAATCGCGGCATGTGGTGCTTGCCCTCGGCCACAGCGCGCGCGATACCTTTGCCGCGCTGCACGCACAAGCCGTTTTCATGGAGCCCAAGCCCTTCGCCGTCGGCTTTCGCATCGAGCACCCGCAGTCGCTGATCGACAAGGCGCGCCTTGGGCCTAACGCCGGCAACCCGCTGTTGGGCGCTGCCGACTACAAACTCGTCCATCACGCCAGCAACGGGCGCGCCGTCTATAGTTTCTGCATGTGTCCCGGCGGTCAGGTGGTCGCCGCCACTTCGGAACTTAACTGCGTGGTAACGAATGGCATGAGCCAGTATTCGCGCGCCGAGCGCAACGCCAACGCCGGCATCGTGGTGAATATCGACCCGGCCGACTACGGCGGCAGCCCGGATAACCCGCTCGCTGGCATTGAACTGCAACGTCGGCTGGAAACCCACGCCTTCGAACTCGGTGGCAGCACTTACGAAGCGCCGGGCCAGCTGGTCGGCGACTTCCTCGCCGGACGGCCCTCGACGCAACTCGGCACCGTTGTTCCTTCATACCAGCCGGGCGTACATCTCACCGACCTCTCGACCGCCCTGCCCGATTATGCCATCACCGCGATCCGCGAGGCGATCCCGGCCTTCGCCCGCCAGATTCGCGGTTTTGACATGGCTGATGCGGTGCTCACTGGCGTCGAGACGCGCACCTCATCACCGCTACGTATCACGCGCGGCGCCGACTGCCAGAGCGTGAACATCAAAGGGCTGTATCCGGCCGGCGAAGGCGCGGGCTACGCGGGGGGCATCCTCTCGGCCGGCATCGACGGCATCGAGGTCGCCGAAGCGCTGGCGCTGGATAGCTTGCGACACGCTTGAACTCAATGCGCATCGAACACCTCCGGCAGACCCTGCGCGAACTGGGTGCCAAGCCCTGTCACGAAAAACGTATTCTGCGCGCCTGGCTGCAAGCACGGCCGCTCGATCACGGCACACGCCGCCAGCACAGCGAACACTTTCTACCGCTGCCGCTGCGCGAGGCCTTGCCTGAACTGTCCGCAAAACTTGAGTCGCTCATTCGTCTGCGCTCGGAACACCCGGGAGAAGACGGCTCAGCGCGTCTGCTGCTCGAACTGGCCGATGGTCAAACGGCGGAAAGTGTCTTGCTGCCGCGCGACGGGGTGTGCGTATCAACCCAGGTCGGCTGTGCTGTAGGTTGCCTGTTCTGCATGACGGGGAAAGACGGGTTGCTGCGCCAGTTGAGCAGCGCCGAGATTGTCGCGCAAGTGGTGCTGGCGCGCGCGCGCCGCGCCGTCAAACGCGTCGTTTTCATGGGCATGGGCGAACCGGCGCACAACATGGATAACGTGCTCGAAGCCATCCACCTGCTCGGCACAGCGGGCGGCATCGGGCACAAGAATCTGGTGTTCTCGACGGTTGGTGACCGGCGCGTGTTTGAGCGTCTGCCACAAGGCATTGTCAAACCGGCGCTGGCCATTTCACTGCACACCACATCGCCAGACTTGCGGGCCAGCCTGTTGCCGCATGCACCGCGCATTGATCCGGCAGAACTTGTCGAGCTTGGCGAAAATTACGCGCGGCACACCGGCTACCCGATCCAGTATCAGTGGACTTTGCTGGCCGGCATCAACGACAGCGACGATGAACTGGAAGGCATTGCCCGCTTGCTGGCTGGCAAGTACGCGATGATGAATCTCATCCCCTACAACAGTAACGAAGGCATGGGCTTCAAACGCCCATCCCGGGAGCGTGCCAGCGCGATGGCCGGTTACCTGCATCAGCGCGGCATCATCACCCGGCTGCGCAACTCAGCCGGGCAGGACATCGACGGCGGCTGCGGCCAGTTGCACGCACGGCAAAATAGCGTAAATTGATGGGTATGCCCATACCAAAGACCCTTCAGGCGTTTGTTTGCCCGAACTGAGATGCAGGACACTCCGCATATCCGGCAAGCTTTTATCGGCGCACTGCTGCTTATTCTGGCAGGGGCGTGGCTGCTTGCGAGCTCAGAGATTGATACGGCGATGAACGAGATCAGGACAGAAGAAAGTATCGCTGTCCGCTTGGGCCGGGGTGCCCTGGTCGAGCGGCTCGAGGCCATCTCGAACGACATCACGTACCTGAGCCGCCAGAGCGCCCTACGCGACGCCATTAAAAAGAAAACACCGGAATCACTAAACCATCTGGCCGAGGACTTTCAAAACTTTGTCATCAGCAACCGGGTGTACAACCAGGCACGCTGGATTGACCCGGCCGGCATGGAAACACTCCGCGTCGACTTTGCCGATGGCAAGGCCTGGCGGATACCTCAGGATCAACTGCAAAACAAGGGTGCGCGCTATTATTTTACGGACAGCATCAAACTCAAGGCCGGCGAGATTTATGTATCCCCGCTTGACCTCAACATTGAAGGCGACTCGATCGAGATTCCCTTCAAGCCGATGATCCGTTTCGCGACCCCGATCAGAAACGAGATTGGCCAACCTGCCGGCATCGTCATCCTCAACTACCTCGCCCAAAACCTGCTTGACGCCTTCGCCACGGCAACGGTCAATGCCGCAGCCCACATCATGCTGTTAAATGCCGATGGGTTCTGGCTGGTTAGCCCCAACAGCGATGACCAATGGGGCTTCATGTTCAAGCGCCCGGACAAATCACTGGCGGTGCGCGACCCCGAGGCATGGAAGATCATCAACAACAGCGAAGCAGGGCAAATCGAGATCCAGAGCGGCTTCTGGACCTGGACAACGGTTCACACCCTGCTCGAAGGCCAGGTTTCCAGCAGCGGCGCGGCGGAAGCTGCGGCGGCAAGCTCGGAGATGCTAGGCGCTGACCCGTCCATCTGGAAGGTTGTCGCCCATTTGCCAAAACCCAAGCTCACGTCGATTCGGCAAATGATCATCCTTCGCACGGCGGTCATTGCCGCACTGTTCATCCTGATTCTGGCCTACTTCAGCAGCAGCCTGAGCAAGGCCTGGGAGACCCAACTCAAAGCCGAAAATCGGGCACGGCAAGCTAACAATGCGTTACAGGCCGCACTGGACGAAATCGACCGGGCCAATCAGGGTCTCGCCGAACAACTCGGCCGCTACCGGATTATCATCGACGCGACAACCGACGGCTTTGCCGTACTTGATGCCAAAGGCCACATCCTCGAACACAACAGGGCCCTGCCTGAAATGCTGGGGATGAATGATATTCAATTGCCCGCGGGTAACCTTAACGACCTGCACTGTCCTGACAACAACAACACGCTGCTGCCGGCACTTCAAGCCACCATCAAAAACAAGACACACCGATGGGAAGGCATTTTGTGCAAAACCAACGGTAAGCAGATCAACGTCGATATCAGTGCCGCCCATGACCCAGGCCTTGGCATCATGGCTTTTATTCGCAACATCTCCCAGCGCAAGAAACTGGAGGCCGAACTGCAAAAACTGGCCACTACCGATCCGCTGACTGAGCTGCCCAACCGCCGTTACGTCATGCAGCGCATGGAACAGGAACTGGATCGCCTGAAACGCATGGGCGGCTTGCCAAGTAGCCTGCTGATGCTGGATATCGACCATTTCAAATCCGTCAACGACAGTTTTGGGCACGCCACCGGCGATGAGGTTCTGCGCGCCTTTGCCGACCTGCTTAAAAGAAGCCTGCGCAAGACTGACTTGGCCGGGCGCATCGGCGGTGAGGAATTTGTTGTCATGCTTACCGGCACCGGCACTGAGAACGCCCTGACGTTCGCCGGTAAGCTTCTGCAACAAACGGCCGAACTTGAAATCGCCTGCGGGAAGAAAATGATTCACTTCACGGTGAGCATCGGTGTCACGCTGATGACCGCCACCGATGCCACGACGGACATCACATTGGCGCGTGCCGACAAGGCGCTTTATGCGGCCAAGGACAACGGAAGGAACCGGATTGAGACCAGCCTACCCAAAGCCTAGGAAAGGCCAGCGGCACGTTTTTAATTACCCATTTTTTCAGCGCGAGCAACGTATACAGCGCCCCTTTACGAAAGTAATATGTCGCTCTGAACCTCACGATTCATGGCACGCTTGAAGCGCCCAACAACAATGGAAAAAGAAAGTTCCATGACCGACCCTCAAGACGAAGAATTGCTAACGTTCTTTGAAGAAGAAGATATCAACGTCTTGCGTACTGTACGCGAGTGGAAGGTGCTCATCGTCGACGACGATGATGATGTGCATCAGGCCACTGTTCTTGCGCTGTCCAACACCCCGATTCTCAATCGCACCATAAAATTTCTCCACGCCTACTCCGCGAAGCAGGCTCTTGAGTGCCTGCAACAGGAAGTCGATGTCGCTGTCATCCTGCTCGACGTGGTCATGGAGCGTGAGGATGCCGGCCTGAAACTGGTACGGACCATTCGTGAAGATTTGGGCCTGCGTGATCTGCGCATCATTCTGCGTACTGGCCAGCCGGGCTATGCGCCCGAGATCGATGCGATTCGCGACTACGACATCAACGACTACAAGACCAAATCGGAACTCTCGCGCAGTGGCCTGTACACCACACTGACCTCGTCGATTCGCTCCTACGAACAGATTCACACGCTCAATGTCGGGCGTCGCGGCCTGGACATGATCATCCAGGCCAGCGGCCAGATGATGACGCATCAAAGTATGCGCGAATTCGCCTCCGGCATCATTTCCGAGATTTCCGGCCTACTCCGGCTGGATCTGGACGGCCTCGTCTGCGCCCGTGAACGCAGCAGCAGCGGACAGCTCACGGTCATTGCGGCAAGCGGCCGCTTTGCCCAATACATCGACCAACCGATAGATACCATTGACGACTCCATCGTCATGGCCGCTCTCAACCAGACGCTAAGAGAACGCCACAACCAGTTTAATGAGGAGTCCAGCGTTTTGTTCTTCTCCGGCAAGTCCGGAAACGATCTGATCGCTTACCTTGAAACCGGTACGCCGCTTGATGAAATGAATCTGCAACTGCTGGAAGTCTTTTGCACCAACATTGCAATCAACCTCGACAATGTAGCCCTCTTCGATCAGCTTCACGATCACGCCTACAACGACCAACTGCTGCACATCCCCAACCGTCTGGCGTTCATGCGAGCCGTTGGCGATACCATTGCCGCCCGCAAGTTGAGCGACACGGTGGCTGTCGTCGATATCGATCATTTCTCTCACCTCAACGATGCACTGGGTCACCGCTACGGCGACTCCCTGCTCAAGGGTGTCTGCCAACGCCTGATTGAGAACCTGCCTGAAGACACCATCATTGCCCGTCTGGCGGCCGACACGTTTGGCTTGCTTGGTGCCAACGCAACGATCACCCCGGGCACCTTGCTACCGCTATTTCGAGAGCCGTTTGTAATCGACGGCGCTGAGCAAAGCCTGTCTGCCACCATCGGTTTTGCCCGTCTGAGCGAGGTAGATGGTAACGGATCCGAGGCCGTCAAGTCAGCCAACATTGCGCTCAATCTGGCCAAAAATACGGCGCGCGGCGAGGGCTGCTACTTCACACGCAACATGGAATTCGAGACTCGAGCCCGCATGCGCCTGTTGCGCGAGTTACGCTCCGCCTTTGACCGCGAGCGCCTGTTTGTTGTTTACCAGCCACAATTCTGCCTGAAAGATCGCACCCCGATCGGGGTTGAAGCGCTGTTGCGCTGGCGGACGGATGAAGGGATTTTCGTTGCCCCCGACCAGTTCATCCCCCTCGCAGAAAGTTCCGGCCTGATTGTCGGCCTGGGGAAATGGGTTCTACGTACGGCCTGTCATGACTTGCAGCGACTGACCAAAGAAGGTTTTAGAAATTTGCGTATGGCCGTTAACGTTTCCGTCATGCAATTCCGCAGCCCTGGATTCCTCGACATCGTGGACAACGCGATCAGTGAGAGCGGCATTGACCCCAGGATGCTTGAACTTGAGATTACCGAGTCCGTAGCCATGCTCGATGCCAATTTCATGTTGGCCACAATCAACCGGCTCAAGGAGCGGAACATCGCCATCGCTATCGATGATTTTGGCACGGGCTTCTCCTCATTAAGCTATCTTGAACGCCTAAACGTGGATCGATTGAAAATCGATCAGTCCTTTATCAGCCAGATGATGCAGACCAATAGCAGCCTGCGCATTGTTGAAACCATCGTGCAGCTTGGTCACAGCCTGAAGCTTCAGGTCATTGCCGAGGGGGTTGAGCAATCTGCACAGGCTGACCTCCTGACGCGTCTCGGCTGCCACGAAGGACAAGGCTACCTGTTTGCCCGTCCAATGGCTTTTCGCCAGCTTAAAACATTGCTTACCGACCCCTCAAACACAATGAAAACCTACGTCCCGCCTCCCATTAGCTGAGGAACTGTCACTGGCAAATACTGTCTTCAGTGGGTACGTAACTGATAAAATGCAGACGTGCACCACCTACGCATTGGAGAATTTGTCGTGAGCCCACCTGCAGACCTGATTAAAGCGATTCGCACGGGTCTTTTATCTGAAGTTGTCGCCGCACTTGATGCCGGCGCTCAAGTTGAATTGCATGACGGCCAGGGCGATCCCGGCCTGCCCATGGCAATTGCCTGTTTCATGGGGCATGCTGAGATTGTGCGCGAACTGGCCCTCCGTGGCGCCAAGGTCAACTCCACCGACAACCGTGAACCCACATCGCCTTTGTCCATGGCCATTCGCGGCAGCAGAACCGAAGTCATCAAAGTCCTGATTGAACTGGGGACCGACGTTCCACCCGACGTAAAAACGGGACTCACCGAACAAGAAATGATGCTGGCGAAATGGAAAGCTCAGCATTTCGGAGCCAGTGCCGCTGAAGCCGCTCAGTCCGGCGCGGCGCTTCCCGTCGTTGAGGAAATCGAGATGGTGAGTTGTTATGGCACGGACACCGGCGTTCTCGATGCCGAGATGCGGCGCGCTGTTCAGGACATGTGCGACAAGAAATAAGTCACTGTAACCGGCGTTCTCTGCTCATGAATCCCGAAGGTTTGCAAAAACTGCTCAGCCAGGCGATGCCCTATGGCAAGTACAAAGGCCGCTTGATCGCGGACTTGCCCGGCAACTACCTTAACTGGTTTGCCCGGGAAGGTTTCCCGCCCGGAGAACTGGGCAAGTTGCTGGCGCTGATGCACGAGCTCGACCACAACGGCTTGTCAGCGCTGCTTGACCCGCTGCGCAAAGCCTAAGGGGTCTTGCCACGCAACTCCAGTACGCGCAACAGATTTGCCGTGTCGTCACCACCCCAGCCCTGCCCCATCAGCACGTTGAGTTGCTGCCAGACCTGCCCGGCAACCGGCAAGAGAACGCCGCTGCGAAAGGCCTCGTTCATCAACACGCCGTAATCCTTGTGCTGCGATGCCGCCACCATGCCCTCGGTAAAGCGCCGTTCAACCATGCGTTTTCCGGAAACGTCCAGTACCCGGCTGGCCGCCGAGCCGCCAGCCAGCGCCTGCCACACCGCGGCAGGATCAACCCCTGCGGCGGCCGCCAAATGCAAAGCCTCGGCCACGGCCTGGATGGTATTTACCATCACCATCTGATTACACAGCTTGGCCACTTGCCCTGCGCCGGTCTCGCCGATGTGGACTACTTTTTTTCCAAGCACCGAGAACAACGGACGAACACGCTCCAGCACCTCGCTCTTGCCCCCGGCCATAATCACCAGAGCACCATCAATAGCGCCCTGCACACCACCCGAAACCGGGGCGTCAATCATCTCGACACCCCGCTCAGACAAACGCTCTGCTATTGATCGAGTCACGGTCGGCGCAATGGAGCTCATATCGACGAAAATCGAACCGGGCGCTAAGCCCTCAATCAAGCCATCCGACCCCAAGGCAATCTGTTCAACGTCCGCGCTGGCCGTTAGCGAAGCAAAGACCACGTCAGACCGGCGTGCCACATCGACCGGCGAAACACAGCGCAACGCCCCGGCTTCAACCAGGGGCTGAGCGACTTCCGGGCGACGCGCCCAGACGGACACCGTGTAACCGGCACGCAGCAGATTCAACACCATCGGACGCCCCATGGCACCCAGCCCGACAAACCCCAAACGCGCACCGAGGCTCATTTTTCTTCTCCGGAAAGACGCTCGAGCAACTTGAGCATGGCCACCGAATCGTCCTCGCCCAGACCGGCTCCCACCATGGCATTGAACATCTGAGCCGCCACAGCGGCTGCGGGCAAACTCACACCGAGTTCCTGCGCGCTCTGCATCACGATGTTCATATCCTTCTGATGCATCCACGATTTGAAACCCGGTTTGAAGTTACGGTCGAGCATGCGTTGACCATGGTTTTCCAGGATTTTCGAGCGGGCAAAACCTTCCATCAAAGCTTCGCGCACGCCAGCAGGATCTACTCCGTTCTGGCCTGCAAAGTTAAGTGCCTCGGCCACTGTGAGCACTCCCACGCCAGTCACAATTTGATTGGCTGCCTTGGCCACCTGCCCCGCCCCCGAATCGCCAACATGGACGATATTCTTGCCCATACACGCCAATACAGGATGCGCTGTGGCAAAGGCGGCTTTACTCCCGCCCACCATGATCGACAACGTACCGGCGATGGCACCCGCCTCACCACCGGACACCGGCGCGTCGAGAAAATCGACGCCAAAGTCCTTCAATTCCGACGCAATCTGACGCGCTGTCGTTGGCAGAATGGTGCTCATATCAACGGCAACCAAACCCGCCTTCGCGCCTGCGCTGACACCGCTGCTGACACCATTCTCGCCGAGCATGACTTCACGCACATCAGGCGCATCGCTGACCATCGAAATCACCAGATCCGACGATATGGCCAGCGCGGCCGGATGCTGCGCGGCCATTGCGCCCGCCTCAAGCAAGGGCCGCATTGCGTCGGCACGGCGTGCCCATACGTCGACTTCGAACCCGGCTTTAAGCAGGTTTAGTGCCATGGGTCGACCCATGATGCCCAGACCGATGAATCCGATTTTCATTTACACCTCTCTTATCCGCCAGGTGAGCTAGGGAATCACTGATCAAGTATCAAAGTGTCATTCCGGCGGAAGCCGGAATCCAGAAAAATCAAAGAACTGGACACCGGCTTCCGCCTGTGTGACGACTTATTCAGCGCTTCCCTAGTTTAGCCTCAGTTACAAATCTAATCGACCGTAACCTGCCGACAAATTATAGAATAGTTATAACGCTCCTACTGACACAAAACAACTGCTGGAAGAAGTGCACATGGGAATTGCATCACACGAAAAACGGATTTCTCCACGCAAAATAGCGCATGGTCGTGGCGAATTGGTTGACGCTGTTTCCGGCGCCATCAGTCCTTTTGATTTGCTCGATGTTTCTGCGGGCGGACTTTCCTTTCTGTCGGACGCTTCCCGCCCGAAAGACAGCATGTGGATCGTTCGTTTCGAGCTCAAGGGAAAACGGGTGCGCGGCCTTGTACGCATTGCCTACTGCGTCAAACACAGCCTGACTGACGCCTATCGTTTCGGTGCCGAATTCAAGGATTGGGAGCCTGTGCATCTGAAAGCCGTCCAGAGTTACCTGGATTAGAAAACATTGTGCAGGCTCTAAACCAGCCTGCCATCCCGCACGTTTAGCCGGGCAGTTCCAGACCGGCACCAAAATCCACATCGGCACTGGGCTCTGGCGCGCTACTGGGGGCTTCGGCCATTGGTTTCTTGCCAGCCAATGACTTGATCAAGGCCGTGCGTTGCGGGTCGTC
>JANNGP010000081.1:0-13618 GCA_031403915.1 Betaproteobacteria bacterium
AGCCCAGCTTTTTGCCAGTCGATTCGATAATACGGATGTTGGCCTGGTGAGGAACCAACCAATCAACGTCAGAAGACGTGATACCAGCGATTTCGCAACACTCGTTCGCCACCTCAGACAAAACACGGACGGCAAACTTGAACACGGCTTGCCCGTCCATGCGCAAAAAGGGATCTCCGATAACCTTCCCGCCGCACACATTGCCTGGAACCGACAGAATGCCATGATAAGAACCGTCAGCATGGGCTGCCGTCGAAAGAATACCCGGCTTTTCGGAGGCCTCCAGAACGACGGCACCCGCGCCATCACCAAACAGCACGCAGGTAGCACGATCATCCCAATCAAGAATCCGTGAAAAAACCTCGGCACCGACAACCAGCGCTTTTTTGTGGCTACCGGAACGAATAAACTTCTCAGCAACGCTCAGGGCGTAGACAAAACCACTACATACCGCCTGAATATCAAACGCCATGGCACCGCAATTTCCCAGTTTTGCCTGCAACAGGCAAGCCGTACTCGGAAAAATGAAATCGGGGGTTGAAGTCGCGACGATGATCAGATCAATATCGCCGACATCAATACCGGCTGCTGCGATTGCCCGGTTGCTGGCTTCAAAGGCCAGTTCGCTTGATGTACAGCCAGCCTCGGCGAGGTGACGGGTCTTGATCCCTGTTCGACTAATAACCCATTCGTCGCTGGTATCGACCCCGCGCTGGACGAGATCATTATTGCTTACAGGCTTTCCTGGCAGAAAACTGCCGATGCCTGTGATACGGGCAAACATATTATGCTGTCTCCTGAATCGGTTGCTGTTGTGCTACACGTTCGGCAATACGAGCCAAAACCCCACTTCTGACGGCATCTGCAGCGCGTTCGAGCGCATTACCAAAAGAAAAAACATCGGCCGAGCCATGCTTTTGACGACAATTCCTTTTAAACCAAGCAAACTGGCACCGTTGTATCGCCGGTGATCAACGCGTCGCTTGAAGCGCTTCAGAACAGGAAGGGCAATCAGAGCGGAAAGTTTGGTTAAGAGATTGCGGCCAAATTCCTGACGCAGAAAAGTTGCAAGCAATTGTGCCAATCCCTCTGAGGCCTTAAGTGCAACATTGCCTACAAAGCCATCACAAACAACAACGTCCGCTTCGCCTTTGTACAAACCATCACCTTCGATATTGCCAATGAAGTTAAGTCCGGATTCCTTCAAAAGATCGGCCGCGCGCTTTACAACTTCATTTCCTTTGATCTCTTCTTCGCCAATATTGAGCAGCCCTACCGTTGGTCTGTCCTTGTGTTCAATGGCCGAAACAAGAGAGGCGCCCATGATACCGAACTGGAGCAGGTGTTCAGGGGTGCAATCGACGTTGGCACCCAAATCAAGCACATGGACGTGTCCGGTGATGGTCGGCAATACGGCACAAATCGCCGGCCGGTCAATTCCAGGCAGCATTTTGAGGACAAACCGGGAAATGGCCATCAAGGCACCGGTATTTCCTGCGGAAACGCATGCATCGGCCTCGCCATGTTTGACGAGATCTAGTGCCACGCGCATTGAGGAATTTTTCTTGTTACGTATGGCAAAGGCGGGGGATTCATCCATGGCCACGACTTGACTGGCATGACGGACGGAGATGCGTGCATCCACAGCATTGACCAGGAAGAGTCGAATTGCTTCCTCAAGGCCAACGAGAATAACATGCACATCGTCGTGTTTGCGCACAAAGTCGAGTGCCGCCGGCACGGTAACAGCAGGGCCGTGATCCCCGCCCATGCAGTCGATAGCGACAGTAACTGTCATCGGAAAATAGGCAAAAGAAAAGGCAGGCAATTCCCCATTACGGGAATCTGCCTGCCCAATCCTGAAACCTTATTCGCCTTTGCCTTTGGTAACTTTCTTGCCACGGTAATAGCCGGATGGGCTGATGTGGTGGCGCAAATGGACTTCACCGGTCGTCGGCTCAACGGCCAGCGGCGGGTTGGTCAGAAAGTCGTGTGCGCGAATCATGCCGCGCTTGGACGGGGATTTTTTGTTCTGCTGAACGGCCATAATTTACTCCAAATATCAAATTCACTATGCCTTGCCCTTGAAATTTTTCAGCGCCGAGAACGGAGAGACTTTCCCCGTTCCCTGCCCTGTCTCAGGCAATGCACAACTTTCGTGACGCGGCGCCGAAGGCAGATCGAGAATAAGTTCGTCTTCGATCAACGCAACAACATCGAGTTCTTTTTGCGCCGGGAGGAAATCCTTTGAGTCATCCTCAATCTCCTCCTGCGTCAAATCATTTTCTTCATCAACGAATTCCAGTACGCTACGCACCTTGAGGGGATAATCAATCCCTTCAAGGCAACGCTGACAGCACACGGATAATTCGCCGTCCAACTGTAAAACCAACTGCGCCCTGTTGCGAGAGCCAAGCCTGCCGTCAATTCGGTAGCTCAAATTGCCTACCGAAGCGGCAAGCTTATCAAGCACTCGAGTCAGGCTGGCGATCGGCAATTCGCCTTGCAGCGAACCGGCTTCCCGCGCAAACGCCAGACTGTCAATAACAATCCGTTGCGACATAAGGGGCGCATGATATTATTTTTGGCTATCGAAGTCAAAGCAAAGCAGCGACGCAACTATCTGGATTTTTTCTATTTTTTGAATTTTGCCGCTAACGTGGCGGTATTTTCGTTGATCTTCCCATGACTAGCACACAATTTGTTCTTGCTTCGACCTCTCCATTTCGTCGTGAATTGCTTTCCCGACTGGGTTTGCTGTTCGAAACAGCCAACCCGAATACCGATGAGGCCTCGCTGCTTGGCGAATCCCCAGAGGAAACCGCGCTTCGATTGTCCGAGGCCAAAGCCCGTGCAGTTGCAGTGCAGTTCCCTGACGCGCTGATTATTGGCAGTGACCAGGTGGCTTGTCTTGATGGCCAGGTTTTTGGTAAGCCGGGAAACCACGCGAATGCGGTCAAACAGTTGCAGGCGATGCGTGGCCGTACAGTTAATTTTTACACCGGCCTCTGCCTGTTTAACGCAAAAACCGGCAAAGCGCACTTGCGTGGCGTACCCACATTGGTCACTTTTCGCGATTTGACGGACGCCGAGATTGAAAACTACCTGCACAGGGAGCAGCCCTACAACTGTGCGGGCAGCGCTAAATCAGAGGGGCTTGGTATTGCCTTGATTGCCAGTATGGTGGGTGAAGATCCCAATGCGCTGATCGGCCTGCCTCTGATTGCGCTCTGTGATTTGTTGCGTATTGAAAATTTTAAAATATTGTAAACAATAAACTATATAAGTTTATTAAAGTTATTTATGATTAAAGGAAAACTTTTCTTAATCCCCGTGCCTCTGGGACAAACACCGGCAGATGCCGTTTTGCCCCAACCTGTCCGTGACTGCGCAAAGCATTTGAGACACTTCATTGCCGAGAACGCCAAGTCGGCACGCGCATTCCTCAAGTCGCTTCCTAGCGAAACGCCTTTACAACAAATAGAGATTCACGAACTCAACGAGCACACCCCCTCAAGTGATCTTGCCGAATTGCTGGCGCCCCTGCTTGGCGGGGTGGATGTTGGGCTGATTTCCGAAGCGGGTTGCCCTGCCGTTGCGGATCCCGGCGCTAATCTGGTGGCTTTGGCGCACAATGAGGGAATCCAGGTTCTCCCTTTGATTGGCCCCTCCTCCATTCTATTAGCCTTGATGGGATCGGGACTTTCAGGCCAGAACTTCGCTTTTCATGGTTATCTACCCGCCAAAGAAGACCAGCGCCAGAAAAGACTTCGGGAACTGGAAAAGGATTCTCGACAGGAGAAACGGTCGCAGATATTCATAGAAACGCCCTATCGCAATCAGCAGATGCTGGAAACCCTGATCAACGCCTGCGCTCCGAACACAAAGATATGTGTCGCAACTGACCTGACACTGGACAGCGAGAGCATCATGACCCGTACGCCCGCTGAATGGCGTCGTCAGGGGGTGCCAAATATCGACCGCCGACCGACGGTTTTTCTGTTACAGGCGCAAATCGTTCGGGTCTAGCAGCCTGTCGGACTTGAGCAAGTCGGCTGCAAAAATTGGGAAGACGGCACATTTTCTCCCGTATTTCTGCGCGAATAGAATAACTATTCGCTTGAAGTCCGTAAAAAACTGCTCTCGTCTCCCACTTTTTTGCGAGCAGCCGCTACGCGGCTTTGCCTGCATACCCCATTACGCTTCGACCCATCAAGCCCGACAGGCTGCTAGCGAACCACGCTCCGGTCGCTGCCGAACAAACGGAAGGCAATGCTTTGGCCCATTTCAGCTCCTAGACGTTTGGCAAAACGCTCTGCGATGTTTTCTTTGACCGAGTAATCAAGGATGGTTTCAGCCTTGATGACGTCTCTGGAAACGGAATCAACTGTTCCGAAATCATCAGCAAGCCCCAAACGAATGCTTTGGCTACCGGTCCACATCAATCCTGAGAACATTTCGGGAGTTTCCTTGAGGCGCTTCCCACGTCCTTGGCGAACAACCTCAATAAATTGCCTATGTATCTCACCAAGCAACACTTGGGCATGCTCCTTCTGGAGTGCGTCTTGTGGCGAGAAGGGATCAAGGAAGCCTATGTTAACGAATGCTGTCAGTAAGCGCCGCTCAATGCCCAGCTTATCCATGGTGCCAGTAAAACCGAAACCGTCCATCAACACACCGATGGATCCGATAATGCTGGCCTTGTCGACGAAGATCTTGTCGGCAACCGAAGCGATGTAATAGCCCCCGGAAGCACAAAGATCCTCTACCACGACGTACAGTGGAATCTCCGGGTGCTTGACACGCAATCGACGAATCTCGTCGTAGACGATACCCGATTGCACCGGGCTACCACCCGGACTGTTGATGCGCATGATGATGCCAGCGGTGCCTTTGTCTTCAAATGCAGACTGCAGCGCCCCGTTGATTTTATCGGCACTGGCATCGCCGCTGGCTTCAATGGTTCCGCGAATATTGATCAGCGCTGTATGCTTGCCGTCCGTGAGTTTTTCGGAGCCACCCCAATCGACAAACAGAACCAGCACAGCTATCAGATAGGTAAGAATGGCAAGTTTGAAAAAAATACCCCAACGCCGTTTGGCCCTTTGCTCTTTCAGAGAGGCAAAAGCAATTTTTTCCAGGAGTTGTCGTTCCCATTGCGGGTCAGTGTTTGGAGTTTCCACAATTCGTTCTCAGTAAGGGTAGCTATTCAGAAGCAGGTATCAGCAAAGGAAGCATTTCATGCTCCTTGAGGCTTTCGGCTCAAGTATAGCTTGAAATAATAATACAGATTGCGTTGCCAACTCATGGGAAATATCCATCAGGCGTGCGTTCTAAGCCATTCTGCCAATTCTGCAATGCTATGCAAGCGAGCGAGCGGGCTCAAGGAATCAAGCGCTTTGACTGAATGCGCGCCATAGGCGACGCCCAGACCGGCGACACCTGCATTAATGGCCATTTGCAAATCATGTGTTGTATCGCCAATCATCAAGGTGCGCTCAGGGGAGATTAAAAACTCGCTCATCAACTCCTCCAGCATCTGCGGGTGGGGTTTTGAGAAACACTCATCAGCACAGCGTGAAGCCGAAAAATAGGTTCCGAGTCCGCTATTGATCATGGCCCGATTGAGCCCCATGCGGCCCTTCCCGGTCGCTACCGCCAGCAAAAAACCCGCAGAGTGCAGTTCGGCGATCAACTCAAATGCCCCGTCAAACAGGTTCAGCTCATGGTCATGCGACAGGTAGTGATACTTGTAGCGCTCAATCATTTGCGGAAATCGATCTTCCGAAAGAGCCGGTGCGGAGTGGCGTAAAGCCTCAGCCAAACCAAGGCCGATGACCTGACGGGCGTGTTCATCTGACGGTTCGGCTAGACCGAGATCACGGCAGGCGGCTTGCACTGCCTCGACGATTGCCATGGTTGAATCAAGCAGTGTGCCATCCCAGTCGAAAACCAGAAGGTCAAATCTTTTGGCCATAGTCCTGTTTTTCTTTTGTCGAAAGCTTTTTCAAAAATGCTTCAAGGGCATCAGGTAACGGTGCTTCCAGCGCCATTTCTTCTCCACTGATTGGATGAGGAAAGTTAATCTTCCAAGCATGGAGGAACATTCGCTTCAGTCCTTCCTTGGGTAATGATTTATTTAGGGCAAACTCGCCATATTTCTCATCACCAGCAATCGGGAAGCCGAGATGGGCGCAATGCACTCGAATCTGGTGGGTGCGCCCAGACTTCAGTTCGGCCTCGAGCAGGCTGAATTGTTCCCAGCGCGCAACCAGTCGAAATACGGTATGGGCTGTTTTGCCCTCATCAGAAACGCGCACTCGCCGCTCCCCGGACTCCAGCAGGTATTTGAGCAGTGGAAGCTTGACGTTGCGTACGGGGTCCATCCAGCGGCCCTTGACCAGCACAAGATAGCGCTTGTCAGCGCCTTTACTGCCTTCTCCTAAACCACCTTTCCGGAACATGTCGTGCAACACAACAAGTGCCGAGCGTTTCTTGCCAACCAGCAATAAACCTGATGTTTCGCGATCCAGCCGGTGGGCTAGTTCCAGAAAACGCGCCTGAGGACGCTGTCGCCGCAGTGCCTCAATGACGCCGAAGCTGACGCCACTGCCACCATGTACCGCAATCCCCGAAGGTTTATCCACAACCAGCATGGCCTCGTCTTCATAGACAATGGGTAGAGCGGCCTTGATTTCAGCGCCGGCAACGATTTCTTCTTCCCGCTGGGCAATGCGAATCGGCGGAATACGCAGGACATCACCAATTTGCAGGCGATACGAGGCATCTTCACGTTTTTTATTGACCCGGATTTCGCCACTGCGAACGATGCGGTAGACGTGGCTTTTCGGCACGCCTTTGCAGATTTTGAGCAGGAAATTGTCGAGGCGTTGCCCCTGCTCGTCCTCGCTAATGATGGCCTGTGTTACAGAATTTTTGCTTACTTCGGCCATTTTGAATATACTGGACTTGATTTGCGTCTTGGATTGAAAGAGGCGATGACCCGTTAGACCGTCGAGCGGCGCCGATTCTTATGAAATTGCGACGCACTTTCCGGCAGGCATCAGCCGCCTCTCTTGCACCGACCTGTGCAAGATCAAACCGCGCAAATCACCTGGTTAAGTACGCTCACCAAAAGTAGCGATACTACTTGATTTGCGCGCGCCTGACACGTTCGGATCGCCCCAAGCAGATTCCCGAACCTTGATTTTTCAGGGTTCGTAGAAGAAAAGATTCAGCGAAATTTTTTATTAGTTGCTATACCGGAAAGCCCATGAAGCGTTCTTCTCACAACTAATCCGTCGCTGCCTGCACAAGGCGCTCCCCAAGTAATTGCGCGCGGGAGCCCATTTTATGAAACGCATGCTTTTTAACGCGACACAGGCCGAAGAACTTCGTGTCGCCATTGTTGATGGTCAGAAACTCGTTGATCTTGACATTGAATCGGCCGCCAAAGAACAGAAAAAAAGCAATATTTACAAGGCGGTTATTACCCGCATTGAGCCCAGTCTCGAAGCAGCCTTTGTAGATTACGGTGCCGAACGGCACGGTTTTCTCCCTTTCAAGGAAGTCTCGCGCGCTTTCTTCCAGCCAGGTGTTGATGCCGCTCGCGCAACCATCAAGGAAGCACTGCGCGAAGGCCAGGAACTCATCGTTCAGGTCGACAAGGACGAGCGTGGAAACAAGGGCGCAGCTCTAACGACATTTGTCAGTCTGGCCGGCCGTTACCTTGTCCTGATGCCCAACAACCCCAGAGGTGGTGGCGTTTCCCGTCGTGTCGAGGGTGATGAACGCGCTGAATTGCGTGATGTAATGGATCAGTTGCAGGTGCCACAGGGCATGAGCCTGATTGCTCGCACCGCGGCCATTGGCCGCAACGAAGAAGAACTGCAGTGGGATCTCAATTACCTGATGCAGTTGTGGAAGGCCATCGACGGCGCAGCCAATCAGCAGAAAGGCGCTTTCCTTATTTATCAGGAAGGCAGTCTGGTCATTCGCGCCATTCGTGATTACTTCCAGCCCGACATCGGTGAAATACTGATTGATACGGACGACGTTTATGAGCAGGCCAGCCAGTTCATGGCGCATGTCATGCCTGCAACGGTCAACCGCATTAAACGCTATCGCGATGATGTGCCTCTCTTTTCGCGCTTTCAGATTGAGCATCAGATCGAGTTGGCGTATTCGCGTCAGGTTACCCTGCCCTCCGGCGGTGCCATCGTTATCGACCACACTGAAGCGCTGGTCTCTGTTGACGTCAATTCGGGTCGTTCCACACGCGGTGCCGATATTGAAGAAACAGCTTTCAAGACCAATCTGGAAGCAGCCGAAGAAGTTGCCCGTCAATTGCGGCTACGCGACTTGGGCGGTTTGATCATCATCGACTTCATCGATATGGAAAGCCAGCGGAATCAGCGGGAAGTTGAAAACCGCCTGCGCGAAGGTTTGCGCCTTGATCGTGCCCGTGTGCAGACCGGGAAGATTAGCCGCTTTGGCTTGATGGAATTGTCGCGTCAGCGTCTGCGTCCGGCGCTGGCTGAGACCAGCTACATCCCCTGCCCGCGCTGCTCCGGGACCGGGCATATCCGCAGCGCCGAATCGGCCGCATTGCACATTCTTCGTATCCTCGAAGAAGAAGCGATGAAAGATAATACCGCCGCCGTTCATACACAAGTTCCTGTTGATGTTGCCACTTTCCTGCTTAACGAGAAACGCCCTGACATCCAGGCCATTGAATTGCGGCACAAAGTCAATATTCTGCTAATTCCCAACGTTCATCTGGAAACGCCGCAGCACAGCATTGTTCGTCTGCGGCACGACGAACTGAATCAGGATGATGTACAACAACCGTCATATAAGATGGTTGATATACCATCCGAAGAGGCTGCCAAGCAGGCTTCAGCAGCAGCGGCTGAATCCAGAGGGCCACGCCAGGAAGCGGCGATAAAGGGCATTACGCCAGCGCAACCGGCACCTATCATTGCTGAGAAAGCCAAAGCGCCGGTTAAATCGGCAAGCGGATTCTTTGCCAGGATTATTTCGTGGTTTAGCGCGAGTCCTGAACCCGTGCCCGCGCCCAAACCTGAAAGGAAGTCCCGCGGCAACATGCAGCGTGACGGACAACGTGACGGGCGTCGTGGTGGACGTAACAATAGCAATCGTCGTGACGAAGAACGTGAAGGGCGTGAGCCACGCGGAAATCGTGAGCCAAAAGAACCGCGCGAACCACGCCCGGCTCAGGGCTTAATGCGTGATGGCAACCAGAAACCGCGCGAACCCAAAGAACCGCGTGAGCCTCGTCGCCAGCGGGGTGAGCCGCGTCCGGATCGAAAGGAACAGGCAGCAGCACCTGCCAACGCAGAGGCCAATACAAACGTTCCGGCTAACGCTGAAGCCATTGATAAAGTGGCTGAAGAAGGTAGCGGTGGCGGTGCTCGTCGCCGTGGTCGTCGCGGTGGGCGTCGGGATCGTGGAGAACGGAGCGAGAATCAGCCGCAAGTTCAGGGCGAAGCGCTGGCCATGCCTTTTGCCGCAACTGATGTTGCTCCGTTTGAAATGGTGATGACTACTGCGCCGGAACCCGTTGCTGAAGCATTTGTGGCAACTGCACGAGACGAGTCGATAAACCAAGTCGATTCTATGGTTCCTGCAGCGGCATTCGATGAACCGGCGACCATGGTGGCAGTGGTAGTGCACGAGCAAGTCATCTCCCCCGTAGTTATGAATGTGCCTGAAGAAGCCATTGCTGAAGTTGTTTCTACGCCGGTTTATGTTGAGCCTGTAACAGCATCTGTTCCGGTTGAGGAGAGCAAAGCCGAATTTGTTGCTGCTGTGCCACCGCCAGTCGTTGTCGCGACACCTTTTGTCGACATTGAAAAATCTCTGGAAGAAAACGGCTTGGTTATGGTTGAAACAAGTGCTGACAAAGCCCAATCGTGGCAACCTGACGTTACTGCAATCGAAGTCGCGCCAACGCCGCGCCGCAAACGCCCCGTTGTCGTCGTAGTTCCAGATGAGCCCTTGGTAATGGTAGAAACCAGCCGTCCAAATTAAACTGTCGGCCAAGATGAAGTAACAGGAACGGAGCGCAAAAAATGCGCTCCGTTTTTTTGTGGCTTAATACCCGCTTATTTTTTTACCCCGGCCTTTGTATCAGAACGTGAGGCCACTTCGTCCATCAAACCATTGGTTGCATCTTCAACCATGTCGAGTACAAGGTCGAAACCTTGACCCAAGCCATAGTAGGGATCAGGCACCTCTTTGTCATCAAAGACTTTTGCGAAGTCCATGAACAAGCCGAGGCGGTGTGATTGACCCGGCGGACAAATGAGGTGCAGTGATTCAAGGCTTTTTCGATCCATGGCGAGGATCAGGTCAAAATACTCCATATCCTGTGCTGCTACTTTGCGGGCACGTATGCCGGAGAGGTCATAGCCACGTTTTGCTGCCGCCTGTTGGGTGCGCTGGTCGGGAGATTCTCCAACATGATAACCGTGCGTTCCTGCTGAATCGACCTCAACGCGATGTGCAAGTTTTCTTTCTTGTAATTTGTGGCCAAAAACGGCCTCCGCCGTTGGCGAACGGCAAATATTTCCCATGCAAACAAACAACACTCTAATCATTCAACCACCTTTCCTTATTAGCCCAGGTTTTTAGACTGTTGACTTGATACAGCAAGTAGCACGACAGCTTGGCAGAAAGTTCGTTCAAAGCGGGCTATCGTGTTTTAGTGCTCCAAACAGCAGTTCCTTGATACGGAATAATTCGTCGCGTGTTGCTGCCGCTTTTTCAAACTCCAGATTTCTTGCATGGTCAGTCATTGCTTTTTCCAGTCGCTTGAATTCCCTAGTCAATTGTTTTTCATTCATAGCCTCATAACTGGCGAGCTCTTGGGCTACTTTGAGCTCACGTTGAGCAATTCCGGAATCATAAATACCGTCAATAATATCCTTGATGCGTTTTGTGACACCCTTCGGAGTAATGCCATGCGTTTCGTTGTATTTAACCTGTTTATCGCGTCGTCGCTCGGTTTCTGCAATGGCACGCCGCATTGAGTCTGTTATGCGGTCGGCGTAAAGAATGGCCGTGCCGTTTATATGGCGTGCAGCCCGGCCAATGGTCTGAATCAATGAACGTTCCGAACGCAGGAAGCCTTCCTTGTCAGCGTCAAGAATAGCCACCAAAGAAACTTCTGGAATATCCAGCCCCTCGCGCAGCAAATTAATGCCCACTAGCACATCAAATTTTCCAAGACGGAGATCACGAATAATTTCTACCCGTTCGACCGTATCGATATCCGAGTGCAGGTAACGCACGCGCACCCCGTGTTCTCCGAGATAATCAGTAAGTTCCTCAGACATCCGCTTGGTGAGTGTCGTAACTAAAACCCGCTCATCCTGAGACAGGCGCAACCTGATCTCGGACAACAAATCGTCAATCTGTGTTGATGCCGGGCGAACAATGATTACCGGGTCAACCAGCCCGGTCGGACGTACGACCTGCTCAACCACTTGCCCCTGATGGGTCTTTTCGTACTCTGAAGGTGTTGCGGAAACAAAAATCGTCTGGCGCAATAACGCTTCATATTCTTCAAATTTTAGTGGTCGATTATCCAGCGCGGATGGCAGTCGAAAACCATAATTGACCAGGTTTTCCTTGCGCGAACGATCGCCTTTGTACATCGCACCGACTTGCGGAATCGACACATGCGATTCGTCAACGAACATCAAGGCATCGGGCGACAGGTAATCAATCAGCGTCGGTGGCGGTTCGCCTGCATTTCGTCCGGATAAATAGCGCGAATAGTTCTCAATGCCTTTACAGAAGCCCAATTGATCGAGCATCTCCAGGTCAAAGCGGGTGCGCTGCTCGATGCGTTGGGCTTCAACCAGCCTGTTTTCATTGTGGAAGTACTCAACGCGCTCGCGCAATTCGGATTTTATGGATTCTACAGCTCGTAATACTGTTGCGCGGGGAGTGACATAATGCGACGAGGGGAAAACAGTAAAGCGAGAAAGTTTGGACAGCAAGTGACCGGTCAGCGGGTCAAACAACTGCAAACCATCAATTTCGTCATCAAAAAGTGAAATACGAATGGCGTGTTCGGCGTGCTCAGCCGGGAATACATCGATAATGTCGCCACGCACACGAAATGTGCCACGATGAAAATCGATTTCGTTTCGCTCGTACTGCATTTCAACAAGTCGTTTGATTACCTCGCGTTGTCCCATGCGATCACCGACACGCATAGTCAGAATCATCTTGTGATACTCGTCGCGATCACCAATGCCGTAAATACAGGAAACCGTGGCAACAATGATGCAGTCACGCCGTTCAAGCAGGCTTTTAGTCGCTGAAAGCCGCATCTGCTCGATATGCTCGTTGATCGCCGAGTCTTTCTCGATAAACAAATCACGAGACGGCACATAAGCTTCCGGCTGATAGTAGTCGTAGTACGACACGAAGTACTCAACCGCATTGTCGGGAAAGAACTCCCGGAACTCCGAATACAACTGGGCAGCCAGCGTCTTGTTGGGAGCCAGAACGAGGGCGGGACGGCCCGTCCGGGCAATCACATTGGCCATCGTATAGGTTTTTCCGGAACCTGTTACGCCGAGTAACGTTTGGAAGGATAGTCCGTCCTCCAGGCCTTCAAGAAGTTTAATTATTGCTTCTGGCTGGTCGCCTGCAGGAGCAAAAGGCTGATAAAGGCGGAAAGGACTACCTTCATAATGAACGAAGGAAGGTGTTTGCGAAGATGAAATTGAGCTCAACATGATAGAATTTTACGTGGATTGTCATCCGATCGTTGCTTACTTCGTTAACTCCAAGTTGGGCGGGTCGGATGGTCAGTTCATTTTTTTGCGCCCCATGTTTGCTGCAGTCTGACTTTAACCCCTAGGAACGACAATGACCTCCTCTATTTTTTCCGCAGTTGAGATGGCTCCACGAGATCCCATTCTCGGCCTGAATGAAGCCTATAACGCTGATTCGCGTTCAACCAAAGTCAACCTCGGTGTTGGCGTCTATTTCGACGACACTGGAAAAGTCCCGCTCCTTGGCCCGGTCAAGATTGCCGAAAAAGTGCGGCTTGAAGCCATGCCGCCGCGCGGCTACCAGCCCATTGAAGGTCTCGCCGCCTACAATCAGGCCGTCCAAGGGCTGCTTTTCGGCAAAGATTCCCCGCTGATCGCCGAAAGCCGCGTCGTTACCGCCGAGTGTCTCGGCGGCACAGGCGCACTCAAGGTCGGCGCAGACTACCTGAAACGTCTTTCGCCCAATGCCACGGTGTACATCAGTGACCCGAGCTGGGAAAACCATCGTGCCCTGTTTGAATCCGCAGGATTCAACGTTGAAAGCTATCCCTACTACGACGCAGCAACCCGTGGCGTGAATTTTGAGGGGATGAAGTCCAAGCTCAACACGCTGCCTGCCGGTTCGATCATCGTGCTACACGCCTGCTGTCACAACCCAACCGGCGCTGATCTCACAGAAGCGCAATGGCGTGAAACCATCGAGGCCATTCGAGCGCGCGGTCTGGTGGCCTTCATTGACATGGCCTATCAGGGCTTCGCCGACAGCATCACTGAAGATGCACTGGCGCTCAACCTGTTTGTTG
>JANNGP010000082.1:0-3778 GCA_031403915.1 Betaproteobacteria bacterium
GACCACGTCTGTGCCCTCAACAACCTTGCCGAACACGCAGTAGCCCCAGCCATTGGCATTCGGTGCCTTGTGGTTGAGGAACGCATTGTCAGCGACGTTGATGAAGAACTGCGCCGTAGCCGAGTGCGGGTCGGAGGTGCGTGCCATGGCCACGGTGTAGTTGTCGTTTTTCAGGCCGTTGTCGGCTTCGTTTTTTATCGGATCCTTACACGGCTTCTGCTTCATGCCCGGCTCGAAACCGCCGCCTTGAACCATGAAGCCGGGGATGACGCGGTGAAAAATGGTGTTGTCGTAGTGACCTGCTTCGGCGTAGGCGAGAAAATTCCTGGCCGATTCCGGCGCCTTATCGGCGTCAAGCTCGAGGGCAATGACGCCGAAATTGGTGTGCAGCTTGATCATGAGAATTCCTTATTTTTTATCGGAGATGACTTTAACGGACTGGATGACAACCGGCTCGACCGGCACATTCTGGTGACCCCCGCGGTTGCCGGTCGGCACTTTGGCGATCTTGTCGACGATGTCCATGCCTTGTGTGACCTTGCCGAAAACAGCGTAGCCCCAGCCGTCACGCGACGGGTAATCGAGCATCGCATTGTCTTTGTGGTTAATAAAGAACTGAGCCGTGGCTGAGTGCGGGTCAGAGGTGCGCGCCATGGCAAGGGTGCCACGGTCGTTCTTCAAGCCGTTTTTGGCTTCATTTTCGACGGGTTTCCCGGCTGGTTTTTGCTGCATTTCAGCGCTAAAGCCACCGCCCTGAATCATGAATCCATCCATAACGCGGTGGAAGATTGTGCCGTTGTAGAAACCGTCGTTGGCATATTGAACGAAGTTTTGAACGGTTTTGGGTGCTTTTGCGGCGTCAAGCTCAATCACGATCTTGCCCAGGCTGGTCTGAATTTCGACAGTGGGAACGGCCAGGGCGGCAAGTGATAGCATCAGTCCGGCGATAAGCACGGAGAGTTTTTTGAACATCAGGCTGCTCCTTCAAAAACGATTTTCCAGTTACCGTCCTCGCGGATCCAGTACTGGCGTTTTTTCATCTGGTTGTTGAGGTTGTTGCTCTGGTAGTCCTGCTCAAACGTGACAACGACCAGTTCTTCATTGCCCGGATTACGGAACATCGACACGTTGGAAAGTTTTACTTTGATCCACTCCTTGCCTGCATTAACGTGACGCTTTTGCTGGGCAAACTGTTCCAGGCTGTGATCCTTGGTCTGGAATTTCTTTGAGTAGTTTTTCAGGTAGCGGTCAACATCTTTGCTTTCCCAGTCGCTACGCCATTCGTCGATCTTCTTGTTCAGTGCGCTGCGCTCGTTCTGCCAATCGTCAAACGAGAGCCACTCGACTGAATTGCTGATGATGACTGGCGTCAAGCCAATCTGCAGATTTTTGGCCAGGGCATCAAGGTCAACATTGGATAACACGACGCAACCATCAGAGGCTTTGGGCGGTCGCGAGAAAGTGTCTGACGGTGTGCCGTGCAGCCAGATGCCATAACCATTTCGTCCCTGACGTTTATCCCACTCGTTGGGGTAGTTGATCGGGAAAGCACCTGTACCGTATAGGGGGCCGAGCTGTTGCGGGGGAAGACTGGAGGTGACGTGGTATACCCCGATAGGCGTTTTTTTGTCACCTTCCCTGGTTTTGTCGGCGCCGAGTTTGCCTTGTGAAATGTAGTAGTCGGCAACAAAACGTGGTCGACCATTATCGTTCTGGTAGAGATAAAGACGCGATTTCTGGGTGTCGATAACAATCGCGTGCTTCTGGCCAGGCTGCATTTGAAGGAGGTAACGCGGAATATACTTTGCGGTAGCCTCACGGTTACGGTAGGCCTTAAGCCGGGCAATCACCTCGTCACGCAGATCGGTCAGCTTCTCTTGCGGCGCATTGGCAGCGTTGCCGAATGTCGAAAGTTGAGTACTACGCGCCAGCAACAAGTCGCCCTTGATCAGGTGAGCCAGACGGAAGTTCGGATACTGGGTGAGGAGCGCTTCGGTTTGTGCAAGCGCAGTGTCAAGACGGTTCTTTTCGATCTCGACGAGAATTCGCGAAAGTTGAGGCTCCGGCCCGGAGTCAGAGAATGTAACGGGGATGCTTGAACGATTGTTTGAACCGGCGACAACCGCTGTTCCCGCTGCACCAACGGCCAGCAGGGTGAGGGTCAGCCCGGCGAGTGCAACTCGACGCATCAGCCAACGCGCTCCTGTTGAATTAGCCATCTTCCACCGGATTTTACGAAAACAACGGTCTTGCTGGCGGATGTCTTGAGGGTTGCCGAGGTGTAATGCTGGCGAAACCTGACGGTTGCCTTGTCGCCGGCGATGGAGACCTTGATGTCATCAACGCTGACCTGCAGTTTGCCCGGTTTGTCGATGCGCTGGGTGCGTTCGGCTTCCCAGGATTTGCGTGCCATACCGTTCGGCGTCTGAAAATCACTGGCGTAGTAAGCGAGGTAGGCTTTTACGTCCTTGTTGGACCAGGCACTGGCCCAGCCTTGCAGTGCTTTGCTGACGATATCGGCTTCGCCACTGGCTGCTACCGGTGTCGGTGTTACCGGTGGTTTTTCAGCCACTGGTTTTACGGCAGGTGTCTTGACCGGCTCCGGCGCTTTTTCAACCGGTTTGGCTGGCGGGGCGACGGGTGTTGCCACAGGTTTTGTTTTGGGCGGTTCTGCCGCCGCGGTTTTCACCATCTCGGCTTCCGGCTTCGTAGCGGCTGCACCTGCTTTGGCACCCGGCTTGGTCGAGGTGCTGATCAGTTCCTTGATCATTGACAACTTGGTTTGCGTGGCGGCGTTCGATGAATCGAGCTGCAGCGCTTTGTCATAGGCCTGGCTGGCCAGCTTGGCATAAACGTCGCCAAGGTTTTCGTGCGCAATGGAGTAACTTGGATGCGTCCGGATAGCCATCTCAAGCGCGGTGCGAGCTTTGTCGTATTGCTTTTGCTGGGCGTAAAGAACAGCGAGGTTGTTGTAAGGCTCAGGCAACTCGGGGAAATCTTCAGTCAGTTTGGTGAATACAGCGATAGCGTCAGCCGGGCGACCGACCTCGGTCAGGATCAGACCCTTGAGGAATCGACCCTGGGCGTCCTTCGGTTTTGTTGAAATATAGATGTCGACCTTTTCGAGCGCTTGCGGCATTTGGCCTTGCTTCATCAGGCGCTGTATTTCCGGCAGGGCTTGAGGGTTGCCTTGCGGATTGGCTTGCGCATTGGCGAAGGACACGGAGAGACTGAGAACAAGGCCAATAACAATGGCTGTAAGGCGCGCCAGTGAAGGCGTTGAGGAGTTTGGACGCATCGTTATGGTATACTTCGCAAAAGTTGGTGACTTAACTGGCGAATTCTAACAAGAAGCGCGTCGAATCCCAAGTATTCCTTACGCTCCGGTTTTTTCGAGGGGCGTTTTTGTGAGCCTGAAGATGCTAAGAATCTACAACACCCTGGTCAGGGAAAAACAGGATTTTCTCCCCATCGAGCCTGGCAAGGTGCGCATGTACGTGTGCGGCATGACCGTCTATGACTATTGCCACCTTGGCCATGCGCGAGTTCTGGTGGTGTTTGACGTGGTTCAGCGCTGGTTGAGATCGAGCGGTTTTGATGTGACTTATGTGCGCAATATCACTGATATCGACGACAAAATCATCAAAAGAGCCCTGGAGAACAAGGAAACGATTGGCCAACTGACCAACCGCTTTATCGGCTTCATGGACGAAGATGCTGCTGCGCTGGGGGTCGAGAAGCCCGACCACGAGCCGCGTGCCACCGAGTATGTGCCGCA
>JANNGP010000083.1:0-5716 GCA_031403915.1 Betaproteobacteria bacterium
GTGGCTATGCAGCAGGCGCCTGATCTGCTTGATGCTGGCGTTCGGGTGATTGATCTTGCGGCCGATTTCCGTATTGCCGATGTCGCCGAATGGGAAAAGTGGTACGGCATGCAGCATGCCAGTCCGGATTGGGTCGAAAAAGCTGTTTATGGCTTGCCTGAAGTTAATCGAAGCGCTATTCGGGGAGCGCGTCTGGTCGCTAATCCAGGGTGCTACCCGACTGCAGTGCAACTGGGCTTCATGCCCCTTGTTGAGTCCGGGTTGGTTGATCTTGAGCACTTGATTGCAGATGCCAAATCCGGCGTATCAGGAGCGGGACGCAAGGCAGAGGTTTCTTCCCTTTTTTCCGAAGCGGCTGATAATTTCAAGGCGTATGGCGTGCCCGGGCATCGGCATCTGCCTGAAATCAGGCAAGGACTGTCGCGCATGGCAGGGGAGGGCGTAGGCCTTACTTTTGTGCCGCATCTTACCCCTCTGATTCGCGGTATTCATGCCACCTTGTATGCGCGAATCAAGAGTGAGGCCGATTTCCAGTCCGTATTTGAGCAGCGCTATGCAACAGAACCCTTTGTTGATGTTCTGCCGGCCAAGTCCCATCCTGATACACGCTCGGTGCGTGCCGCCAATGTGTGCCGGATTGCTGTGCATCGCCCGCAGGGGGGGGATACCCTGGTTGTGCTTTCGGTTATCGATAATCTTGTCAAAGGTGCAGCGGGCCAGGCAGTACAAAATATGAACATCATGTTTGATTTGCCGGAAACTGGCGGGCTATGGCAACTTCCGGTGCTTCCGTAAAGTTCAAGCGTCTCCGCCAACGCTTCGGCATTAGTGCGCCGAAGCTGGCGATCAGGACGCATGTGGCGTGGTACTGGCGCGCCTTGGCGATAATCGCGATCCTGTCGGTGTCTTTGGCACTCGCTGAGTGGATTTATGATGCAGGAAGGCAAATTGCCGGGTTCCACAGCAATGAGTCTGTCCGTGAAATACAGTCGCTCAGAAACTACGTTATGGAACTTGATTCTGAATTGACCAAGTTACGCAGCCTTGTAGGTTCTGGAGAGAGCAGCTTGCAGATTGAGCGTTCGACGCAGAAGCAGTTGTCTCAGCAGGTTAAATCGCTTGAAATGGAAAACGCGGCGTTAAAGCAGGATTTGGCTTTTTTCGAAGGTTTGATGCCCTCCTCCGAGTTGGGTGATGAGGCGGGAGTCAAGATTGATCACCTGCGCATTGAACCGGATGGCGCTTTGGGTGAATATCGTTATCGAATGCTGGTTGTCAATAATGGGGGTCGTCAGACCAGAGAACTGAAAGGGTCGCTGCAGTTGGTCGTCAAAGTGCAACAGGGAGGCAAAGATGCTATGATCACCTTGCCTTCCAAAACTGAGTTAAATCCCCAGCGTTTTCGTTTCGAGATCAAACACTTTCTTAGGCTTGAGGGAGTTTTTTCGGTTCCGCCCGGGGTCGTTATTAAAGGTGTAGAAGCGCGTTTACTCCAAGACGGAGTTATACGTGCCATGCAGTCCGTGACTTTTTAGACGGAGATATTTATGTTCGGTGCAAAAAAAGGCAGTACTCCCCAGAGCAGTATCGATAGCCTTATTGGCGTTGGTACCCGGATTGAAGGGAATGTGATATTCACTGGCGGCCTGCGTGTTGACGGCGAGGTTCGCGGCAATATTAGTAGTGATAATGGCCAGGAAGGAACGCTGGTTATCAGCGAAAAAGCGAGCGTGGAAGGCGAAATCTCGGTGGGTCATGTCGTAATCAACGGCACCGTGATTGGTCCTGTCTTTGCTGGCGAATCGTTGGAACTCTTGCCCGCTGCGCGTGTCACAGGAGATGTCGAGTACCACCAGATTGAGATGCAGCAGGGCGCTGTGATACAGGGACGACTTGTGCATCAGATAAGTGGCAAGAACGTTGAGCTTAAACTGGCTTCCAGTAAATAAGGCGGTTCTGGAGCAGTGTTAAACGCGAGAATTAGGAGGCAAGTATCATGAATACAGCTACGGATATGCCGTTGCCGTTTGTTTTTACGGATAATGCGGCCAGCAAGGTCAAGGATCTGATTCAGGAAGAAGGCAATCCAGAGTTGAAACTCCGCGTTTTTGTGACGGGTGGTGGTTGCTCTGGTTTCCAGTATGGTTTTACTTTTGACGAAGTGGCCAACGAAGATGACACCGCCTTGCAGAAAAACGGCGTGACGCTTCTGGTTGACCCAATGAGTTACCAGTATCTGGTTGGCGCTGAGATTGACTACACTGAGGGTCTGGAGGGGTCGCAGTTCGTGATCAAGAATCCGAATGCATCTTCAACCTGTGGTTGCGGTTCGTCCTTTACGGCCTGACGCATTGGGCTGACGAAAAAAGGCTCGAAAGAGCCTTTTTTGTTGGGGTAATTTACTGGTGTGCTGCTATTCAATCGACGCCAGATTAATCTGTTTCGCCAGAGCGAGATGCACACGCAGTGGCTCGGTGGCGGTCTTGAATCGAGGAATCTGGGAAGCTTCAAGCGGAATCGCTGCCGGCAGCGTCACGGCCAGAGGATTAACCTGCTGGGAATTAACGCGGAATTCGTAGTGCAGGTGCGGCCCTGATGACAGCCCTGTCTGCCCCGTGTAAGCGATGGTGTCGCCCTGACTGACCCGAACTCCTTTGCGAATTCCAGGGGCAAAGCCGTTCAGGTGGCCGTAAGCAGTGGAATAGGCGCCCTGATGTTTAATGATGAGCAGATTGCCATAGCCTCCCTGGCGTCCGGCAAAATCAACTGTTCCGTCAGCGACGGATCGCACGTGGGTGCCAATCGGGGCACCGTAGTCTACGCCTCTGTGGGCGCGTGAGATTTGCAATACAGGATGAAGCCGGGAAAGTGAAAATCCTGAGGTGACACGCGAGAATTCAAGAGGCGAGCGCAGGAAGGCTTTGCGCAGATTTTTTCCGTCTCCCGTGTAGTACCCGCCTTTATTGTCATCTGTCTGGAACCAGTAGGCGTTATAAACCTTGTGGTTATTAACGAATTCGGCGGAGAGAATGCGGCCTGAACGAATGGGTTGCCCGCGATGGGTCAGGGTTTCGTAGACGAGAGAAAAACGATCCCCTTTACGCAAATCACGATAAAAGTCGATATCCCCACTAAAGATCTCGGCCAGTTGGGTGGCAATTGCGTCGGGAATCCCTGCAGCGTCAGTTGCTCCAAACAAGGAACTGCGAATTTCTCCGGATTTAACAACCGTTTGCGGTTCAAGTTTCAGCGATTGTTCGCTCGCGACAAAAGCGCTGCCCTTTTTTTCTACAACCAATGTCGCATCTTTACCGTTAAGCGGGAAATACAGTGCGATTAGCTCACCTTGCCGTCCGGTTTTGGCTGTTACCACCTTGCCGGGACGCAATTGGCGTGAAATGGCTTGGGTTGAAATGTTAGTTCTTATGAAATTAACGGCTTCCGCGTCAGAAATGCCAAGTCGTGCCGTCAGGCTGGAAACAGTATCGGAGCGCTGAACACGTTCTTCGCGCAGGAATGTGGTGTCCTCAGCTTCAATCAAGTGAGTTGCCGGTGTGCCCAGTTGCTCAAGGACGGTTTGAAGCTGAATGCGCCCATCGTCAGCAGAGGGAACAAGAGCGAACGCAGTCACCATGCTCATTAACGCTACGCCGCCAACACCTGCTGCAGCCCATCGATGTCGCAGCAATCGTTCGATTGCTTGATGTGAATGCGCTAGAATTCTACTCTTCTGTTTATCCATCGATGGCTACCGGGAAAAAACTTCCGACAGTCTAACAAAAAATGATCCCGCAAGCGCACTTGGGGAAGTAAACGATAGAGGTTTTACATGTTTGGTGTTGAAGAGAGTCTTGCCCTGATTAAACGCGGGGCTGATGAATTGCTGATAGAGGCTGAGCTGGTTGATAAGCTGAAAAGTGGCCGTCCATTACGCATCAAGGCCGGTTTTGATCCTACAGCGCCTGATTTGCATCTTGGGCATACCGTTTTAATCAACAAACTCAGACATTTCCAGGATCTTGGGCATCACGTGATGTTCTTGATCGGGGACTTTACTGGAATGATTGGCGATCCCACGGGTAAAAACTCAACACGGCCGCCGCTGTCTCGTGAGCAGATACTTGCCAATGCCCAAACGTATCAGGAGCAGGTGTTCAAGATTCTCGATCCTGAAAAAACCGAGATTTGCTTCAATTCAACCTGGATTGAGCCGCTTGGTGCGTCCGGGATGATTCGACTGGCAGCTATGCATACGGTTGCCCGGATGCTGGAGCGTGACGATTTCTCCAAACGCTATCGTGGTGGTCAGCCTATTGCGATACATGAGTTTCTGTATCCCCTTTGTCAGGGGTACGACTCCGTGGCAATGAAAGCCGATGTCGAGTTGGGCGGAACCGATCAGAAGTTCAATCTGCTGGTCGGGCGCGAACTTCAAAAACACTACGGTCAGGCACCACAGTGCGTATTGATGATGCCTTTGCTGGAGGGGCTGGACGGCGTGAACAAGATGTCCAAATCTCTCGGCAATTATGTGGGCATCAATGAGCCGCCGCGCGAGATATTCGGCAAGCTCATGTCGGTTTCAGATGATTTGATGTGGCGTTATTACGATCTGCTTTCTTTCCGGCCTGCAGAAGAAATCGATGCTTACAAGCTTGACATTGCCGGTGGTCGCAATCCGCGCGATGTGAAGGTGCTTATGGCGCAGGAAATTGTCGGGCGTTTTCATGGCGTGCAGGCCGCAGAAGATGCGCTGGCGGACTTCGAGGCGCGTTTCCGCCAAGGTGCAATACCTGACGATATTCCTGAGGTGGTTCTGGATTCGGCCGGTGCGCTGTTGGGTATCGCTCAAATTCTTAAACAATCCGGCTTGACGGGCGGTACGTCGGAGGCTCTGCGCATGATTGACCAGGGCGGCGTCAAGCTCGATGGCGCCAAAATTGAAGACAGGAATCTTGCATTTCCAGCTGGAAGTGCTTTTGTTGTTCAGGTTGGGAAGCGAAAATACGCACGCGTCAAGATTTCGTGATCCTTTAAAAACAGTGGGTTGGTGACTTGTTGCGAATTAATTTTATGAAAGTGTTGACGCCCCTGTTTTGCTCTGTATAATTCGCATCTTTCGTTGCCGGCGCAACAAAAAAATAAGTTGAAAAATCAAAGGGTTACGTGTTGTTTGGCGGAGTCCAGCCGATTCCGGAAATATTCCGAAAAGGCTTGACGCATAATTATCGGCCTGTATAATACGCCCCTTCGCTGCTGAGGCAGTGTAGCAAATGAGCTAACTAGCTGATTTGCAAGCTCTTTAAAAATCAGACAATCGATAGGTGTGGGTTTTTGGTCTTGTTGAACACGATTTAGGTCGTGTCGCAAAAAGATGTAAGAAACTCGCACGATGTAAAAAGTCTGTGGTTCTGTTAAAGGGACTGCAGGACGTCAAGCGAGAGTTAAACAGGAATTAAACTGAAGAGTTTGATCCTGGCTCAGATTGAACGCTGGCGGCATGCCTTACACATGCAAGTCGAACGGCAGCATGGGAGCTTGCTCCTGATGGCGAGTGGCGAACGGGTGAGTAATGCATCGGAACGTGCCCTGAAGTGGGGGATAACGTAGCGAAAGTTACGCTAATACCGCATATTCTGTGAGCAGTAAAGCAGGGGATCTTAGGACCTTGCGCTTTAGGAGCGGCCGATGTCGGATTAGCTAGTTGGTGAGGTAA
>JANNGP010000084.1:0-2158 GCA_031403915.1 Betaproteobacteria bacterium
GGGAGAGTAGCCCTGTTGGGTATTACACACCGGCAAATAACGGCAAATCGCAGCCACATTGGTGCGAATCGTAGGCCAAGAAAGCTTCGCCCGCCATCCTGAAAACGCCTGGCGAGCGGATCGCGTTAGCAACCTTAGAAATTAGGGCGACAATGAAAACTTGCGCGAAAACTTTGAAAAACGCTTCGCAGGAACTGTTGTGTGATCAATGGTCTATTGTGGCTCGGGGCTCGGTGGGCAAAGCGTTTCGAACTATGTCTCCGACACTGCAAGGAGGGCCATCGTCACCAGTGAACACTTCACTTTGGTCGTTTTGAAAACTCTGCAATGTCTTTAGTTCATTAAGTTTTCTGGTGGAAAGCTCATTAATGATCGCTTGGTTTCCATCGCGGTATACATAATAGGCGACTCCGGAAAAATTGTCTGGGATGGTGCCATACCGGAACGTCTTCAACGAACATAACAACTCACGAGCAGGTATATCTTTGAGCTTCGGTTTGAGTTGACCAATCAACTCATGCGCGAGTGCAAACTCTCGGCTAGATCGTGATGAGTTGACTCGGCCTGGCCTAGCTCCCTGACCCGTTGTCCACGTGTCAGATGGCAGATCTCGTTCAACCTGCTCAGTACTGCCGGCGACATTCGCACGCGCTAGCAGTTCATCTAATATTGTATGCTGAGCTGAATTAAGCGTGGAACTGCTCAACTGCCCGGACGGAGCACACCCAAAGACAAATGAACTCAGAACAATCAAAACAAAAAACACAATCATTCGCATAACCTACCTCAATATTCGATCCAACCCAATTAATGGATACTTGATGACCGGCTCACCAGGTTTCTTTCGATCTCCAGAATGATTTCCCCAATTCGGGATTCCGTGCCTGCCGGTCTTGCTTTTCCAATCAGTAACCGACTGGCGCCACTTTTGTTCGGTCTGAACACCTGTAGGATGGCCCCAAAAATCAGCACCCCCAACATGTATTAGATTCTCGCCTTCCAAGCCGGGGTCCCAGTCTTTCTCATTTTTCGTTTGAGCTTCGTTATCCAGATAAGGCCAATCTCCAGGAACAAAGACAAGATCAATCGGGCGAACATCGTACCCTTTGATAAGATTGCCGCTTTCAAAGACATACATTGTTGGGATATTCCGGGAATTTCATGGCTGGGTTGGGCAAAAGGGGAAAGAGCTTTTAGAGTGAAGGCATTGAGAGCGGCTTGATTTCAGGCTGGCAGGCTTGGACGATGTTCGGGCCTACGGGCACAAGGCGGAGCGAGCAGCCGCACTCATATATGCTCACTTCAAAAAGGAGTTTGGGTTTCCTGTCGAACGGTAACGCGTGGCGTCGTGTCCACCCATCGATCACTCGCCCGGTTTGGCTTGGCGGGCGATTTCCCGAGCGATGATGTCGATTGAATCTTCGATGTCCTGAAGCTTCTCGAAAATCTCCTCCAGGTAATCACGGTATTGGCACTTGGCCCAACCTGAAAACAATTGACGAACCCACCTACGAAAAGAGCGGCTGTGCGCTGTGTTGTATTTGTTTTTCATATACGCACAGAATAATCGTCAGGTGCAAATCGCCCAAGACGCCGGAACTTGCCGGAGACGGTAAGTCTAACGTTGCGCTCGTTCGCGGAGTTTTCAGCCATAGATCATTTGGCAATTTGGTTAATTTGGTTTTCAGCGACACGGATTTGTCCTCGCAGCAATTAGCCGTATCTGGTACAGAAACTAGTGCCGGGCTGAATGTCGCGCCGATTCTGCTTGGCGCGACGCCGAATCAACGAAGGCAATCCATGACCAGGCTGCTTGCATCAACATGTCGAGAAGGCGGTGAGTTGTGATCCCGCCTCAATTCGACGGCTTTTTTCAAGCCGCCACGAAGAAACCCTCGCCCTACGACTACCAACGTCGCGTTGCATGTGGTGAACGCAATGGCCGTCCCGAAGCCGAATGGTTGGCCAGCGGCACGGAATGCAATTCCCGACTCATCAACATCCCAACCGGTCTCGGCAAAACCGCCGCCGTCGTGCTCGCATGGCTTTGGAACCGTGCTCACCTTCAGAATCCTAAGTGGCCGCGCCGCCTCGTTTATTGCCTGCCGATGCGGACGCTCGTGGAGCAGACCCGCGACAATGCCCGACGCTGCGCCGA
>JANNGP010000085.1:0-8791 GCA_031403915.1 Betaproteobacteria bacterium
TATTGATGTCGTTTGAAACAGCAGAAGCGATTGAAGGGATGGTGTCATATCTTGTGGCGCAGAATGTTCAAGCGGGTAAATCAGATAAGAACTGGCTGAAGGAACTCGATGAACTCACGAGTCAAATGGATGAAAGTCTTGCAGCCAATGATATTCAGGGGTGGGCCTTGGGTGACGAAAAATTTCATAACACCCTCTATCGTATGTGCGACAACGACTACATCATCCAGTCGCTTGACAGAGTGCGGGTGCAGTTGCACTACGCCGTGTGGTTTCTGACGCCCTTTTACATCGACAAGACCTTATCAAACAAAGACCACCGCGCAATAGTGGCTGCAATCAAATCCGGTGATTCCGAAAGAGCCCGCACGGTTTCACAGAAACATCGTAACCGGGTGAAGGCCGAACTCGAAAAAAAAGTTCCTGAATATATCTTCTAAAGGGAAACGGAGATTGAAATGAAAGTGGAATTTGTTGACAGCCAAGGAATTGTCAAAGTGCTGATAGAACGAGCGCGCAAGGCACAGTTGATTGCCGAAACCTTTACACAGCGACGGGCAGATGAGTTGGCTGCCGCTGTTGTTTTCGCCTTATCACGCGAAGAAGTCGCCCGGGAAATCGCCGAAATGGCCGATGCAGAGACGGGAATGGGGCGCATTGATTCCAAGATCGGCAAGCTGACAAAAAAAATTCCCGGCTGCTTCTATGATGTGAAGAATCAAAAGACAGTAGGTGTCATTGATTACAACAAAGAAACCGGAATAACCATGATCGCCAAACCGATTGGTGTCATCGGAGCACTGATTCCGAGTACCAACCCGGAGGCCACGCCGGTGTTCAAAGGGATGTTGGGCCTGCGCGGGCGGAATGCTGTGATTTTTGCGCCGCATCCGCGCGCCAAGAAAACTACGGCCAGAGTCGTTGAGTTAATGCGCAATGTTTTGAAAAAAAATGGCGCACCGGAAGACCTTTTTATATGTATCGAAAATCCATCAAAGCTTATGGCCGGAGAACTGATGAGCCAGTGTGATACGGTCATGGCAACAGGCAGTGGAGACATGGTGCGAGCGGCTTATAGTTCAGGCAAACCGTCCTATGGCGTTGGCGCAGGAAATGCTGTGATTGTGGTCGATGAAACCGCTGATATCGAAGATGCGGCTCGGAAGATTCGTATTGGTAAAACTGGTGATAACGCGTCCGGTTGTTCAGCCGAGAACTCGCTGGTTATTCAGGAAGGCATTTACGACAGCGTGCTTGAGGCTCTGAAGAAGGAAGGTGCCTACCTCGCAACGGCGGATGAAAAGGCAAAATTACAGCGTGTGATGTGGATAGACGGTGCATTGTCTGCCAAAGTGGTTGCCCAGCCGGCAGATAAGATTGCTGCCTTGGCGGGCATTGACGTTCCACCTGATACACAGTTCCTGATGGTCGAGGAGCAAGGTGTCGGCAAGGGCTTTCCGTTCTCGGGCGAAAAAATTTCACTGGTGCTGACGCTCTACAAATATAGCGACTTCGATGATGCAATCGCCAAGGTGAACGCGATTACGGGCTACTCGGGCTTAGGCCATTCCTGCGGCATCCACTCATTTGACCGAGAACACATTCTGAAGCTTGGAGAACAAACCAAGACGAGCCGGGTGGTTGTGCGGCAATCACACGGCAATTCGAACAGCGGCAATTGGTCGAATGGGTTGGCGTTTACATTTCAACTTGGTTGCGGCACGTGGGGCGGCAACACGGCGTCGGAAAACATCACGCAGAAGCACTATCTCAATATCACGCGTGTTGCCGAACCGATCGGCCGCACGGAGCCGCCGGAAAGTGAAATATTCGGCGATCTGCTTGAGAACGTGGTGCTGTAAGTCAAATGATGAACGAGATCAAATCAATGCCAGCCCCACTGATTCTGCCCGATAGTGTCGAGATCACTGAGGTCGGGCCGCGTGACGGGCTGCAAAATCTGGGCCTCTTTATCCCAACAGAAAAGAAGATTCAGTTCATCGGTCTTGTCAAGGAGACTGGAATTCGTCACATCGACATCACGGCATTTGTCAGCCCGAAATGGGTTCCTCAAATGCGCGATGCCGCGGAAATTGTAGCGGCATTTCCCGGTGAAGAGATTTGTTACAAAGTACTTGTGCCAAACAGAAAAGGGCTGGAATTGGCCATTTCAGCCGGGGTGAAGGAGGCTGTCGCGGTCATCGGTTCAAGCGAGGCGCACAATAAAAACAATGTCAATTTGACTGTCGCTGAGTCACTGGCTGAATTGGTGTTGATGGCGGCAATGGCCAAGGATGCCGGCATAATTATTCGCGCCAACATTGCAACGGCATTTGGTTGTGATATCGAAGGTCGAGCGCCTTGCCAACGAGTGCTCGGGATTTCTCAGGAACTCGCGGCGGCTGGTTATGCCGGAATCACCCTTTGTGACACGACTGGCGTGGGGGATCCCAAACTGACCTACGAGCTTTGCTCCGAAGTCCTCACCAAGGTCAAGAACGCTCAGATTGGCGTTCACTTTCATCAGTGCCGCGGTTTCGAGTTTGCCAATATTTACGCAGCACTGCTTGCCGGTGTGAAGATGTTTGACAGTGCCTGTGGCGGTCTGGGTGGATGCCCGTTTGCGCCGGGAGCCAGCGGCAATATTGCAACTGAACTTCTCGTCCAGTTTTTCTCCAAGCTCGGAATTTCTACTGGTGTAGATGCAGCACGGATTAATGATTGCGGAAAGTTCGCAGCACAGCTCCAGAAAGACTTTTATTTGCACGCGGTGTAGGAAATGGGCTTGTTTATTTAGGTTGGGTCCTGGTTTAACAGAGAGTTTGATTCTTGATACTTTTGTATAACTTTTGGAGGTGACGAAATGAAACTAAGTCGTAATTTTAAAGTTTGGATGTTAGCTGGATGTATTACGTTTGGCCTCGCCGGAATTGCACAGGGACAAACCGTACTGAAATTCAGCCATGTTGACCAACAGCAGAGCGAGCGCCATGCAGCGGCTCTAGTTTTCGCCAAAAAAGTTGCGGACTATACTCAGAACCGATACAAAGTGAATGTTTTTTGCTGTGGCCAGTTGGGCAACGATCCAAAAAACATCGAGCAACTCGTTGGTGGCGGTATTGACTTCACCAATTCATCAACAGGGTCCTACGCTCCTCACATTGAATCTCTGAATTTGGCCATGCTGCCGTTCATTTTTGAGAGTTATGAACAAGGCTGGAAGTTTTACGACGAGTCAAAATGGCTGAAGGCGCAATTCGACAAGGCTCCGGCCAAAGGTTTCCGCTTCCTTTCCACGTGGGAATCAGGTTTCCGCTGCATGACAACCAAAGATGTACTGAACAGTCCAGCGGATGCAAAGGGCAAGAGGTTTCGCTCTTTTCCGAATGAAATGATGCGCTGGATCCTCGAAGATATCGGCTTTGGGCTTCAGATCATGCCGATCACTGAAGTTTATTTGGCAATTCAGCAAGGTGTTGTTGTGGGCCAGGAAAATCCGATAGAAATGATTCACTCGATGCGGTTCTACGACGTTGCGCCGCATGTAACCTTGACCCGCCATGTTTACAGCCCGCTTCCAATGGCTATCTCCGAGAAAACTTGGCAAAAACTGTCCAAGGAAGATCAGAAGTCGATCACAAGAGCTGCGCAAGAAGCCGGACTCTGGAATCGTGCTGAAGTCAAGGCCAACGAAGCGCGTCAACTTTCCGAGATGGCCAGCAAAGGCGCCAAGATCAATAGCCCAAACCTCCAGCCGTTCCGCGACTCTGTCAAACCGACCTATGAGAAGGCCAAGGCCAAATATGGCGCTGATGTTGACGTTATCTTGGCTGAAGCCGCTGCTGTGCGTAAGGCCTTGCCAGTAAAGAAATGATTTCTTTGCCTTAACTAACAGAATTAATCCCCTGGTTTTGCTGGGGGGTTAATTGCATTCTTATGTTGTTCGGAGAATTACTATGAAATTTTTAGATAAGGCCGACATACCCTCTGTTGGGTTGATAGGCAGAACCATCAGGACAGCGATAGGTAAGGATGGAAGTCTTCCTAGCGAACGTTTCACACTCGGTTTTAGTCACTTTAGCCCTGATCAGGGCGTATCCCCCCCCCATGCTCACTCTGAAGAGGCGCTTATCGTTCTGGATGCCAAGGGGTGCAAGATTTGCTACGGATTATCTGAATCGACCATGAATGACGAATTGCTCCTTTCTCCAGGCATGGTGATCAGTGTCGGCGAGGGAGAATGGCACGCTTTCGAACTTGAGGCAGGGGGATTCGCCGATTTTATTTTCTTTTATGCATCTGTAGATAATATACGTCCCGAGAATAAAAAAGAAATTGGTAAGTAACTTACTGTAAGCGCTGATTGGGTTACCAAAGCGGCTATTGAAGCCGGTGGCTTGAATCGAATTGAAGTCAAAGCCAACGAAAAGAGGCAGCTGGCCGATATGGCCAAGAAGGGTGCCAAGATCAGTACGCCAAACCTCTAACCGTTCCGCGACGCCGTCAAGCCGACGTATGAAAGGGCCAAGGGCAAGTGGGGAAGTGATGTTGATGTGATCCTTGCCGAAGCTGCTGCGGTGCGCAAAGCACTGCCTGTCACCAAGCAATAAGTTTCGGGTTCATCCGGCCCTCGATAGCGATGTTGAGGGCCGGTTTTTTGTAGGCCTTAGCGGCGCTCCCAGATGCTGACCTCAGAGAGCGTATGCTGGAATTTTCGTTTAGTTTCGCGAATCACAAAGGGTACGGAGACAGGCCCGCGTTGCAGGCGGAAGTTCTTGCCGAGGATGGCTTTCAGGCCGTCTAGCGTACTGAAGTTTTCACCATCTTTCTTGAATCCACCGATCCACGATTCCCGTTTTGTATGTTCCGGCAACCACGTATAGGGTGAGGCGATCAACAGCAAGCCGCCGGGTGTGAGTCGTTCGTGCACCGCTTCGAGGAATTTCTCCGGGCTGTATAGGCGGTCAATCAGATTCGCGGCGAGAATCAAGTCGTAACCGGTGAATACCGGTTTGAGATTACAGGCGTCGCCCTGAAAGAACTCAACTTTCTGTGTCACTGTGTCGAGCCCGAGCTCAGCAAGACTGCGCTCCTTGTAAGCCACCAGTTCGCCTTCTTCAACGAGGGTGTAACGTAGCCTGCCTTGCTCAGCCAGGTGGGTGCCCAAACTAATGAAACGGGTGGAAAAGTCGATCCCGGTAACCTTGTCGAAATGCCGCGCCAACTCAAATGTGGCTCGCCCGGTGGCACAACCCAGATCGAGGGCTTTCTTTGCCGGTTTGTTACCCATCGCCTCAATAGCCAGTTGCGCCAGAGCACGCGGAAAATTTGGCACGTTGAAGTAATCGTCACCGTAGTGGAACTCAGCGTATTCAGAGACCAGCCGATCCGTCTCGTAATGCGATGTTTGTGCACTTGCCGGTGCGTCAGATATCACGTAACGAAAACCGGCATGCTGAAAGAAGTGACGACGGAAGGCATAACGCGACGCTGGCAGCGCCTCATTGCCACAGGAAATCCATGAACCACCCTTGATGATGTTATGTCGACCGTCAAAGGTGGGTGTCGTAAAGTCGTCGTAGATGGGATGGACTTCGAAACCCTCGAAGGGATAAATGGGCGTCTCGGTCCATTGCCAGACGTTGCCGATGACGTCGAACAGCGGTCCGTGTGCAAACTCGGTGACCGGGCAGGAGGAGGCGTAATGAGCGAGCCCGATGTTCGTTGGTACGGGAGGTTCCGCCGTGATTTCACCTGTTCCGGCAAACTTGCACAGCGCTTGCCACTCGTCTTCCGACGGCAAACGTACCGGTTCGCCGCTAACGCGTGCTTTCCACTGGCAAAATGCCTTGGCCTCGTGATAATTGGTTTCAACCGGCCAGTTCCACGGCATGGGTACTTCTTCAAGCATCAGGCGCAAGCGCCACTGTGAACCATCCGTACCCTCCTTGATCCAGAAGGTAGGATGTTTGGCTTGCGTAAAGTCTTTCCAGCCCGCGCCTTCTTCCAACCAGAGAGATTCATCGTCATAACCACCGGCCTCGACAAAAGTCAGAAACTCCTGATTTGAAACCAGATAGCGGCTCGCCTGAAAAGCAGTGGTGGAGGCTTCATGGCAACCAAATTCATTGTCCCAGCCGTAAACGGAATCACTTCTGTCCTGGCCGACGCGGAATTCAGCAGCCGGAATCATAACCAGCTCATTTTGCGGTGCCGTCGCCGCTTCTCGACAGGGTTGCCAAGCGGGGTGAGGGGCAACGTAGTGCAGTTGATGCTGACGAATCAGTACGGATGATGTTTCAAGGTGAATGCGTTCGTGCTCGATGCCCATCAGGATGATCCACCACGGGAGATCCCAATCGATCGGTAGAGACAACGGTAGTGTTTGAATCCGTTGGGCAACGGTGGTGCGAACGGACTGGCGATAGGCTCTAACCTCGTCAACGCCCGGCCAGTCATAGCGCGCTTCGCTCAGGTCATCCCAGCTCATTTCATCAACCCCGACAGCGAACATGGATTCGAACTTGGGGTTGATACGCTGGTCGATCAAACCGGCCAGCAGCAACTTGTTGATGAAAAACGTGGCGGTGTGACCAAAGTAGAAAATCAGGGGGTGGCGAAGTGCGATGGGTTTCCTGAAATACGCTTCATCGCAGGTTAGAACATCAAACAATTGTTCATAACGGTCAAAGGTGGTGAGGAAATACTCGAGAATTTCCGCGCGCTTTAACTCAACATCGGCCCCTGTGAGCAAAGGCGATCCAGGAAAGGTTGGACATGGCATGCTTATTCCGGCCTTCAGCTTTGATATTCGAATGTCTTGAATGATGAAACATTCTAATCAATTTGCACTGCAGTGCGGAATAAAAACCTTTAGGGAATCGCTGATCAAGTTCAGAATTGTCATTCCGGCGAAAGCCGGAATCTAGGAAAACCAAGGGGCTGGACACCGGCTTTCGCCGGTGTGACGACTTGTTCAGAGTTTGCTTAGTGGTGCCGTGTGCCGCTACGATGTGACCCGCCGCCCGGCTTGCCTGCGCCGGAACGTGGGCCGCCCGGTGCCTTGGGTGCACCACTGCGCGCCCCACCATTGCCCGAACGTGCACCTTGCGAACGTTGTCCGCCACGTGCTCCGGCAGAGCGCATCAGGATAGGCTCGGCGCGGATGCTGGGGTCTGGGGCGTACTCGGGACAATCCACAACGTCGATCTGCTTTTTGAGCAGACGCTCGATGTCGTGCAGGAGCTTGATTTCATCGACGCAAACGAGCGATACGGCAGCGCCCTCGGTGCCTGCACGGCCGGTACGGCCGATGCGATGGACGTAGTCTTCGGCGACGTTGGGCAACTCGAAATTGACCACGTGCGGCAGTTCATTGATATCAATGCCGCGCGCCGCAATATCGGTGGCGACCAGCACGTGCAGCTTGCCGCTTTTGAAGTTGGCCAACGCCCGTGTGCGTGCGTTCTGGCTTTTGTTGCCGTGGATGGCGTCGGCTTCGATGCCGGCCTTGAGCAATTTGTCCGCCAGCCCGTTGGCTCCCCACTTGGTGCGTGTGAAAACCAGAACCTGATACCAGCCCTTGTCACGAATCAGCTCAACCAGCAGGTCGCGTTTGCGCTCACGGTCGACTTTGTAGACGAATTGCTTGACCAGCTCGGGCGCGGTATTGCGGCGCTCCGACTCAACGTATTCAGGGTTGACCAGGAAGGTGCTGGCCAGCGCGCGGATCTCGTCCGAAAAAGTGGCAGAGAACAGCAGATTCTGGCGCACTTTTGGTACCAGCTTGATCACGCGTTTGATGTCGTGAATGAAGCCCATGTCCAGCATGCGATCGGCCTCGTCGAGCACCAGCACTTCAACACCCGAAAGGTCGACGGTGCGCTGCTGCGCGTGATCGAGCAGGCGGCCGGGGGTGGCCACCAGAATATCAACGCCTTTTTTGAGCGCAGTGATCTGCGGGTTGATGCCGACGCCGCCAAACATCACCAGCGATTTGAAGGGCAGATGCGCGCCGTAGGTTTTAACGCTTTCTTCAACCTGTGCCGCCAGTTCGCGCGTTGGCGTCAGAATCAGCACGCGGATCTTGCGTGGCCCGGCAGGCTTGGACGCTGCCAGACGGTTCAAAATCGGCAGGGTAAATCCGGCCGTTTTGCCGGTGCCGGTTTGGGCGCAGGCCATCAGATCGCGCCCGGAGAGCACGACGGGGATGGCTTGAGCCTGAATCGGGGTGGGGGTTTCATAGCCTTGATCGGCAATGGCAAGCAGGATCTCGGGTACGAGACCCAGTTCGGTAAATTTCATGCGGGAGAACTCCAGGCGTTTGCCATGCGTGCGCGGAATAGTATTTCCGTTAATGCACGAACCAGTCTGGGCAAACACTCAGGGATATGTAAGTTGGGCAAGGCGAGAATGCCAAGCCACATCGGACGTGCGCCAAGACTGATGAATGGCGCGACGAGGAAGGCGAATATTACCACGGCGGCGACATCCACGGATCATCTTGTTCCAATGGAGTTCGGGAATGGCGCGAATTGACTACGTTTTTGCTGAGGTATAATGCTGCTGTGCAACAATTGAGGTGGCGCAGAGCGTGCGCTACGACTGTTTTGCCAATGGAGAAGTCTTCGTGCCCGATTTGGTTCGTCTGATCAAGAAATACCCGAATCGCCGTCTTTATGACACCAAGACGAGTGCCTACATCACATTGTCTGATGTGAAGGGCTTTGTTCTTTCAGAAACAGAACGTGCTGATCCAAAAGTTCGTGGCAGAGAGCAAAGGTCGTGACAT
>JANNGP010000086.1:0-8134 GCA_031403915.1 Betaproteobacteria bacterium
CCGACCGACCCGCTGATCTACCGCTTCTACGAACTGATCAGCGTGTATGGCACGACCTTCAAGGAACTGATTCACGAAGAGTTCGGCGACGGCATCATGAGCGCCATCGACTTCAAGATGGATCTCCAGCGTGAGCCCAACCCGCAGGGCGACCGTGTCAGCATCGTCATGAGCGGAAAATTCTTGTCCTACAAGACGTACTGATCCGGTGGAATCGAAACCGCCGCTGCCGCCCTTCACGCTGGAATCTGCCGCGCAGAAAGTGCGACTGGCAGAGGATGCGTGGAATTCCCGTGACCCGGATCGGGTGGTTCTCGTTTATACCGAGGACACGCGCTGGCGCAATCGCGCCGAGTTTCCGGTTGGGCGCGCCGCGGTGCGCGAGTTCCTCCTCCGCAAGTGGGCGAAGGAACTCGACTACCGGCTGATCAAGGAACTGTGGGCTTGCGACGGCAACCGCATTGCTGTGCGCTTTGCCTACGAGTGGCACGACGACTCGGGGCAGTGGTATCGCTCGTACGGCAACGAGAACTGGGAGTTTAACGATCAAGGCTTCATGGCGCGCCGCTTCGCCAGTATCAACGATCTCCCGATCAAGGCGGAAGAGCGGAAATTCTTCTGGCCACTCGGGCGGCGGCCCGACGACCACCCCGGCCTGAGCGAACTGGGTCTCTAACAACAATGCTTCACGTGCGGTAGCGCCAAGGATAAACTGGCATCTTCCTTAGACCGGTCTGACCGCATGAGCTATAAGAGTATTCAGTCGCAACTCACCGACCCTGACAACGTTCGCTCGAACTGGCAGGCAATTGTCAGCGAAATTGAGAAGTCGCTTGAAGCCGAAGAATCGCCAGAAGGACGTGACATGCTGTTCTCGCTCTTTCAAGCGACGATGGACTTCGCCGAGACCGGTGTGTCCGTTGACGAACTCTGCAGTTTTCAGGAAGCACGCAAAAAGCGCTTTGGCGGCTACCTGCTACGTGAAGCCATCATCGGCGACCAGATTTGTGCCGAAACCCTTGATGCGGTTACTCGGCGAGAAGTCGCGGCCGGACGCCTTGCCTCTGATGACCCATTGCGAGTTTTCGCCATTCACAGCCTCGCCGCACCGCACTCGACGCGCGAAGAACTGCTGGCCAAAGCATCCGAAAAATAGCCGGCCCAGCACAACTCATCGACAAGCTCTCGCAATCTGCCCGGCGAGAAGGTGTGCCCTGACTCTGGCTCGTGCATTCTGCACCTCACGCTCAATATCTCTGGCGCGGTTTGCCAATAATGGAGCGAGCCTGACAGCCGGTAGTGAGGCCAAAAATCTGCCGGAGGTTTCCTTTGTACTACGGCACAGATCAGAATCGGTGATAACCATTGCCATTCTCCTACCCCCTTTGGTTCCGGCGTAGCCGGCTTCCAGGGGCGGAAAAGCAAGCGACGCTTTAGCGGAATTTATGATTCGCCCCGCAAGTTGTGCGTTAAATCGGCGATGCTGCAGACAACAAAAAACCCGTTCAGGCTTGCGCGCTAAAACGGGTCGGGTGACATCCGCTTTAGCAGCATTTATAAAGCGCCCGCAAGCTGAAACTCAAATCGGCGCAACAGGCAGGATATTACACTTTAGAAAAATTTAATCAAGTGCCGACCAAAGCTCAATTGGGATTAAACTTTACAACTCACATCCGTCACTTACGCCGGGATACCCGATGAAACCTGCCCTGACCAACCCCATTGCACGGATGCTACTGGCTCTTGTGTTGTTTTGTGCCACGTTTTCCCCGCTTGCGGTGCGAGCGGCCGAAGCCACCCCGGAGAATCCCGATACCGGCAAGCCCTTCGCCAATGTTCAGCACCTGAAGGGCGAGGTCACGGTGACCGATAAAAACGGGGAAAGCCGCAAGTTAAAAAATGGCGGCGTGGTTCTCGTTGGCGAAAAGGTAAGCGCCGCGTCCAATAGCGAAGCGGTATTACAAACGGGCGACGCCGGTATTGTCGCCGTTCGCCCGGGCGCTGAATTCATTCCCGAGCGTTTTTCTGCCGAAGGAAAAACCACCGACCGCCAAATCTTGCGCCTGCTCACCGGCTCCCTGCGCATCATCAGCGGATGGATTGGCCAGATCAACAGCAACAACCATCGTGTGCTCACACCATCTGCCACCATCGGCATTCGCGGTACTGACCACGAGCCTTATGTACTACCGCAAGAAAAAGCCAATGCCACCTATCTTCAGGGCACCTACGACAAGGTCAATCGCGGCGCCACTTCGCTTGAGGCCAATGGCGGCGAAGTGGGCATCAACAGCGGCAAGGTGGGCTTTGCCCGTGACCCGAATTCTGTCGCAATACGCACCCGGGCGCTGATGACACTCCTGCTACCGGTTTTGCTGGACAGGGTGCCCGATTTCTACGTGCCGGGAGCTTTTGACAAGGAACTCGACCGCTACTCCGCAACAGCGGACGCTAACGCCCGAAAACAACTGGAGAAACTGCCCGGCCGCACGCTACCGGCACCTGCCCTGACAACTGCGCCTACCACAACCAGCCAAAAAGCCGTTACGACAACCGAACCGCTGGCCACACCCATTGTCGGTTGCCCGCCAGTCGCCATCGGTGAAGTCTGGCTCGGACGCCTGGATCGCGCCATCGCCAATAACGACATCAAAACCATTCTCAGTCTCTTTGCGCCGGAGATCGTGGCCAAGGCTACCGTTCAAAAAGGCAGCGGCACAACCACTCTTGAATTTTCACGCGAGGAAATGGTGAATAGCATCCTGAGCTCCATCTCCAACCTCAAGGATTACACGCAACGCCGCGTTTCAATTGAAGCGACGTTGGCCGAAGGCGAAACCTCAGAATCCTGCAAGAAGCTTCGCGTCAAATCAATCACCATCGAACAGGGTCTGATGAACGGCAAACCCTTCCGCTTTGAGTCGCTGGAGGACTACCTGCTCGAACAGCGCAACGGCGAATGGCTGGCGATTACCGCACACACAACGCAACGCTGAGACTGTAAAAACAACAGGGGCCTTCTTCTTACCCCTATTGCTCGCCGATGAATAGCGCTATGCCAGAAAGAAAGATCGCGCACAAAATGATCCGACTGGCTTTCCTTGCCTTAATCCTCTTCATCAATACCGCATCGGCTGACGCAGACGTCTGGCAGGCAGCCGGGAGCGTTTCGGCAACACAAAATAACGGCATCATTACGCTCCGTTCGACGTCGCACGAATTCGGCGCTTATCACATCGACCGCAATACGATACCCCACACACAAAAAAAATTCAGGCTGCGTTTCAAGTACCAAACTTTCTCGGGAGCCAATGAAAGCGGCGCGTTCGCTTTGGGCTGGCGTTGGCATGGTGCGGGCGGCAAGCTACTGGCAGACAAGGGCTCACTCAGACCGCTGCCGCGAAGCGACAACACTTTCCGTGAGTTACAAGTTCTAGTCGACATCCCCGCAGGGGCGACGCGCCTTAATCTCGGCTTCGTGCCGCACGCCGAACCCGGCAGAAAGACCGTTCTCGCCAGCATTGTCTTGACCGATCTCGTGTTGGATGTCGTCGTCCCTTCGCCTGAATCGCTCGCCCTGCTTGCCAAACCGCTGACGAAAAGCAATGCAGAAAAAATCTGGCCGAAGAGCGGATTGCGCGGCTTAAATATGGCGACCATTGGCACGACGGCTGCCAACTGGCAGGACCCCGGCGAATACACCAGCGAAGCCGCCTACAAAAAAATGGCGGACTGGAATGTCAATCTGTTGCGGCTGTGGGTCAACATCGACGAGGGTTCGCCCTGGGATCAGAAGCCGGGGGCTGTCGTGCCGCGCATTCCTGCGACAGACCCGATGGCGCCGTACAAGCGCCACATCGACGCCATACGCATCGCACTGCATCTTGCAGAGAAGCATCGCATTTGGGTAATCATTACCGTTGGCGAGGTGGTTGGCCGCAGGCCCGGCCCGATCTATGGCAAGGAGTTCGCGGGGCCGGGCTACGACCGTGAGCTAATCAAGGTCTGGAAACACATTGCGCAGGAATTTGGCAAACACCCGAACCTCATCGGCTACGACATCCTGAACGAGCCGAACACGCAGGATGAATTGCGTCGTTGGCAAAGCACGATCCTCCCTTCCGTGGTAAAGGAGATTCTTCCCATCGACGCGAACACCTATATCGTGGTCGAGCCTGCCCCTTATGGTCTGGCGGCTGGCCTGAAAGATTTTCGACCGCTGGCGCACCCGAAAACGGTGTACTCGTTTCATCACTACGCGCCACACGCCTATACACATCAGAAGATCGGCGAGTACAAATCGCCGGAGTACGTCAACAAACCCTACCCCGGCATGCTCAAACGCTTCCCCGCCGATCCTGTGATCCTGTGGGACAAGAAGACGCTTGAAAAGAGTATGGAGGAAGCCCTTGCTTTTGCGAAGACGCATAACGCAATCATGTTCGTCGGGGAATTCTCGGCGCTACGCTGGGCGCCCGGTGCGGATCAATGGATAAAGGACTCCATCGACATCTTCGAGAAGCACGGCTGGAGTTGGGCATATCACGGGTTTCGCGGCTGGAACGGATGGAACCCTACGTTTGATGCAAACGACCTGGAAAGCAATGATCCGGACGGCGGCAAGATCACGCCCGTCTTAAAGGTGCTGACAGATAGCTGGAGAAATAACTTTGGCCGCTAAGCATCCGGCAGTCCGCATTGCTCTATGCAACGACAATCCCCTTGAAACCCGGCGCATTGCGGGAGAACAAAAGGAAACGTGATGAACGGCGTGAAAGCACCGAAGCGCGGGCAGGTGTGCTGTGCATGGTCGCTGACGGAAAGCTGACTGCAATTGATACGCCGATCAGTGAATCTGTTGAGCAGAAAAGTTTTCTTACAATCGCTAACAGATTTATCAAATCATTCTAACCATACTTTGTACTCCACACACACAAAGGAGATGGTTATGCGATTCAAACTCATTTGTTTCAGTCTGTTTCTGCCTCTGGCCGCGCTAGCCCAGAGCACTCAACCTCAGCCGATGCAGAATCAGGATGCTGTTCGTCAGCAAATGTTCGAGCGGCGCAAGGCGGCGGAAATAGCCTCGCATCAAGAGCGCATCAAGATACTCCAGATTGCTGATGCGTGTGTCCGCAGTGCCAACACACCGGATGCATTCAAGGCATGTGAAGAGACTGAGCGCAACTCCAGGAAAAACTTTCGCGAACAGGAACACGCCAAAAAAGAACAGATGAAGTTACAGCTCAGCCAGTTACGCGAACAGCGATGATGCGCTCTTTTCGCGCAGCAACTCCGATAATCGCATCGCTGGAAGCCCCGCGGAAATTGAATCACAGGCTTGTGCATGCCGTGATGCCCGTGTTTATTGGCCTGCAGGCCGGCGCTCTTTAGAATCGCCAGCCATCGCGCGGGCTGGTATTCGTACTTTTCTTGTCACTCTCAAAGAAAAACGGCTCCCATCTCTGGGAGCCGCTCTATTACTGGTGGGCCCGCACGGACTTGAACCGTGGACCAAAGGATTATGAGTCCTCTGCTCTAACCAACTGAGCTACAGGCCCTCAGGCAAACAGAGCAATCTGCCCGCCTGAATTCTTTGTTGCCGCTTAGCTGTTGCCGTTGTCGAGGAAGCTGCGCAGCTTGTCGGAGCGCGAGGGGTGGCGCAGCTTACGCAGAGCCTTGGCTTCGATCTGGCGGATTCGCTCGCGGGTGACGTCAAACTGTTTGCCGACTTCTTCCAGCGTGTGGTCGGTATTCATTTCGATACCAAAACGCATGCGCAAAACCTTGGCTTCGCGCGGGGTCAGCGTGTCGAGCACGTCCTTGGTGATGAAACGCAGGCTGGAGAACAGCGCGGCGTCGGTCGGTGCGAGCGTGGCCGAATCCTCGATGAAGTCGCCCAGATGCGAGTCGTCGTCGTCGCCGATCGGCGTTTCCATCGAGATCGGCTCTTTGCTGATCTTGAGGATTTTGCGGATCTTCTCTTCCGGCATTTCCATCTTCTTGGCCAGCGTCGCCGGATCGGCTTCGAGGCCAGTTTCCTGCAAAATCTGGCGCGAGATGCGGTTCATCTTGTTGATCGTTTCGATCATGTGCACCGGGATGCGGATGGTGCGCGCCTGGTCGGCGATCGAGCGCGTAATGGCCTGGCGAATCCACCACGTGGCGTAGGTCGAGAACTTGTAGCCGCGACGGTATTCGAACTTGTCCACCGCCTTCATCAGGCCGATATTGCCTTCCTGGATCAGGTCGAGGAACTGCAAACCACGGTTGGTGTATTTCTTGGCAATCGAGATGACCAGACGCAGGTTGGCTTCGGTCATTTCGCGCTTGGCGCGACGGGCCTTGGCTTCGCCAGTGGACATCTGTTTGTTGATGTCTTTCAGTTCCTTGAGCGGGATACCGATGCGATCCTGCAGGGCGAGCAGTTTTTTCTGCTCTTCCTTCACGTTCGGTGCATTGCGCGCGAGGATCGGGGCGTAAACCTTGCTGCTGGCGGACGCCAGTTCGGCATCAACCCAGTCAAGGTTGAGTTCGTTGCCTGGAAAGACCTTGATGAAGTGCGGACGCGGCATGCGCACGGTGTCAACACAGATGCGCTGAATCTTGCGCTCGCAGGCACGGGCTTCTTCAACCATGGCGCGCACCGATTCGCACAGGCGTTCAATGGTCTTGGAGGTGAAGCGGATGCCCATCATTTCTTCGGAGATTTTTTCCTGGAGCTTGAGATAGACCTTATCCTGCGAGCCCTTCTTGACCAGAGCGGCATGCGCCTTGGTGTAGAGCGACTTGATGATTTCGAGTCTCTCCAGCCCATCTTCCTTGAGTTTGAGCAAGGACGCGGCAGCGGCAGCGCCTTCGGCCGCTTCGCCGTCGTCGCTCTCATCCGCTTCGATTTCGGCCTCTTCGTCTTCGGCCAGCTCTTCGATGATTTCTTCGGCATCAGGACTGATCAGGCCGTCGATCAATTCGTCGATGCGCATTTCGTCACAGGCGATCTTGTCCGAGCAATCGACGATTTCGGCAATCGTTGTCGGGCAGGCAGAAATCGCCTGGATCATGTGCTTGAGGCCGTCTTCGATACGCTTGGCGATTTCGATTTCGCCTTCACGCGTGAGCAATTCGACCGAGCCCATTTCGCGCATGTACATGCGGACCGGATCGGTCGTGCGGCCAAATTCCGAGTCGACGGTAGATAGCGCCTGCTCGGCCTGTTCTTCAACATCCGCATCGTCGGAAACAACGGGGGCGGCGGCGTCGGACATGAGCAGCGTCTCGGCATCTGGCGCCTCGTCGTAGACCTGGATGCCCATGTCGTTGAACGTGCTGATGATGTTTTCGATCTGCTCGGCATCGACGACGTCATCCGGCAGGTGATCGTTAACCTCGGCGTAGGTCAGGAAGCCGCGCTCCTTGCCCAGCTTGATCAGCGTCTTTAGCCGCGTCTTGCGCGTCTCGTCATCTACCGGCGACGGCTGATTGCCGATTTGCGCCAACAGCTCGGCTGCCTTCGCCTTTGCCGTCTTGTTGCTTACTGCCTTTTCCCTTGCCATGGCCACTTCCCGGTTAGCGTTGTACTGGAAAAACCCTAGATTTTATCACAACTTAGCCTGCTTTCCCTCGGGCACTGAGCGCCTGAAGGTAGTGCTGCTTTTCTTCACTCGACAAACCGGCCACCCCCAGCTTGTAGACCTTCTCCTGCAAAAGGGCGAACGACCGCTTGCTCTCCCCCTCCAGCAAACGACTGACGGCACCTTCAAACTCGGCATCGATGTCGTCTTCGGCAAAGGGTTGCTGCATTAGTTCGGCGGCCGCTTCTCGCAAAATGTTTTCATCCTCATTCCCACGCAGCCGTTCAAGCAAGGCCGCGTAGGCCGGCGTCGGCTCGCCCGCCGCCAGTATCGTTTCGCACAAATACCTGACCGCCCGAGCTTCCGCCGAATTGGTGGGCAGCGCATCCAGCGGCAAACCCTTCGCCAGTTCCGGCTTTTGCAGCAACAAACGCAGCAAGGGCCGCAGCAGCGACGGAGCCGGCCTGGCTACCCGCGCCGGCGCGGGCCGAACAATCGGCCGCAAATCACACAAGCGCTCGACCTCGGGCTGCGAAAACCCGCTCGCTTCCGCCAGCCGCTTG
>JANNGP010000087.1:0-20857 GCA_031403915.1 Betaproteobacteria bacterium
CTCTACGTGGTGGTAAAGTGCGTGCGCGGCGGCGCGCCTGCCGGCAACCAGCCGTGGGAGGGAGCCGACACGCTGGAGTGGACGCTGGCTTCTCCACCGCCCTATCACACCTTCGTTACTCCGCCCGTCGTGAAATAGGCCACAGAAAGGGATACCCACCATGCAAGGTCACTCCAATACTGATACGTATTTTGTGCCACCGCCTTCGATCTGGCCGCTGGTCGGCTCGGTCGCCCTGCTTTCACTGGCCACCGGCTTTGTTCTTTTGCTCAACAAGATTGCGGCCGGCCCTTACATTCTCGCGCTCGGCTTCGCGATTCTGCTGGTCATGCTGGTCGGCTGGTTCGGCACAGTCATCAAGGAAAGTCTGTCCGGCAAATACGCCCATCAGGTCGATGTCTCGTTCCGCTGGGGCATGGTGTGGTTCATCTTTTCGGAGGTGATGTTCTTTGCCGGCTTTTTCGGCGCACTGTTTTATGCGCGGAATTTCTCCCTGCCCATGCTGGCCGATGCACAACTCCTGTGGCCGGGCTTTACTGCAGCCTGGCCTTCCGCCGGCCCGGCCGCCAGCAGTGTTCCTGTGCCGGTCGAGGCGTGGGGCATTCCGGCGCTAAATACGCTGATCCTGCTGACTTCAGGCGCCACCGTGACCTGGGCGCACTGGGGCCTGCAAAAAGGCAATCAGACCCAACTCAAGCTCGGTCTTGCCCTTACCGTTCTCCTCGGCATCATTTTTATCGGCTTCCAGATTCATGAATACGCCGAAGCCGCCTTCAGCATTCGTGACGGCATCTATGGCGCGACCTTCTATATGATGACCGGATTCCATGGTTTCCACGTGATGCTGGGAACGGTCATGCTGATCGTCATCCTCCTGCGTTCGCTGGCTGGACATTTCACCGCGGAAAAGCATTTTGCTTTCGAGGCCGTCGCCTGGTACTGGCACTTTGTCGATGTGGTCTGGCTGTTGTTGTTTGTGTTTGTGTACTGGCTATAGGGCGCCAAGGCCAACCGGAGAATCAAACGCAATGACCCATTACAACTTCATGCTAATGATCAGCGCATTATTTTTGCTGGTGTCTGCCCTGCTGATCATTTCGCTGTTCAGGCATCATCGGGCTTCCGGTCAATCAGTGGCACGATTTGCCGGCCCGACCGGCTCGGTGCAACTGCTCTGGGCACTGGTGCCTGTCGCCATTCTGGGCTACATCAACTATGAACTGATGACCTTGCCGGAAGATCGTATTGCAACCGCACCCGGCAAAATTGCGCTGGCCGCGAGCGAAACATCGTCTTCGGCACAACCCGAAACCAAAGCGCTGAGATGAACCCCGTGACCACACCTGCAATTGACCAGCCTGACCAGCCTAACCAGTCGCCTGCACGCAGCCACCGCCAACTGGTTATCAAGCTATTGGCAGTGGTCACTCTCGCATTTGCGTTCGGGTTTGCGCTAGTGCCGCTCTACGACGTGCTGTGCAACGTAACCGGACTCAATGGCAAGACCAGTGTTGCCAAAAGTGGCAGCCTGGGTCTTGGCGGGATCACGGCCAATGCCACGGCACCCGCTTCACGCATTGACCTGAGCCGCATTGTCACCGTCGAGTTCACCGGCACCGTGATGCCCGGCCTGCCATGGGAGATGGTTCCCCTGACCGCCAGCCTTGATCTGCACCCAGGCGAACTGCACCAGACCAAGTTCCGCGTACACAACCGCTCAGACAAGCCCATCGTCGGCCAGGCTATTCCCAGTGTTTCGCCAGGTCTGGCCGCGCAGCATTTTGAGAAGCTCGATTGTTTCTGTTTCGCACAACAGACGCTGGCGCCCGGTGAAACACGGGAAATGCCGCTGACGTTCATCGTCCAACCCGAGATCGACAAAGACATCCGCACCATTACTCTGGCGTATGCCTTTTTCAAGGTCGATGACTCGCCAACGGCTCCGAAGACTGCATCAGTGCGCTAGCGTGGAATCAGCCCAAAGTAAAAACCGAGCATGAGCAACACAAATAGCGCAATCGACAGGCCAATACGCAGGGTCAGTGCTTTGACAGTGCGATCACCAGCACCCTGATCGCGGAAGAGGAAAAACAGCCCGGAAAACAGGCTGCCAACGATGCCGATCAACATGAGAATGATGACAAATTTGAACATGACTGACTCCAGCACGGTGAGTCCTGATTATGCGCCAGTCGCCACTGCGCCGACAACTGCGTCAACGCCGCTCTTGCGTCCGTCCATTCTGCCGACGCTGGCAGCCACGCTGCTGATTGCTGTTTTCATTGCTGCCGGGCAGTGGCAATGGAACAAGGCGGCGGCCAAGGAAAGCCTGCAGCAGCAGCTTGATTCACTTGGCGCTGAACAGGCGATTCAACTCCCTTTAACGCCTGTTGATTCGGAAACCTTGCGCTATCGCAAGGTTATTGCTCAAGGCGTCTACGAGCCGCAATTTCAGATACTGATCGACAACCGCACCTATAACGGCCAGGCCGGGTTTCATGTCATCACCCCGCTTCGACTCACCGGCAGTGAGCTTCGCGTGCTGGTCAATCGTGGCTGGGTACCCGCACTCGCTGAGCATCGTCTTGTTCCGCCGGTTGCCACGCCAGGCGGGGCTGTCGAGGTAACCGGCACAGCGATTGTTCCTGCCACACGTTTCTTTACTCTTGGCGCAGACGCGACAGCCCTTCAGAGCGACTGGCAACGGGTGTGGCCGAACCTTGATCTGGCGCGCTATGGAAAAGCGGTCAGCTTCCCCATCCAGCCGGTAGTCATTCAGCTTGCACCGGAGAGTGGCGCTGGCGGTTTTACACGCGAGTGGCCGCGCCCCGATAACCGGGCCCAGGCCAATCTGGGCTACGCGCTACAGTGGTGGGCCTTCGCTGCAACCACGTTGGCGCTCTGGCTGTTTTTCACTTTTCGCCGCGCAACACGAAATTCTTGAATGACCATGACAACTATGACTACGATGACTCTCACCGCCCCCAATTCTTCACGGCGCATGCTTCTGCTGGTAGCAGCCGTATTCTTCCTGCCCTTCATCATTGGTTCCGGACTGTTCTGGCTGGATTGGCGGCCTGAAAAATTCAGCAATCATGGTGAGTTGCTGCAACCCGCACGTACCCTGCCCGTTACAGGACTGACCCATGCCGACGGGCGCGCTTTGCCGACCTCTGAGCTGACCGGCAAGTGGCTGATTGCCCTGCCTGTGGTTGGTGCCTGCTCGGCTGCCTGCGAGGGCCGTGTGCAACAAATGCAGCGGGTCAATGCTGCTTTGAGCAAGGATCAGAACCGCTTCAAACGCATCCTGTTCAGCTTCCCTGGTGGAGGTGCTGCACAACATGCAAACGCCACACTCGCCGCTGATTTGCAGCGCCGCTTTCCGGAGCTGGTTGTCGTGGCGGTTAACGTTAATGCAACAGAGCCCTGGCACAAAGCGCTGGAAAGCCAAGGCGACGCCGTTTTTGTCATTGACCCGCTGGGTAATGTGATGATGCGCTACACCGACGCCAACGATAGCCGTGGCCTGCTCAAGGACATGGAGCGTTTGCTCAAGTATTCCTGGATTCGCTGACCGCCACGCACGAATTGATAATTTTATGCCTGCAAACTTGAACGAACACCGTATTGCTCAACGCTCGGCAAGACAGCATCTTGCTGATTTCGTCGTGCTGTGCAAACCACGCGTAAATACGCTGATCGTATTTACCGCGATGATCGGCATGTTCCTCGCCGCACCCGGTTTCCCGCCGCTTGGCAAATTCACCGCTGCATCGTTCGGCATCGCGCTGGTTGCCTTCGCCGCCGCGGCGATCAACTGTCTCGTTGAGCGCACCGTCGATGCCTTGATGACGCGCACCCGCCGCCGCGCCACGGCCAGCGGCGAAACCTCAGCCACGGAAACGCTGACGCTCGCCACACTCGTTGGCGGTGCCGGCCTGTGGCTGCTGCATGCTTTTGTGAACGACCTGACGATGTGGCTGACGCTCGCCACCTTCCTCGGCTACGCGGTGATCTACACCGTCGTGCTCAAGCCGGCAACGCCCTTGAATATCGTGATCGGCGGCGCCTCGGGTGCCATGCCGCCGCTGCTCGGCTGGACGGCGATGACCGGGAATGTCGGGCCGGAAGCCTTAGTTCTCTTCCTCATCATCTTCATCTGGACGCCGCCGCACTTCTGGGCGTTGGCCTGCTACCGCCGCGAAGACTACGCCAAGGCCGGCCTGCCCATGTTGCCCGTCACCCACGGCATCAAGCTCACCTGCCTGCATAGCCTGCTTTATGTGGTGATGCTGACCGGTGCCAGCGTGCTGCCCTTCACGCTCGGCATGAGCGGTGCGGGCTATCTCGCCGTCGCACTCATTCTTGATGCCGTCTTTCTCGCCTACACCTTTGCGCTATGGCGCAACTACAGCGACGCGCTGGCCCGACGCACCTTCCGCTGGTCAATTCTTTACCTGACGCTGCTCTTTGCTGCACTGCTGGTTGATCATTTCATCTAGGGCAGTGTGTCAAACAAAATCGGCCTGCAGGCCGCGTGGGTTGGCGCTTTCATTTTTAGAAGCGCATCTGGACTGGGCTGCAGGGCATTTTGTGAAACGAATCGACTATTCGGCTATTTCGCCAGCGAGTCGAGTAACTTGCCGTGAATCCCGCCGAAGCCTCCATTGCTCATCACAAGCACTTGATCACCAGCCTGCGCCTCCGCCACGATGTCGGCGACCAGTTGCTCCAGATTGTCGCTCACACGCGCCTTATCACCCAGTGGCGTCAGCGCCTCGTCCGCATCCCAGCCCAGATTGGCGCCGTAGCAGAACACCCGGTCGGCCTCGGCCAGACTGGCCGGCAATTGCGCCTTCATCACACCAAGTTTCATGGTGTTCGAGCGCGGTTCCAGCACCGCAAGAATGCGCGCCTTGCCAACCTTGCGCCGCAATCCAGCGACGGTGGTCGCAATCGCTGTGGGGTGATGGGCAAAATCGTCGTAAACGCTGATGCCACGCACCGTGCCACGCAGTTCCATCCGGCGCTTGACGTTCTCAAAGCGCGACAGCGCGTCCAGGCCCTTGTCGAACGGTACGCCCACATGCCGCGCGGCAAGTAGCGCTGCGACAGCGTTGGCCCGGTTGTGCTCGCCATTCAATGCCCAGTGCGTTTGGCCAATCGCCTCGGTGCCGCGCAGCAGGCAAAGCGACCCCTCGGCGTCATCACCCTCAATATGCCAACCATCGGTTTCATTAAAGCGCTCAACCGGCGTCCAACAGCCGCGCTCAAGCACTCTATCCAGGCTGGCTTCTGCAGCATTGCTCACAATCAGTCCGTTTTTTGGCAAAGTACGCATTAAATGATGGAATTGCGTCTCGATCGCGGCAAGATCGGCGAAGATGTCTGCATGATCAAACTCCAAGTTATTCAAGACTACCGTCCGCGGGCGATAGTGGATGAACTTGGAACGTTTGTCGCAAAAAGCCGTGTCATATTCGTCAGCTTCGATCACGAAGAACGGAGAATCACTCAATTTTCCGGATAAACGTGCCGATACGCCGAAGTTCATGGGTACGCCGCCGATCAAAAAGCCGGGGCTCAAGCCCGCATCCTCAAGAATCCAGGCCAGCATCGATGCGGTTGTGGTCTTGCCGTGCGTGCCGGCCACCGCCAGCACCCAGCGTCCCTGCAATACATTGTCGGCCAGCCACTGCGGGCCGGAAACATAAGGCAGGCCACGATCAAGTATTTCTTCAAGCAGCGGATTGCCGCGCGAAATGGCGTTGCCCACCACATAACAATCCGGCTTGAGGGCAATCTGCTCAACGCCATAGCCTTCAATCAACTCGATGCCAGACGCTTCAAGTTGCGTACTCATCGGCGGATAGACGCCAGCATCACAGCCGGTGACACGATGCCCTGCGGCACTGGCCAATTGAGCGATACCACCCATAAAGGTGCCACAAACGCCCAGAATATGAATATGCATGCAAAAAATCCACGTTAGAATTGACCGGCCGGCTTACGCCGCATACTGATAATTGTACCCTCAGGCAGTAAGCACCCCATGACTGACCGTAATAATCAAACAGACAACGCCCAACAGCGCACGCTCATCGCCAATGCCGCTGCACGCCTGATCGCCGAAAACGGCATCAGTGACTACACGGCGGCCAAACGCAAAGCAGCCCACGCGCTTGGACTGCCGGAGAATGCACAACTCCCTGAAAATTCCGAGGTCGAAGCCGAGTTGCGCCTCTATCAGCGCCTTTTCCAGAACGACGAGCAGGTCGCAAGAATCACCGATCTTCGGCAAAAAGCCTGCGAAATTATGTCGATCATGCTGCAATTCAACCCTTATCTGTCTGGATCCGTCCTTGACGGAACAGCAAGTCGCTACGCCGAAATCGACATACAGCTATTCACTGATAGCGCCAAGGATGTCGAGATTTTTCTGCTCAACCAGGGCATTGCTTATGAGCACAGCGTGCCGCGGTCTGATCGCGCCGAAGCCGTATTGACCATTCAAAGCGAAGAGGCTATCGCCAATCTGATCGTTTATCCGTCGCAAGACGAACGCGTTACGTTTAAAACCCGTGACGGCAGAGTTCGCCAGCGTGCACGCCTTGATGCCGTAAAAAAGCTTATTGACGCTGACAGCGCAGACAAGCCATGAGAAGCGGCAAAAACCTAGCTGTCAGCCTTGTCGCCACACTGCTTGCCTTGGCCGCCGGGGTTTACATCGGGCTGGAATCCCGAGGGAGGCCTGAATCGTCCGCGCCCCAAGCTTTAATCGAAAGTACCGCCATCAGCCGCCTGTTTGCCGCCCGGATGAATGATGCAGAAGGGAAACCGCAGTTACTTTCCCAGTGGCAGGGGAAAATCCTGGTTATCAACTTCTGGGCGACCTGGTGCACGCCCTGCCGGGAGGAAATGCCGGCCTTTTCCAGGCTACAGACAAAATATTCTTCGAACAGCGTTCAATTTGTCGGCATTGCGCTTGATACTGCAGAGAACGTCGTCGATTTCTCTAAAAAATACCCGGTGACATACCCACTGCTTAATGGCGACTCCGAAGGTGCGGAATTGGCCCGCCAATTGGGCAATTCCAGATTGGCCTTGCCCTATACGGTTGTACTCGGGGGCAAAAACGAGGTGCTTTTGACCCGGCTGGGACGGGTTTCCGAGCAGGAGCTGGACGCCCTGTTACAAAAATCTATCTCGCGATAATGTCCGTTTACTAGACAAAATGCTGCGATATGCGGCAAACTGCAGTTATGAAGAAGCAAAAAACCACATCATCAAGCGACAAGAAGGCCGCAACACCTGCCAGACTGCTCGTTTTGCACGGCCCAAACCTGAATCTGCTGGGGTCTCGTGAGCCGAATTACTATGGGCTAGCGACACTGGCTGACATTAATCTTGCCTTGGCCCGGCGTGCCGCCTCCGCCGGCGTCGAACTTGAATCGTTCCAGAGCAACCATGAGGGCGCCCTGATCGAGCGTGTGCATGCCGCCCGAGAGCAAGGCGTGCGCTACATCATTATCAACCCGGCGGCCTACACCCACACCAGCGTGGCCTTGCGCGATGCCATGGCGGCCTCGGGCATTCCTTTTGTCGAAGTTCACCTTTCCAACGTGCATGCCCGCGAGTCTTTCCGCCATCACTCGTATTTTTCCGATCTGGCGATTGGCGTCATAACCGGTCTTGGCAGCGAGGGCTACTTGCTCGCACTCGAGTACCTGCTCAGTCAAATCACCACCGACTGAACCACGGCGCACAGCAGCAAACTGCCGCACCTCTCTGCCCCAGTCATTCCCGGCTGTCTGGCCACGTATTCTTGAAGGAGATAGTTCATGGATTTGCGTAAACTTAAAAAGCTGATTGATCTGGTGGAAGAATCGGGCATTACCGAACTAGAGGTCACCGAAGGCGAGGAAAAAGTACGTATCGCCAAGCATGCGGCTGTAGCGCCCCAGCCAACCTATATGATGCCGCAAGCGGTACCGGCCGCAGTTGCAACGGCAGCGGCACCCGTCCTGACCGTTGAGTCCAAATCGGACTTGCCCGAAGGCCAGGTCGTCAAATCTCCTATGGTTGGCACGTTTTACCGCTCGGCCAGCCCCGGCTCCGACCCGTTTGTTGAAGTCGGCAGTGCAGTCAAGTCCGGCGATACCCTTTGTATCGTTGAAGCCATGAAGTTGCTCAACGAAATCGAATCGGAGTTTTCGGGAACGGTGAAGGCCATTCTGGTCGAAAACGGCCAGCCGGTGGAATACGGCGAACCCTTGTTCATTATCGGTTAAGGCGCGGGTTCCGTTATGTTCGGAAAAGTTCTTATTGCCAATCGCGGCGAGATCGCCCTACGCATCCAGCGCGCCTGTCGTGAACTGGGTGTCAAGACGGTTGTCGTTCACTCCGAAGCCGACCGCGACGCCAAATACGTCAAACTTGCCGACGAATCGGTCTGCATTGGCCCGCCGCCCTCGAATCTGAGTTACCTCAATGTGCCGGCCATCATCTCGGCGGCCGTGGTTACCGATGCCGAAGCCATTCACCCCGGCTACGGTTTTCTTTCTGAGAACGCTGATTTTGCCGAACGCGTTGAAACCTCCGGATTTGTTTTTATCGGCCCGCGCCCGGAAACCATCCGTCTGATGGGCGACAAGGTTTCGGCCAAAGCAGCAATGAAAGTAGCCGGCGTTCCCTGCGTTCCTGGCTCGGAGGGCGCGCTACCCGACGACCCGAAAGAGGTTCTCAGAATCGCCAAAGAAGTAGGCTATCCGGTGATCATCAAAGCCGCCGGCGGCGGGGGCGGTCGTGGCATGCGCGTGGTGCACACCGAGGCGGCGCTACTGAATGCGGTAGTAATGACGCGCTCGGAAGCTCAGAGTTTCTTCGGCAACCCCGAGGTTTACCTTGAAAAGTATCTTGAAAATCCACGCCACGTGGAAATTCAGGTGCTGGCCGACAGCTTCAAGAACGCCGTTTATCTGGGCGAACGCGATTGTTCCATGCAACGCCGCCACCAGAAAATCATAGAAGAGGCGCCAGCCCCCGGTATTGCGCCACGCCATATCACACGCATCGGCGAGCGCTGCGCCGAAGCCTGCCGCCGCATCAATTATCGTGGTGCCGGCACCTTTGAATTCCTTTACGAGAATGGCGAGTTCTATTTCATTGAAATGAACACGCGTATCCAGGTTGAGCACCCGGTGACCGAAATGATCACCGGTGTCGATCTCGTTCAAGAACAGATCCGTGTCGCTGCCGGCGAAAAACTACGCTTCAAGCAGCGCGACCTGAACTTTCGTGGCCACGCCATCGAATGTCGCATTAACGCCGAAGATCCCTACACGTTCGTGCCATTTCCCGGCAAGATCTCGTTTTATCACCCCCCTGGCGGGCCGGGTATCCGCGTCGACTCCCATGTTTATCAGGGCTATACCGTACCCCGCCACTATGATTCCATGGTCGCCAAAGTGATTGCTTACGGCGACACACGGGACCAGGCCATTCGCCGCATGCGCATTGCGCTTTCCGAAATGAGTGTAGAAGGCATCAAAACAAACATTCCCTTGCATCAGGAGCTGATGTTTGATGCCGGCTTCAACAAGGGCGGAACAAACATCCATTACCTCGAGAAGATGCTGGCCGCCAAAAGCGAAGTCAAGAAGGATAGCTAAGGCGTGGCCTGGCTTTCCGTCAGTATCGAAACCGACTGCGTCCATGCCGAAGCGCTGGCCGACGCGTTGCTTGAGGCTGGTGCCCTGTCAGCCAGTATCGAGGATGCTGATGCCGGCACCCCGGCAGAAACGCCGCAATTTGGCGAGCCCGGGTCAATCACCACTCCGGGCTGGGAGCGATCGCGCATTATCGCATTGCTCGAAAAAACGGCAAACGTCGCCGATTTTGTTTCTAAATGTGCCGAATCATGTGGCATCAGCAGCGAACTATCCTTTATGACCGAGGACGTTGCTGAACAGAATTGGGTGCAACTTACTCAGTCGCAATTCGACCCGATCCGGGTGTCTGAGCGCTTGTGGATTGTCCCCTCGTGGCACCAGGCGCCCGACCCTGACGCTCTTGTTCTGGTACTCGATCCGGGCATGGCCTTCGGTACCGGCTCGCATCCAACCACCCGTCTTTGTCTGGAGTGGCTGGAACGTTCTGTCACTCCCGGCATTTCGGTTCTTGATTACGGCTGTGGTTCAGGTATTCTGGCCATTGCAGCTGCTAAACTTGGCGCCAGCGAGGTGCTTGGCGTTGATATCGACCACCAGGCGGTTAACGCCGCAAATAACAATGCCAAACGTAACGAGGTTAGTACTCGCTTCGACGATTCGGCCAGGGAAATCAAGGGACAGTTTGATATTGTGGTAGCCAACATTCTTTCCAACCCGCTCAAGGCGCTAGCGCCTGCCATTTGTGCTCATGTTCGCCCTGGCGGCCGACTGGCGCTCTCTGGCATCCTTGTGGAGCAAGCTGAGGAGTTGATCAGCATTTATGGCGGATACCTTCCGCTTACTGTCGCCGATACACGCGAAGGCTGGGTCTGTCTTGCCGGAACAAAACCCTAGACCATGAGAACACGCTGCCCTAATTGCCAGACCACCTTCCGCGTCACACCAGACCAGCTGAAGGCACGTGCCGGCAAAGTTCGCTGCGGGCAATGTCAGTTTGTGTTTAACGCCCTCGACAGCCTGCTCGACGAAAGCAGTTTAACCACACCGCTTCCCGTTCTGCCGGAGCCCTCACCTGTTCCGAAAATCGAACAGGGATCAGAAAAACAGGCGGATAACGACTACGAAATCGACATCCTGCTCGACTCGTCTGCAGAAGAAGAGGATTCGCAAACTACAACGGATGACACCACTGCGCACCCACCTGCCGAGGACGTGCAGGCACTGAGCGAGGCGGCGGCTCAGGAGCTAGGCAAAGCCACCGGGCTTATTTTGCCGCGCGAGACGAGCGAAATCCCCGGTTACAGCAAATGGGCCGTAGGCGTCATGGCCGCACCGGTGACACAAGCCGTTGAGAAGAATGCCCGCTGGCCGTTTATTCTCGCCATCCTGCTTTTGTTGATCGTGCTTGCCGGTCAACTCGTTTTCCGTTTCCGAACCGAAATCGCGGTCTCTCTGCCCGACCTGCGGCCAATGCTAGAGGCTTTTAGCCAGGTTTTTGACGCGGACATCCCCTTGCCGCGAAACGTTGAACTGGTCAGCATTGAAACCTCGGACCTGCAAACTGACACGGCGCGCGGCAATCTGCTCGTGCTGAATGCCACCTTGCGTAACCGGGCAAGCTACGGGCAGGCCTATCCTTCCCTCGAACTCTCGCTCACTGACACAGCGGATGCGGCCATTGCCCGCCGGGTTTTCCTGCCGGCCGAGTATCTCTCGCCGAAGAATCCGGCGAACCAGCCCTTTGCGCCAAACTCTGATATTGCCGTCCGTCTATGGATTGAGGCCAAGGACATCAGCGCAGCCGGCTACCGACTTTACGTTTTCTATCCCTGACCTTTTTCATCCACGAAAAAACCTATGTCCACACTCATCTGCGGCTCCATAGCCTACGACAACATCATGGTTTTCCATGATCGGTTCAAGAATCACATCCTGCCGGAACAGATTCACATCCTGAATGTCGCTTTTCTTGTTCCCGAAATGCGCCGCGAGTTTGGCGGCTGCGCAGGCAATATTGCCTACAACCTTAAGCTGCTGGGCGGCGATCCGCTGATCATGGCGACCGTGGGTGACGACGCGGATCCTTATCTCGTTCGCCTGGATGACCTTGGCCTCGCGCGTACTCACGTGCGCCGCATCGCCGGCAGTTTTACGGCGCAGGCCTTCATCACCACCGATCTGGACGACAACCAGATTACAGCCTTTCACCCGGGTGCGATGAGCTTCTCGCATCTCAACAAGGTTGCCGATGCCAAAGATGCTACGCTGGGCATCGTCGCGCCTGACGGCCGCGACGGCATGCTGCATCACGCCCGCGACCTGGCCGCCGCCGGCGTGCCCTTCATTTTCGATCCGGGCCAAGGCCTGCCCATGTTCTCGGGCGGCGACCTGATGGAATTCATGGACCTCGCTACCTACGCCTGCTTCAATGACTATGAAGCCAAGATGCTGTGCGACCGTACCGGGCGCTCACTGGAGCAACTGGGCGGCGAAGTCAAGGCGCTGATCGTCACGCGCGGCGGCGAAGGTTCACACATTTATGCGGAAGGTCAACGCATCGAAGTACCCTGCGTCAAAGCCGATGAAGTGGTCGACCCCACCGGTTGCGGTGATGCCTACCGCTCAGGACTGCTTTACGGGATTTCCAATCACTGGGATTGGGAGAAGACGGGACGCTTGGCGTCGGTCATGGGCGCTATGAAGATCGCCTGCCGTGGCGGCCAGAACCACCGCCCGAGTCGCGACGAGATTGCCCTGCGATTTACGCAGGCTTTTGGCAGCGCGCCCTGGTGAGAGGATTCACTATTCTGAACGCTTGCGCGTCCTGAGTGGCCGCGTCTCGTCACACGTCACCCATAACTAGCCCGCGTCATTGATGAGCCAAACCTCTCCAACGCCGCTGCTGATTCGTGCCTTTCGCTGCGTGCGACTGGCGCTGCATTTAGTCTGGATCGGCTTTGGCGCGGCGGCCATTTATCCGCTGGTTGGCGAAACCGGGCGAGCACGTCTGAAACAGCGCTGGTCGCACCAGATTCTTAAAATCCTCTCGGTGCAGCTCGATGCACATCCAGCGGATGCGCCGCCGGGCTGCCTGATCGTAGCCAACCACATTTCATGGCTGGATATTTTCGCTATCCATTCCCTGCGCCCTTCGTCCTTCATTTCGAAAGCTGAGATTCGCCAATGGCCCTTCTTTGGCTGGCTGGCCGAAAAAAATGATACGGTTTTTTTGCGCCGGGGAAGCCGCGGTCACGCCCGAATAGTCAACGCGGAAATTGATGCCTTGCTCAACGCTGGCCGCGATGTGAGCATTTTCCCGGAGGGCACGACAACCGACGGGACTCGTCTGCTGGGGTTTCACGCCGCGCTATTGCAACCCGCCGTTGAGACCGGCCACCCGATTCTTCCGTTGGCGATCAGCTATTTGAACCCGGACGGCACACTCTGTCTCGCGCCCTCGTTCGAAGGTGCAATCACCCTGATGCAATGCTTTTCAGCGATTCTGGCCTGCCGCTCCCTGACAGTCAGTCTGCGACCTGCGCCCCCTATTGCTACCACAGACAAATCGCGCCGTGATCTTGCGCACGAAGCCCACGCGGCGATTGAAGCCCGTCTGGCTACCCGACCCGGATTTCGTCTTTCGAACAATCCACCTGAAACACCTGCCGATCTTCAAGCCGGATAGCCGTTAGCGCGCCACCCCACAGACAACCGGAATCAATGGCCAGCAGGTTCGGCAATATCTTTAGCCCCAACGCCGACCAGTGCCCGGTAATCAGAACCGTATCTGCACTGCGCCGATCCGGAACCTCGAACCACGGAAGAAATCCCTCGGGGCCTTTGGCCACTTCTCCTTTGATGCGAAAGTCCATTTCTCCCGTCGGCGAACAGAATCGCATTCGCGTCATGGCGTTGACGATGACGCGCAAACGCGGCCAACCCTCCAGCCCCTTCTGCCACGATGCCGGTTCGCTGCCCCACATGTTGGCCATGAACTCACGCCATTGATCGCCGGTCAGCATCGCTTCTACCTCAGCAGCCAAAGCGCGGGCTTTTTTTACTGACCACTGCGGCAGCAGACCGGCGTGCACCATGCAATACTCACCCTCAACATGGCATAGCGGCTGATGCCTGAGCCAGTCGAGCAATTCGTTGCGATCCGGGGCGGCGAGAATTTCATCAAAGGTATCGCCCTTGCCGCGCTTGCCAAAGTCCTCGGCGGCCATGAGCAGGGCGAGATCGTGATTGCCCAAAACCGTAACCGCGGCGGCACCGAGATCACGCACAAAACGCAAGGTATCCAGTGAGCGCGGACCGCGATTGACCAGGTCGCCAACCAGCCAGAGTTTGTCCTGTCCCGGATCAAACGCGCAGCGTTCGAGCAAGCGCATGAAGGAGTCGAAACAGCCCTGAATGTCACCGATTGCGTAGGTGGACAACTAACCCTCCGAGAATATCCAATAGCCCATTGTGGGTCAGGCTTCAGCCTGACTACTCGTCGCTTTTATTTGTCGGGCTAAAGCCTGACCCACAGTTACATTGCCAGCGCCACGCATCACGACACATTTCTTCGATGTCACGTTTGGCTTTCCAGCCAAGCAGTTTTTCTGCCAATGCCGGATCGGCGTAACAGCTGGCCACATCGCCAGGCCGACGTGCCACTATCGAATAAGGGACAGCCTGGCCGCTGGCCTTCTCAAAAGCGCGCACCATGTCCAGAACCGAATAGCCGCAACCGGTACCAAGGTTTACAGTTAACAACCCGGCTTCGCGCTGCAAATGGTCAAGCGCAGCGACATGCCCCTCGGCCAGATCCACAACGTGGATATAGTCACGAACACCCGTACCGTCCGGGGTTGGATAGTCGCCACCGAACACACTGAGCCTCTCGCGCTGACCGCAAGCCACCTGCGCCACATAGGGCATCAGATTGTTGGGGAGTCCACTGGGTGCTTCGCCGATCAGCCCGCTCTCGTGCGCGCCCACCGGATTGAAATACCGCAACCGGGCAATCCGCCAGTCGGGTTCCGCCTTAGCCAAATCCGCCAGCATGTCCTCGATCATCAGCTTGCTGGCGCCGTAGGGATTGGTTGCTGATCGGGGAAAGTCTTCAGTGATGGGAACCGAGGCCGGGTCACCGTAGACAGTCGCCGACGAGCTGAAGATCAACGCTTTGACACCAGCCTCGCCCATCACCTCGCACAAAGCAAGGGTGCTACCGATGTTGCAATCGTAGTAGCGCAAAGGCTGCGCAACAGACTCCCCGACCGCCTTCAGCCCGGCAAAATGAATCACTGCATCAATCGGCCGACGTGCAAATACGGCACGCAAAAAATCCCGGTCACGCACATCGCCTTCGAAGAAGACCGGGCGCTTTCCGGCAATTTTCTCTACGCGACCCAGCACTTCACGCTGGCTATTGGAGAGATTATCGATCACGGTGACGTCATGCCCGGCGGCCATGAGAGCAACGCAAGTGTGTGAGCCGACATAGCCGGTGCCGCCAGTTACGAGAATGTGCATACCTAAACCTTGTAGGTCGGGTTTTAACCCGACATCAGCCTGAAAATCCTTTGTCGGCCTGAAGGCCGACCCACAACACCTCTATCCAAGCACCTTGCGCAACGCACGAAGGCGCTGCCACACAACGGCTTTAGGCAAATTCATTGCCAGAGCTTGCATACAGCGTTCTAACCAACCCTGACGATTCTGTAACCGTTGTAGTGCATTGTCGAGATCAAACCGGATCGCCTTTCCGTAGGCAGCTTCAGCTTTTGCCACGGATTTTTTCAACAACATCAAAGAGGGGCTCATCAAAGCCAGATCAATGATGTCGCGACTGAAAACACCATCGTCAGCCCAGCGGTCCGAATTTGCCAACAGTTTGCTTGTCGCCATATCCAGAGGTGTGAGCGTCGCGATGCCGCAGACCTCATCGCCGACCCCTGGAACAGCAAAATCAATACGGCCTTCCAGCACGATCTCGAATTTGATCGGCTGATCTGAAACTCGCAGAATCGTCCGTAGGCCGTACTGATCCGCCCGTACCTCACGGTCTTGAACTAAAGGTTGAGCACCTGCTCGGACAATCTCACCAATGCCCCGCTTATCAGTCAACAACAATCGCAGGTTGCGGTAACTACCCACATCGGATACCAGAAAATCAAGATCTAACGATTCACGGTATTCGCCATAGCGAAGCACAATGGAAGTCCCCCCACCAAACAGGCAGTGATTCTCCCTTAATAACGGCCCGTTGAGAGCTCTGAGAACCTGAGCGATCCGTTGATGGTGTGGTCGTTCAAACATAGCCACCCAGACCACCGAAGGCTAAACGCAAAGCCTCAAGCAACTGTTTTTCGTGTGCTTCAAGTGCGTTAACATCCACGTGCCGCCAATTACGCTCGTAAATAGTCAATGCCTCTGTCGGCGTCAGCGCATCAGTACCTTGAACTTGCCAGGCGAGTTGCCTGAGCTGTGGGTAGTCAGCCAAGTTGATGCGCGCAGGAAGCCCGCTTTCAGTTTCAGCAACGGGGGCTTTGAGCGCCGTAACAGCGGGTTTGATGATACCGAAGTCCAGCCCAAGAACTTCCATGACATTGCTGTAGGCTCCCATGGTGACCGAAGGCTCACCATTCTCGATTCGATGCAAAGTCACGCGCGACAATCCGGCGGCCTCTGCTACAACAATCGCACTGAGTCGCAAGGCTTTTCGATGGGCGCGAATGTTCTGCCCCAAATCAATGAGCTTAGCAGCAGTTGTATCAGCAACAACAGGAGATCTGGCCGGCATAATGTTTCTTATTATAGGCATATCGGTCTATATGTCAATAATGAGAAATTAATTTAGACAGATAGGTGCTATTACCAAGTTTCAGAAGGCCGACTTACTCTGGAGGGTCGGGCTTTAGCCCGACAGCAACCCGGAAACCCTTGTCGGCCTGAAGGCCGACCTACAAAACCGTCTTCCGCACCCAATGCCCTGCAGGCCGGGTTTTAACCCGACAACAATCACTGCAGTTGAGGTGCATATTCCGGCACGAATGTTTGCAACGTCATCTTCAGATCTGCGGGATTTTCAGGAGCCGCACCGTTCAACCAGATATCCAGGCTTTGTTTCCATTCTGAATCCGGTGCCGATTCAGCCTGAGCAACGCGAAGTTTTGGGTGTGGCGTAGGAAGGGTATGCTCACTGTCAGTCAGCAATTCCTCGTATAGTTTTTCGCCTGGACGCAATCCGGTGAACTCAATCTTGATCTCATCTTCAGTAAAGCCGGACAGCCGAATCATGTCACGCGCCAGATCGGCGATACGAATCGGCTCGCCCATTTCAAGCACGAAAATTTCGCCTCCCTGCCCCATCAAGCCAGCCTGCAGTACGAGCTGCGCGGCTTCCGGAATCAGCATGAAGTACCGAATGATATCCGGGTGCGTTACGGTCACCGGCCCGCCACGTTCGATCTGTTCGCGAAACTTTGGAATAACCGAACCATTGCTGCCCAGCACATTGCCAAAGCGAACCGTGATAAATCGCGTACCTTCATTCTGCAAACCACATAATACGCGCTCGGCAAGGCGCTTTGTCGCCCCCATGACATTGGTCGGGTTGACTGCTTTATCAGTCGATATCTGCACAAGTTTTTCAACACCATACCGCTGCGACACTTCAGCCACGCACTTTGAACCGATCACGTTATTGCGTACCGCCTGCCAGGCGTTCTCGCCCTCCATAAGTGGAACATGCTTATACGCAGCGGCATGAAACACAACCGAAGGTTGATGCATGGAAAAAACCTGATCCAGCAGCGCCGCATCTTTCACATCTCCGACGACGCAAGCCATCGCAATAGAAGGAAAATGCAGCAGAAACTCCTGCTCGATCTGGTAAAGCGCAAATTCCGAAATATCGAGCAACACCAGCAGGCGTGGTTTGAAATGTGCAATCTGGCGCAACAGTTCCGAGCCGATTGAACCGCCGGCACCCGTCACCAATACCACTTTTTCACCAAGCCAGCTCCGCAACCCGCCACTATCAAGAATCACCGGCTCACGCCCAAGAAGGTCTTCCAGCTGAACCTGGCGAATCTGTGAAATCGCCACTTTTCCGGCCAGCATATCTTCAAGACTTGGCACGGTCAGAACTGACAGCCCGGCTTGAACAGCTACCCCCATGGCACGTCGCCTCTCAACAAGAGAAGCCTCAGGCATGGCGACGATGGCTTTCGTAACCGACAATTTTTCGGCCCATTTTGGCAGATCGTCGATCAAGCCGAGAATTTTGACGCCACGCAACTCATGCCCAAGACGTGAAGAATTCTCACTCAACAAGCCAACGATGCTCCAGTCGGGCGAGTGCGCCAATTCCCGAAGCAAGCGCTCGCTTGCATCTCCGGCACCGAGAACGAGCACTGGCTCTCCCTCAATCATCATCCGGCCGTAGAGCGAACGATCACGCCAGGCACGATAGGCAAAGCGAGTGCCGCCCATGACAAGAATCAGAAGAATCGGGTGCAGCACTAACACAGAGCGGGGAACAAACGGAATGGAGAGCATAAATACTGCAACCGCAACCAGCACTGACGACAGCGCTACAGCAAGAATAATGCGTCGCAGATCCATCAGACTGGCATAGCGCCAGATGCCGCGATATAGGCCAAAAAGCCAATACACCGGCGCATGAATGCACAAAACGAACAGAAGCACTCGGCTTGCGGCGTTCAGATAAGGCTCTGGAATATCAAGATTGAAGCGCAGCCAGTAAGCCACGAACCAACACAGGGCCACAGCGGCGAGATCATGCACTATGGCCAGTATTCGCTTTGAGAGAATGGGATAAACCATTGATAAGTGTGGTCGAAAACCGACGTCTGTTGTCAATTGGTCATTGTACTTTAGTCACAGAACATGATCAGTGCGAAACTCCATCACGGCAAATAACTTTGACGGCGGTTTTCCAGAGGATGTAAAGATCGAACGGTAATGATCGCCGCCGAAGATATTCAGCATCCAGCGCCACCTTCTCGGGAATTGGCAACTCATCGCGGCCGTTAATCTGTGCCCAACCGGTCAGCCCTGGCACCAGTTCGTGAACGCCACACAGTGTGCGCAAATCGATCAAGTCATACTGATTGTAAAGAGCAGGACGAGGCCCAACAAAGCTCATATCACCAACGAGGATGCTCAACAACTGGGGCAATTCGTCGAGGCTTGATTTTCTGAGGAAAGATCCGATCGGCGTGAGGTAGTCCTGCGGATTCGACAAAAGGTGAGTAGCAAGAGCCGGAGTTTCAATTCGCATGCTGCGAAATTTTGGCATGGAGAAAATTATGTTATGGCAGCCAATCCGATCAGACCAATACAAGGCTGGACCACGGGACGTTAACTTGACAAGCAAAGCAGTCAAGCAGATAGGTAACGACAACAAAAGTCCTGCAAGCACGGCCAGGAAAAAGTCAAATGCCCGCTTCATATTATCAATTCCGACGAGAAGATAACACTGTCAGTTTGTGTTCAATTAAGAGTAGATCATGGCATTTTCTGGAATATTCTTTCCAACCATCCTCGCAGTGAATACCGTTTGTAAAATTCGTCAGGCATACAATAGGGCAAGGATTTGAAAAAATCACTAGGAATTATCGGGTCATTTCGATCAATGATGCAAATAATACTTGGATCATAAAAATCATGACTCGAGATTGCACTATTGGTCGTAATCAGTTTCTTCCCAGCCAACAGTGTTTCAAAAGTTCTTAGCGTTAACCCCGATTGATTATTGTGTTGTATATCTAGCACCGCTACACATTTTCCCGTACGACGCTGTATTTCCTCTCTGGTGACAGGCTTGAACACAATGCGGCTACTATCAATCACTCTGAATGAGCGATCGGTAAACCAGCGAATTGCCAGTTCTATTCTGCTTCTCGCAAAAAGGCTGTAATCAAAGTTAATTTTCCCGCCGGTGGTACGAAGGATGTTCGCCAGCACGCGAGGGCGATCACCGTTGATCGTCCCCACAAAAAGAAGCCCGCTAACTGACAGGTCGCTTTGGAAAGGCCTGACTTCATTGCAAAAGAATGTTGGCTGATATTCAATTGACGAGTGCTTCTCGCAATCTCTCGGATCAAAACTTGCCACATAGTCAAACAGTCCTAGCTTAGATTCCGAGTTCTTTACATTTGTTAAGCTATCCCACTGGTAATGAACAAACCACGCACGCGGATTTAATATCTTCATTTCTCTGATGAAAGACGGTGATAAACCTTCGCCTTTGATTACAAAAACAACGTCGCAATTTCGTATATTGTTTTCCCGAAGCCAGCGAGAAAAAACTATGCTGGAATACTGCCAAAGCAATCTCGGAATTAAGCGAGATATCGCCTTGACAAATATTCTTTCGCTCAGTCGGTCACTGTGAAAAAACACTTTGGCACCCATGGCCTCAAGCTCAGATTTTATTTTCTGTTGATAACCAAAAAATACGGGCGAAAAAAGTATTATTTTTTTCCCTGAAAGATTCATATCTGCCATTTCTGATATTTTCTCGGCCACTCTGAACCGATTGTCATTTTTTTATGATTATTACAGCGGGCACCCCGATCGCAGTAGTATCCGCAGGGACAGATTCGAGCACCAGAGAATTTGCTGCTATCCGCGCTCGAGAACCAATCTTGATTCCACCCAATACTTTTGCTCCCGCACCTAACATTACATTGTCTTCTACGGTCGGTCTGGTTTCGGGGCGATAATCCATCTGAGGGTATTTTGCCCCAAGAGTAACGCCTTGGAAAATAACAGCATTAGCCCCTATCCGGGCTGCGCCGATAACCGTTCCATGCGTATGCGGCAACAACAAACCGGGGCCTATCACGCAGCGAGGGGTAACTTCAATTCCAAACAGGAGAACATTGAGCCACGTAAATACTGGACTCAGAAATTTCAAATACCGACTCAAGTAAAGGAAGCGTGCAATACGAAGAATTACAACCGGTGAAAAACGAGGATTAAATATTTTTCTCCAGATGATCGAGGGTATCTCACCCGGAACACTTGGTGACAATCGGATCAGGTCTGCTTTGAGCAAGCCAAGGATTTCGTGAATAGTCATTAGATCCTCTTCTGATTGCCCATCAACCCTCTTGATTGAAGTTCATCCACCGATTTTGCGTAAGAATTTCCGTCTTCTTGAG
>JANNGP010000088.1:0-13978 GCA_031403915.1 Betaproteobacteria bacterium
GAACTATCTTCGGTAGCTCCACTCAATAACTTGTAGGGAGGCGGATTGAGATTGACGTAGCTCTGACCAGAAAGCGACCAGAAAGCAAAAAGCCCAACCTTGTGGGTTGGGCTAAGTGCTTGAATACATGGTGGTGAGGGGCAGAATTGAACTGCCGACCTATGGGTTATGAATCCATCGCTCTAACCAACTGAGCTACATCACCAATAAGGCGCGAGATTATAGAGGGGCCATGGTCGTCTGGTCAAGTTTTACGCTTACACAAGCTACGCAAGCTTGACTATAATGGAGGCATGCCATTACCCGCCTCTCTTGTTGCATCGATTGTCAGCGCCATTCTTGAGGCCGCTACGCAGAATTATGCGGCCACCGCACAGCAATACGAAATCTACACGACAACCCGCACGCTTCCCCCGGAAGCCAAGCTGGGCGTCATGTTGCCGCCAACCGGAGATGGCTCGGTGATTATTAGCGGCAAGTCACTGCCGCTTTCGCCTACAGCTCAATTCCGGAGCCAAAGCAACCTGATCGTCATGTCGATGAGCATTCAGGATACAAAGGACGTCGTATACCTCACCAACGCCTTCGGCGCGGTTCATCGCGTTTGGATGCTCAACCCAGCCGAAGTCTCGGCGCAGTCAAAAAACTGATCAAGGAAACATGGTAAAAAAATTGTTCATCCGCACCTTTGGGTGCCAGATGAACGAGTACGATTCGGACAAAATGGCCGACGTGCTCGGTGCTTCTGAAGAAATCGTCAAGACCGACCGTCCCGAAGAAGCCGACATCATCATCTTCAATACCTGCTCGGTGCGCGAGAAGGCGCAGGAGCGGGTGTTTCATGACCTCGGCCGGGTGCGCCTGCTCAAGCAGGCCAGGCCGGATCTGGTGATCGGTGTCGGCGGCTGCGTCGCCAGTCAGGAAGGCGAGGCGATCGTCCGCCGTGCGCCTTATGTCGACGTCGTTTTCGGGCCGCAGACGCTGCACCGCCTGCCGCAACTGATCGCCGAACGTCGCCAGCTGGGCAAATCACAGGTCGACATCTCCTTCCCCGAAATCGAAAAATTCGACAATCTGCCACCCGCCAAGGTCGATGGTGCGTCAGCTTTTGTTTCGATCATGGAGGGCTGCAGCAAATTCTGCACCTTCTGCATCGTGCCCTACACACGCGGCGAGGAAGTCTCGCGCCCCTTCGACGACATTCTCACCGAAGTCGCCGGTCTGGCTGCGCAGGGCGTCGGGGAAGTCACGCTACTTGGGCAAAACGTCAACGCCTATCGAGGAGCGATGTCTGCCGGTGCGATGTCTGCCGGTGAAGCGAGTGGTGGTGAACTCGCGGATCTCGCCTTGCTCATCGAATACATCGCCGAGATTCCCGGCATCGAACGCATCCGCTACACCACCTCGCACCCGCGCGAGCTTTCGCAACGTCTGATTGACGTTTATGCCCCCGTGCCAAAACTGGTTTCACACCTGCATCTGCCCGTGCAGTCGGGCTCGGACCGCATACTGGCGGCAATGAAACGTGGCTATACGGCCATTGAATACAAGAGCCTGGTACGCAAGCTGCGTGCCGTACGTCCGGATTTGTCGCTATCGTCGGACTTCATCGTCGGCTTCCCCGGCGAAACAGCCGAGGATTTCGAGAAAACGATGAAGCTGATTGACGAGGTCGGTTTCGATGCCTCGTTTTCTTTCCTCTACAGCGCCCGCCCGGGCACGCCGGCCGCCGAGCTTTCGGACGACACGCCGCACGAACTGAAAATTGAACGCCTGATGCGCCTGCAAGCACGCATTGAGGAACTGGCACAAATTGTGTCCCAATCGATGGTCGGCACCGTCCAGCGCGTCCTTGTTGAAGGCCACGCAAAGAAAGATGCTAACGAGTTGGCCGGGCGCACTGACAACAACCGCATCGTCAACTTTGATGGTGGATCAGCCACCAGTGCGCGTTTGCTGCATCGTTTTGTTGACGTCACCATCACTGCCGCCTTGCCGCATTCACTACGTGGCGAAATCCTGACCAAGGAATCATGAGCGCCAAAGCCCCCGTCAAACCCCGAGCCATCGACTTATTGCTCTCACCGGTCAATAACTCGCAACTTGCCAATCTGTGTGGCGCGCTCGATGAGAACCTGCGCCAGATCGAAACAGCGCTCGATGTCTCCATCGCCCGGCGCGGTGAACGCCTCACCCTGCGGGGGGAAAAAGAACAGACGGCACGCGCCTCCGAAGCACTGCAAATGTTCTACGCACAAGCCAAGACCCCGCTTTCGGTCGATGAGATCCAGCTCGGGCTGATCGAACTCATCAACCGCCCGCGGCGTAAAGACACTGCGATTGGCGGCGCCTCGCCGGCTTTGATGACGCGCAAAACCGAGCTGCATGGACGTACGCCACGCCAGATCGAATACCTCAAGCATATCCAGGAACATGACATTACCTTTGGCACCGGCCCGGCCGGTACCGGCAAAACCTATCTGGCGGTTGCTTCTGCCGTCGACGCCATCGAGCGCGAACTGGTGCAGCGCATCGTGCTGACACGCCCGGCGGTTGAGGCCGGCGAACGACTCGGCTTTCTACCCGGCGACCTGGCGCAAAAAGTTGATCCTTACCTGCGCCCGCTATACGACGCGCTTTACGACCTGATGGGTTTTGACAAGGTGGCCAAACTCTTCGAACGCGGCGCCATCGAAATTGCTCCACTGGCTTACATGCGCGGGCGCACGCTGAACCATGCTTTCATCATTCTCGACGAGGCGCAAAACACCACGCCGGAACAGATGAAGATGTTCCTCACACGCATCGGCATTGGTGCCAAGGCCGTGGTTACCGGCGATGTCACCCAGATCGACCTGCAGCGCGGACAGAAGAGCGGCCTGATCGAAGCACGAATGATTCTTAAGGAGGTGCGCGGCATCGCGTTCACCGAATTCCAGAAGGAAGATGTGGTTCGGCACCCGCTGGTCGCCCGCATCGTATCAGCCTACGAAGCGCATACGGCCTCGCTGGAGGGCAAGTGACCAGCAAGCGGCTCAACCTCAGTGTGCAATATGCCTGTAACAATGCAGAGCTACCTTTACGTTCGCAGATTCGCACCTGGGCACGTGCCGCACTGAATATTGACGGCATGCGCGGCGGGCAAATCACAGTGCGCTTTGTCGATTGCGATGAAGGCCGTTCGCTGAACAAGGATTACCGCAACAAGGACTACGCAACCAACGTGCTGTCTTTTCCCTATACCAGTGAACCGGTTATTTGTGGCGACCTGGTTATTTGCGCACCGGTCGTCGAACGCGAGGCCAGCGAACAGAGCAAATCGCTGGACGCCCATTACGCCCACCTGATCGTGCATGGCTTGCTGCATCTGCAGGGTTATGATCACGAGACCGGAAAAAATGAAGCGCGCATCATGGAAAATCATGAACACAGCATTCTGGCTGACCTCGGATACAGCGACCCCTATTGCGAAACTCTTTAACCTATGGACAGCGATTTAATCAACAAGCCCGGCTTTTTGGAACGCCTATCCAGCTTCCTGTTGCGCGAACCCGGCGACAGGGAGCAACTGGTGCGCCTGTTGCATTCGGCACACGAACGCAAGCTGCTTGACGCCGATGCTTTGTCGATCACGGAGGGTGCGCTGGCGGCATCCGAAATCAGCGTGCGCGATATCATGGTGCCGCGCGCCCAGATGGAAGTCATCGACATTGACTCCACGCCGGAGGACATCATTGCCCAGGTTAACCACACAGCACACTCGCGCTTCCCGGTGATTGACGGCAATCGCGACAATGTGATCGGTTTGCTGCTGGCCAAGGATCTTCTGCGCCTGCAATCCGGAACCCGATTCAATCTGCGCGACTGGCTGCGTCCGACCGTATTCATTCCGGAATCCAAGCGCCTCAACGTACTGCTGCGCGAGTTCCGGGTATCGCACAATCACATGGCCGTGGTGGTCGACGAATACGCCGTCGTATGCGGGTTGATCACCATCGAAGACGTGCTTGAACAGATCGTGGGAGACATTGAAGACGAATACGATTTTGATGAGGCCGACGCCAATATCCGTCTTGACCAAAGCGGCCGCTACCGCGTCAAAGCGCACACAACCCTTGACGACTTCAACGCTCTCCTTGGCACGCAATTCAGCAACGAGGAGAGTGTTACGGTGGGCGGACTGATTCTGCATCATCTGGGCCGGGTACCGAAACGCAACGAAACTGTCGAACTTGACGGACTGCGCTTTCAGGTCTTGCGTGCCGACAGTCGCAGGCTCTACACCTTGCTCGTCAGCAAGCTGATTAACAACGCCGATGATTCAGCCTAACTCGTTCAAGCTGCCGATCAAGCTGCGACTGATTGCGGCCGTGCTGCTCGGTGCCGCGAGCGTGGCAGCCTACGCGCCGGCGGGCTGGTTCCCGCTGATCTGGCTGGCGCTGGCCGGCCTCTTTGCCCTGCTTACCCAGCCCGCAGATAACGGCCAAACACCGCTCAGAAGCGCATTGATCGGCGGCGCGTTGGCTGGCGCTTTCGGCCTTGGCCTGTTCCTCACCGGTGTCTCGTGGGTTTATGTCAGCCTGAGCACATTCGGCGGCATGGTCGCGCCGCTTGCGGCGCTGTCTACTTTTCTGTTCTGTTGCGTACTGCTGCTTTTCCCGGCATTGGCCGGTTTTCTTTTCGTGCGTTTCTGCCCAACCGGCTGGTGGCGGCGCGCGCTGTTTTTTGCAGCGTTATGGGCGATTACGGAATGGTTGCGCGGATGGGTTTTGACGGGCTTCCCTTGGCTGGCTGTCGGCTACTCGCAGGCACCGCCAAGCCCGCTGGCCGGATTTGCGCCAGTACTTGGCGTCTATGGCGTCTCGCTGCTCACAGCACTCACTGCAGCGCTCATCTGCGAAGCATTCCGGCGCTGGATGTCGGTCGAAGCCTGCCCCGCCAACCGGTGGGCACGCTGGTGCCCCGCGCTGCCGCTGCTGCTCGCCGGTGCGCTGCTGGCCAGTGGCGATGTATTGCGTGACATCCGCTGGACATCGCCGCAAGGCGAGCTGATATCGGTGGCCTTGCTCCAGGGCAACGTCGCGCAGGACATCAAGTGGCGTCCGGAAAAATTCAACGAATCGCTGCGCACCTACTATCGTCTGGCTCTCGACAATCCGGCGCAATTGACCGTCCTGCCCGAGACAGCATTACCCGCCTTTATTGAGCAGATCCCGGGCGAGTATCTCGATGAACTCAAAAAACTTGCCGAGCGTCAGCAGGGTGACATGCTTTTCGGCATCGCCATGGGCGGCAGAAATCAATATGCCAACGGCGCTGTAAGCCTCGGCACTTCGCCCGAGCAACGCTATCGCAAGTCACACCTGGTGCCCTTCGGCGAATTTGTACCGCCCGGCTTTGCCTGGTTTCTCAAGGTGGCCAGTATCCCGATGTCGGATTTCACCGCAGGCGAGACCACACAAGCCCCCCTAAGCATCGCCGGGCAGAAGGTCGCCGTGAATATCTGCTATGAGGATGCTTTCGGCGAAGAAATCATCCGCGCACTGCCGCAAGCCACACTCCTGGCTAATCTGTCTAATGTCGCCTGGTTCGGTGACTCGCTGGCCCCGGCACAACACCTGCAGATCGCCCAGATGCGCGCCCTGGAAACCGGCCGCATGATGTTGCGCGCGACCAATACCGGGATGACCGCCATCATTGCTGCAGACGGCCAAGTTCAAAGCGTACTCAAGCCCTTCACCCGCGCCGCATTGCGTGGTGAAGTTCGCGCCTACACCGGCAGCACACCCTATGTGCGTTGGGGCAACTGGCTGACGATCATGATCGCCTTGCTGTTGATTGCTTTCCTCGGTCGGCGCAACGCGGTATCCTGAGCAGATAACTAACTCGGGGAGAATCTCCATGGCACTGCTTTCCTGGTCCGACCAGTACCTGATCGGCAATGACACCATCGATGACGAGCACAAGGAATTGTTTCGTCTGATCAATGATTTTCACACGCACTGGGTAGAAGCGCATAACCGCCAGGACATTGCCAAAGTATTGAATCAGTTGATCGTGTATGCCCAGATGCATTTTCAGCATGAAGAAAAAATCATGGAAGACGCGGGTTACCCGAAGTTAGCCCAACATCAACAGATTCATGAATCCTTGATCGACATGATCTTCAAACTGCACAAGGACTTCATGGAAGGCAACCTGCATCTGGAAATGGATACGATGCGCTTTGTCCGCTCCTGGCTGCTTGAACACATCCTTGAAAACGATTACATCTTTCGCGACTTTCTGGCGCGCAGTAAAAAAGCGGGGGGAACACCGGAGAAATAGTCTATTGCCTGCGAAACCCATAAACCCAGGACCGTTACCTTCTTTCAGGATACTCAAATGCCTGCCCATCCCGTTTCTGAACAACTGCTCAAAACTGCCGGTATCACGCTGGCAAATTCCACGAATCTCTATCCGGCATTGCACCAAGCGGGTGATGCCGGTCTGCCCATGCTGGTGGTTGAGAACGCTCTCGGCCGCACCGTAATCGCTCTGCAGGGGGCGCATGTGATGGCGTTCCAGCCGGCAGGCCAGCGCGAGATGCTGTGGGTGTCGCCCCAGTGCATTCTGGAAGCCGGCAAAACCATCCGCGCCGGCATTCCGCTGTGCATGCCCTGGTTCGGCCCTAGCCCGGATGGCAAAGTCATGCACGGCTTTGCCCGAACCCGGGAGTGGTCTCTGGTTGAAGTTGAAATCATGGACAGCGGAGCGACACGTCTGGCGTTTGAATTGAAAGGCGATGCCTCATTCTGCGAATTGTGGCCACACGCTTTTACTTTCCGCTATGACGTGCTCGCAGGAAAAGAACTGACACTAGGCATCACCATCGAAAACCACAGCGATGCCGTTGCCCCGGTGGCCTTTGCCTTCCATACCTATTTCGCCGTTCCGGATGTCGCCAAGGCACGCGTTTCCGGGCTTGAAGGCGCGACCTTCATCGACAAGATGGACAATTTCTCACGCAAGACGCAACAAGGCGATGTCACCATCAGCGCGGTAACCGACCGTATCTATATTGATGTTGCGGCACAACAGACACTGAAGAGTTCCAATGGAAACATCCGCATCGAATCCAACGCCAAATGTGCCGTCGTCTGGAATGCCTGGACTAACGACAAGAATATGGCCGACCTCGGCGAGGGCAATCATGTCGGATATCTCTGCGTTGAACGCTGTGATGTCTCCGACCGTGCGCTGACATTGCCACCGGGCGGCAAGTATCGAACCTGGATGATTCTGTCGCACTGACAAGTCGATGAACGCGCACTTGGGCGTTCTCGTGGCATGAGAAACCAAGTAAAATCGACTTTTGTTTAGTTCACACAAAGCCTTCATGCCTACTTTTCAGGAAGTCATTCTGCGTCTCCAGAATTTCTGGGACAAACAGGGGTGCGCGTTACTCCAGCCTTACGACATCGAGGTCGGCGCCGGCACCTTCCACACCGCGACGTTTTTGCGTGCGATCGGCCCGGAACCCTGGAATGCTGCCTTCGTCCAGCCCTCGCGTCGCCCCAAGGATGGCCGCTACGGCGAGAACCCCAACCGCCTGCAACACTATTATCAGTATCAGGTGGTGCTCAAGCCGTCGCCACTGAACATTCAGGAACTCTACCTGCAATCGCTCGAAGCGCTTGGGGTCAACCTGCAGGAACACGACATCCGTTTCGTTGAGGACGACTGGGAATCACCCACGCTCGGCGCCTGGGGGCTGGGTTGGGAAGTCTGGCTGGACGGTATGGAAGTCACTCAGTTCACCTATTTCCAGGAAGTCGGCTCGTTGACCTGCAAACCGGTGCTTGGCGAAATCACCTACGGCCTTGAGCGCCTGGCCATGTACCTGCAAGGCGTTGAGAACGTCTATGACCTGGTGTGGGCTGAAGGGCCGGGCTACCGCATTACCTACGGCGATGTCTATCACCAGAACGAAGTCGAGCAGTCGAAATACAACTTCGAGCACTCCAATGTCGACATGCTTTTCCGCCATTTCGGCGAACACGAATCCGAAGCCAAACGCTTGATGGCCGAGAGCTTGGCGCTGCCGGCCTTTGAGCAAGTCATGAAATGCTCGCACACTTTCAACCTGCTCGACGCGCGTGGCGCCATTTCAGTCACCGAGCGTGCCGCCTACATCGGCCGCGTGCGTGCGCTGGCGCGTGAAGTCGCGCAGTCCTACTACAACTCGCGCGAAGCCCTTCGCTTCCCGATGTGCAAGGCGAAATGACATGAATTTGCTGATTGAACTGCGCACCGAAGAGCTGCCGCCCAAGTCGCTGAAAGCGCTCTCGGAATCCTTTGCCAACTCGGTTTTCGCCGCGCTCAAGGAACAGGCGTTCGCTGCGGCCGACAGCGTGTGTACGCCCTACGCCACACCACGCCGACTGGCGTTGATAATCACTAACATTGCCGCCCAACAGCCCGACCGCGTCATCGAGAAAAAAGGCCCGGCGGTGGCCAGCGGTGTCGATGCCGAAGGAAAACCGACCAAGGCGCTGGAGGGTTTCATGCGCTCTGCCGGCGTAAGCTTCGAGCAAATGCAAAAAGCCAGTGACGGCAAGGCCGAGTACTTCGTAGCGCGCATGGACAAAAAGGGCGAGGCGCTCGACGCCCACTTGGCCGACATCGTGACGCAGGCGCTCAAGAAGCTGCCCATCCCCAAGCTCATGCGCTGGGGCGATTCCGATGTTCAGTTTGTACGCCCGGTGCATAGCCTGATCATGCTGCATGGCAGCCGTGTTGTCCCCGGTGACGTACTGGGGCTCTCCAGCGGCAACACAACGCTCGGCCATCGCTTCATGTCCTCGGGTGAGATCGTGATCGACACGCCCGAAAACTACGCGGCAAAACTGACGAGCGGCAAAGTTATTGCCTCGTTTGCCGAACGGCGAGCGGCGATTGCCGCGCAACTCGATGCCAAGGCGGCAGAACTCCAGGCACGGATGAATCCGGCGGAGGGCCTGCTCGACGAAGTAACGGCGCTGGTTGAATGGCCGGCCATCTACGTTGGTGAATTCGAGACCGAATATCTTGAAGTGCCGCAGGAATGCCTGATCCTGACCATGCAACAGAATCAAAAGTATTTCCCGTTGTTTGACAACACAGGCAAGCTGCTGAACAAGTTCCTGATTGTTTCCAACATGGTCGTCGCCGACCCCAGGCACATCATCGAAGGCAACGCGCGCGTGGTACGCCCGCGCCTCTCGGACGCCCGCTTCTTCTACAACCAGGATCGCAAGAACGGCTTTGCCTCACGTGTCATGAAGCTGGGTTCAGTGGTCTATCACAACAAGCTGGGCACGCTCGGCGACCGGGCCCAGCGCCTCGGCCGCATTGCCCGCCACATCGGTGAAAAGCTCGGCGCCGATGCCAACATCGCTGAACGTGCCGCGCTCTTATGCAAAGTCGACCTGCTTACCGACATGGTCGGCGAGTTCCCCGAACTGCAAGGCATCATGGGGCGCTACTACGCGCTACATGAAGGCGCTCTGCCTGTCATAGCCGATGCCATCGAGCAACATTACCGCCCGCGTTTTGCCGGCGACCTGCTGCCGCAAGGCCCGATCGCCTGTGCTGCTGCGCTGGCTGACAAACTTGATTCACTGGTCGGCTTCTTTGGCATCGGGTTACTGCCGACCGGCGACAAAGACCCCTTCGGTCTGCGACGTGCCGCGCTTGGCGTACTGCGCATCCTGATGGAAACACCGCTGGCGCTTGATCTTTCCGACCTGATTGACGCCGCCAAGGAGGCGCTGAGCCAGCAGAACATCCGCCTGGAGAAGCTGGACGACGCGCTGCTCAACTTCATGCTCGACCGTCTGCGTGGCATGCTCAAAGACGCAGGACACGCTCAAGACGTTATCGAGTCCGTACTGGCCCAGCGCCCGACGCGCATCGACCTCGTTCCGGCCAAACTGGATGCCGTGCGCGCTTTCCTCGCCCTGCCCGAAGCGCTGGCGCTGGCCGCCGCCAACAAACGCATCGGCAACATCCTGAAAAAGGTTGAAGGTGGACAGTTTGCCGAGCCGGTTGCCGCCCTGCTTCAGGAAGACGCCGAAAAAGCGCTCTACACCCGGATTCAGGAGATTGCCCCGGTGGTGCAAGCGCACGTCGGCAAACAGGATTACGCCGGCGCGCTCAAGGCGCTGGCGTCGGTGCGCGCCGAAGTCGATCATTTCTTTGACAAGGTGATGGTCAACGTTGATGATTCTGCTGTGCGCGCCAATCGGCTTGGCCTGCTCAAGGCGCTTTTTGATCAACTCAACGCAGTCGCTGACATTTCAAAGCTGGGCGTATGAAACTCGTTATCCTCGATCGCGACGGTGTCATCAACTATGACTCGGAGCATTTCATCAAATCACCGGCGGAATGGAAAGCCCTTCCCGGCAGTCTGGAAGCCATCGCCAAACTGACGCAGGCCGGCTACAAGGTGGTGGTCGCCAGCAACCAGTCAGGCATCGGGCGCGGGCTGTTCGACATGGACACGCTTAATGCCATGCACGACAAGATGCATCGTGCCGTGCAAGCGGTCGGCGGGCGCATTGACGCCATTTTCTACTGCCCGCACGCGGCCGACTCCAACTGTAATTGCCGCAAACCCAAGCCGGGCATGCTTGAACGCATTGCCGCGTGTTTCAATACTGACTTAAGCGGAACTTATGCCATTGGCGATTCATTACGTGATCTGCAAGCTGCTGTAGCCGCCGGTGCCCGGCCGGTTCTGGTGCTCACCGGCAAAGGTAAGTTCACCCACGCAGAAGACAAAATCCCCGAAGGCACGCAGGTTTTCGCTGATTTGGCCGCGGTTGTCGAACACATTCTGAAATAACAGGCATTAATGACTGCTTTTGTCCGTTCTTTAATTTTCGCTCTTCTCGCTGTCATCATCACCGGCACCGCTGGATTTCTGGTTACTCTGGCTGTCGTGCTCCCGATGCGTGTCCGCTTCTGGATCATCGCCCTGTGGCACCCGGTGTTCATGGCGCTTTGCCGTTACGTACTGGGGCTCAATTACCAGGTCATTGGCCGTGAAAACATTCCGGCTAGCCCCTCAGTGATTCTCTCCAAACACCAATCCGCGTGGGAAACCGTCGGCCTGCAGGCGATTTTTCCTCCGCTTGTCTTTGTGCTGAAAAAATCCCTGATCATGATTCCTTTTCTGGGCTGGGCATTTGCCTCGGTCAAGATGATTTCGATCGACCGCAGCGCCGGTAAGGATGCGCTTCGTCAAGTTATCGACCAGGGCTGTGAGCGCCTCAAAGCAGGTTACTGGGTCATCATCTTCCCCGAAGGCACACGCATTGCTCCTGGAGAATCCCGCCGTTACAAGACCGGCGGCGCTCACCTGGCCGTCAACGCCAACGCGCTGGCCGTTCCTGTGGCTCACAATGCCGGCGAGTTCTGGGGGAAAAACGCTTTCGTCAAAAAATCCGGATTGATCACGGTCAGCATCGGCCCGGCCATCGACCCGGCCGGCAAAACCCCGGAAGACGTTACCGCACAGGCCGAACAGTGGATCGAGCGTGAAATGCGTCGGATCTCGCCGCACCGTTACCCTAATGCTGCCCATGCCGTGGCAAGCTGAACTCCCGCTGGCCAGCGAAAAACCGCTGGCCGACAATGAAACCCCCCGCACCATCGCCCTCGGCGACCGCATCGTTCCCTACATTCTACGCCGCGCCAAGCGCCGCACCATCGGCCTCTCCGTCGATCAGCGCGGCCTGCGTGTCGGCGCACCGCCGCGTGCCTCGCTGCGCGAGGTTGAGTCACTGATTCTCCAGCACGGTGACTGGGTCGCCCAGAAACTCGATGAATGGCGCAGCCGCCGGCGCCCGGAACCCCTCAGAATCGCTGATGGCACGTCGCTACCCTTTCTTGGCGAGTCACTGCACCTCCGCCTGGCGCTGGGCAGCAACCGCGCCCTGTGGAACGAACAGGCCAGCCCAATACTCACCCTCTGCCTGCGCTCGCCGGCAGACCTGCACCGTGTTCTGGAAAATGCCTTGCGTGGAAAAGCCCGCCAATTGTTTGCCGGGCGGCTCGATCATTTCGCCGCACAGCTTGGGCTGACCGTTCCCGCACTCTCGCTGTCTGCCGCCCGCACGCGCTGGGGCAGTTGCAGCGTAAAAACCGGGATTCGCCTCAACTGGCGTCTGATCCATTTTAAGCTGCACATCATCGACTACGTGGTGATCCATGAACTCGCCCATCTGCGCGAAATGAACCACAGCCGGCGCTTCTGGGCCATTGTCGAACAACTCTGTCCGAATTACCGCACTGTGCGCAACGAGTTGAATGAACTTGCGGCGCACTGCCCTCACTGGTAGGCCGTCAGGGGAAAATCGCCATTCCGAGCTTGACCCGGAATTCTACAGCTTGACGGGCTTACTCCGGCGCATGTTCCGTTGGTAGAATCACGTAACATGCCTGTCGATACTCCCAGAAAAAACCCCTAAGGACACGCCATGAAACTCCTGCACACCATGCTCCGCGTCGGCGATCTGGATCGTTCGCTGTCTTTTTACACTAATGTACTTGGCATGCGCCTGCTGCGCCGCTCCGACTACCCCGAAGGTCGTTTTACCAACGCTTTTGTCGGCTACTGTGACGAAAATGATGGTGCCGTACTCGAGCTGACGCACAACTGGGATACAAAGTCATATGAAGCCGGTAACGCTTTTGGCCACATCGCGCTTGAAGTTGAGGATGCCTACGCCGCCTGCAAACTCATCAAGGCCAAAGGCGGGAAAGTCGTGCGCGAAGCCGGCCCAATGAAGCATGGCACCACCGTGATTGCTTTTGTCGAAGACCCGGATGGCTACAAAATCGAGCTGATCCAGGAAAAAACGCTCTAATAAATCCATCGCATGGCCTTCCCTTCCTTCTTTACCGAGATACCGCCGATCATCCTGCACGACCGGCTGGCGCAATTTCTTGGTGCAGCAGACGGGGGCATCATCGAATACCGCTACGCCGACGCCGTCAAACTGGCCGGGCATTCCTGCCCGACCGTGGCTGGCGCTTATCTGCTGACCAGCCGCGCCCTGACTGCGCTCTATCCTGACGAGTTGCCGGAACGTGGTGAAATTCAAGTTAGCTTTCGCGAGGCTCAGGAGAGTGGCGTTGCCGGCGTTATCGCTGCTGTCATCGGGTTGATTACCGGCGCGGCCGGTATCGGCGGATTCAAGGGCATCGCCGGGAATTTTTCGCGGCGCAATCTGCTCAACTTTGAGAGCCTCGACCTGCCGGGAGAAATCTGTTTCACCCGCACGGATAACGCCGCAAGCATCAGTGCCTCACTCCACCTGCAGCATGTCGAACCCGACGCACGCATGGCGCCGCTGCTGCAACGTCTGCTGGCCGGCGAACGCGACGCGGTGACTGCTGAAGTCTTTGCCGCGCTGTGGCAGGATCGCGTACGGCGGATTCTGATCGATCACTTTGATGATGCCCGGCTGGTCAGCCTGACCTGAGGGCATTTTATTCTCCGACATCTGGCATCTCGGCGCTTATCGGATTAGACTAACATCGGTTTAAACGGATTCCATTTTTAAATCAAAGATGTCGCGAAGATGAGCCGCAGACAGTGCAAACAGCACAGCACGGCAAGGCGAAGTCGACAAAGACAGGATTGGTTTAGGAATGGAATAAAACGTCGCCTGCGTTCGCTGGCACTTACAAGGAGCAAAATCATGGGTAAAGCAAAAGAAACCAGCAAGGAAACCAAGAAACAACCGGCCAAAACACCCAAGGAAAAGAAAGCGGCCAAGCAGGCCAAGAAGCACGCTTCGGACACCGCCCCCGATTCTTACTCGTTAAACCGGAACCGCCTCAAGCTGGGGCGGATCTATTTCACGTCGTATTCGAAACTGGCCGCAACCTGGCCTTCGATAACGACCTGAAGATGCCGGTGCCCGGCGGGTTCGCTCGGGCCGATGGC
>JANNGP010000089.1:0-2045 GCA_031403915.1 Betaproteobacteria bacterium
GCCGGCGGCTCGGCGCGTGCAATGATGCTGATCAGGACGCCGATTCTCGGGGCGCCGACAAGCGGAGTGACAAATCTTCTGCTCGGTGTGAATCCAGTGCTTGAAGGGCAATATCAGGACTTGCTGCACAGCATCGAAAAGCGGCGGGAGGACGAGCAAAACCTCGAAAAGCTGGTCAAGCACCTTGAAAAGAAAGGTGACAAAACCGGCATGCTGGAACGGGCCAAAGGCTCATGGCAGCAATCGCTTCAGGCGTGGGCCAAGCTGTTGCCGGAACGCGACGATCTCGAACGACAGTTAGCGCAGATCGCCGAAGCGAAGATCGAAATTGGCGTGAGTGTGGTTGGTGCCGTCGACATGACGTTCGGCAAAAAGATCCTGCATCTGCGCAAGAGCTATGATGCTGGAACCTTGTCAATGGTTGAAGACAGGATCGTGTTTACTGATCAGGCGGGCAATGTACGCCCTGCCGGATAGCGCAGCGGGTACAGTCCTACCAGCAAGGGGAAGCTTCATGGAGACCTGTCGTCTTAGCACGGCGCATGTGCGCATCGGCGTTCCGCTACCCGGCAATGTCTATGACGGGGAGGGCAATTTGCTGCTCTCCAAGGGTTACGTTTCCGAGAGCCAGTCACAGATCGACCTTTTGCTCTCACGCGGCATGTATGTCGAACTCAGCGTGTTTGAGGCCCTCTTCAAACCGATGTTTTCTGCATCGGCGCCTCCGCCGATGCAGAAGAAATTCGACCCCTTTTTCGTTCGCAACGCCCTAAAAATAAGCCTCAACCGGTTGCTGCGGGGTGTTCTTGATGGTTCCGCCGTTCCGGCTCAGCTTGTCGAGTTTGCCGAACATCTGCTGGCCTTTGCCGATACCGATCCGGAGGCGGCGATTGCCGCCTGTCTGCTTGATCATCATGACGAATCCTACGCCGTCGCGCACTGCCTCAATACGGCGACTCTCTGCGCGTTGCTGGCGCGACGCCTTGGCTGGACGGACACGCGGCGCATCAGTACCGCGTGTGCCGCGTTGACGATGAATCTTGGCATGTTTGAATTGCAGCCGCGCCTTTTGCGCCAGGCAACACCCCTGCTTGCCGCGCAAGCGGCGCAGGTTCAGGCTCATCCAGAAGCATCGCTGGCGGCCTTGCAGCAGATCGGTGTCAAGGACCAAGTCTGGCTTGAAGCCGTTAGCCAGCATCACGAGAAACCTTCGGGAACCGGTTATCCGCGGCAACTGGTTGCACCCGGTGAAGAGTCGCAACTGCTTCGTCTTTTCGACATTCTGGGCGCGCGTGCCAATGCGCGGGCCGACCGACGACCCCTGGTGCCGGCGCAGATCGTGCGGGCGTTGTTTGTCGAAGACGGGCAGGGTACCTGCGGATCATTGGTCGCCGCCCTGGTCAAGATGCTCGGGCTCTATCCGCCGGGGAGCTTCGTGAAACTTGAAAACAACGAGATCGCCGTGGTTTTTCGCGCCGACCCGGAGAGCAACTCGCAGGCGGTGGCTGCCGTGACAACTGCGACCGGTACGCCAACCATGCAGCCGGTGCGGCGTGATACCTATCGCAAGGGTTTCTCGATTGCGAACGCCGTGACCTACGACAAAGTTTCGGTTGGCTACGACCTGGGCAAGCTGTGGGTTACCAACGTTCATTGACAGCGGCCTGCAGCCCGCGTCAACCGGAGATCTGCAAGGTTGATGCCCGGAGAAGCGCATAAACATTGGCATCTGCGGCATCACGGTCCGAGGTACCCGTTTCTGCTGCCTTTCAGGCAAGCCTACAGAGAACGCCGCTGCCTCGATCAGTGCCGTGATTTCCTTGCACACCTGGGCGATTTGCATTTAAGTTCAAAATCCACCACGGAGACGCAGAAACACAGAGAAGACACAGAGACAACCGAAAAACCGCAGAGCAAACCATGAGATTTGCTGTATTTTTTGCCTTTCTCTGTGAAACCTCTGCGTCTCTGTGGTGGGTGTCAGGTTTTCGAATGCGATTACCCTTCCTTGCACACTGCGCGAAACGCGGCGCTCGTTCGCGTCG
>JANNGP010000090.1:0-7115 GCA_031403915.1 Betaproteobacteria bacterium
AATGGCGGTCATCGCGGCAGGGCGAATCTCAAGTTCGACGCCTTCCATCGAGAACAGCTTCTGGTACTGCTTGACCAGCGCATTCTTCGGCTCGATAAGGATTTGCACCAACGCTTCGACGGACAGTTCTTCCAGCGTGGCAATCACCGGCAAACGCCCGATCAGTTCAGGAATCAAACCAAACTTGATGAGATCTTCAGGCTCGACCGTGCGCAACACCTCACCGATGGCTTTTTTGTCCGCCTTGCTCTTGACCTCGGCGCCAAAACCCATACCACCGCTCTCGGAACGGTTACGGATGACTTTCTCCAGGCCGTCGAAAGCACCGCCACAAACGAAGAGAATATTGGTTGTATCAACCTGCACAAAATCCTGATTCGGATGCTTGCGCCCACCCTGCGGTGGCACCGATGCGATTGTGCCTTCGATCAGCTTGAGCAAGGCCTGCTGCACACCTTCGCCTGACACATCGCGGGTAATTGAGGGGTTATCCGATTTGCGCGAAATTTTGTCAATTTCGTCGATATAGACAATGCCCTGCTGAGCCTTTTCGGTATCGTAATCACACTTCTGCAGCAGCTTCTGGATGATGTTTTCGACGTCTTCGCCCACATAACCAGCTTCGGTCAGTGTCGTCGCATCAGCCATGACAAAGGGCACGTTGAGCATGCGCGCCAGTGTTTGTGCCAGTAGCGTCTTACCGGAGCCTGTCGGCCCGATGAGCAGAATATTACTCTTGGCCAGTTCAACCTCGTTGTTCATCTTGCCGTGATGACGAAGGCGCTTGTAGTGGTTATAAACCGCCACGGACAATATCCGCTTGGCCGGATCCTGCCCGATCACGTACTGCTCAAGTAATGCAGAAATCTCTTTCGGTGTCGGCAGATCGGTCTTGGCCTCCTTGTTACCCGAGTCGGCAGATATCTCATCGCGCACGATATCGTTGCACAGCTCGATACACTCGTCACAGATAAATACGGACGGCCCGGCAATGAGTTTCTTAACCTCATGCTGGCTCTTGCCGCAGAACGAGCAGTAGAGCAATTTTTCAGTGCCGCTTTTCTTTTCAGCCATCTCGGCCTACCTCATTCCATGTTGCGTTTGCATCAACAAATAAACCTTTCGAACCACGGAGAGCACGGAGATCACGGAGAAAGACAAGAACTAGAGATGACGCAGCGAGTTCCTGGGGGGTAGTGGAAAATCTTCACCTTTCTCTGCTTTTCTCCGTGATCTCCGTGTTCTCCGTGGTTAATTGCTGTTTTGTGGTTAATTGCTTTTTAGGTTCAACCCACTAATCAAACCGCGTCGCGACTGACCAATACTTTGTCAATCAGACCGTATTCCGTCGCCTCCTGTGCCGAAAGGAAATTGTCGCGATCAGTATCACGTTCGATGCGTTCAATCGGCTGCCCGGTATGGTGCGCCATGATTTCATTGAGCTTTGCACGCAAGGAAAGAATCTCCTTGGCATGAATGGCAATATCCGACGCCTGCCCCTGGAAACCGCCCATAGGCTGGTGAATCATCACCCGCGCATTAGGCAAGGCAAAACGCTTGCCCTTGGTGCCTGCGGTGAGCAGGAAAGCCCCCATCGAAGCAGCCTGCCCCATGCACAGCGTCGACACATCCGGCTTGATGAACTGCATGGTGTCGTAAATCGACATTCCAGACGACACCGAACCACCCGGCGAGTTAATGTAAAAGTGGATGTCCTTATCGGGATTTTCGGCTTCCAGAAAGAGCAGCTGCGCCACCACCAGGTTGGCCGTCACATCATTGACCGGCCCGACCAGAAAAATCACACGCTCTTTGAGCAAACGCGAGTAGATGTCATACGCCCGCTCACCGCGGCCGCTCTGCTCAATGACCATCGGCACCATGCCGAGTGCCTGGGGATCCCAGCGGTTTTCGGATTCAATACGATCAATACTCATGCCTGCTCCTTTATACCCAATAATGCTATCGATCAGGACTTCTGGCCCATCAATTCGTCAAAGACTACAGGCTTATCGACAACCTTGGCACTGGATAGTGCCCAGGCCACGACATTATCCTCAATCGCCACGCCTTCAATCTCGGCAAGACGCTGTGGCTGGGCGTAATACCAGCGAACAACTTCTTCCGGATGCTCGTAACTTTGCGCCGACTCTTCAACAATCGCCTTGACCTGATCAGACTTGGCATGCAATTCGTTGACCTTGACGATTTCTGAAAGCACCAGACCAAGACTGACCCGGCGCTTGGCCTGATCGGTGAACCACTCCGGCTGCATCGGAAAATCTTTCATCTTGGCGCCGCCACGCTGCTCCATATCCTGGCGCGCAACCTGCATCAGGCGTTGAACCTCCATCTCAACCAGTGCATTCGGCACGTCAATCGGGTTGGTCTTGAGCAGTGCTTCCATCACCTGATCCTTGACCTTGCCCTGCAGACGCTTTTTAACTTCACGCTTGAGGTTGGTCTCGATCTCCTCGTGCATCTTGTTGATATCACCATCCTCAACACCAAGCGACTTGGCGAAATCAGCATCAACTTCAGGCAAAATCGATTCGCGAACTTCCTTTACCGTGATTTCAAACGTTACGGCCTGACCTGCAAGATCCTTGGCATGATACTCAGCCGGGAAGGTCATATCGAAGGTCTTTGACTCACCTGCCTTGAGTCCGGTCACGGCATTTTCAAAATCAGCCAGCATTGCGCCTTCGCCTAACACAAACGGGTAATCGTTGGCCTGGCCGCCCTGGAAAGGCTCACCATCTTTTTTGCCGAGGAAATCAATGGTCACTCGATCCCCCGAGGCCGCTGCGCGATCAACTGGCTCAAAATGAACGCGCTGCTTGCGCAGGACTGCCATTGTACTGTCCATCTCAGCAGCGCCAACGTCCAGCACCGGACGCTCGATTTCCACATCCTTCAGATCGCCCAGCGAAATCTCTGGGTACACTTCAAAAACAGCCGTGAACTCAGCATGTGTCGTACTTTCACTGACCTTCGGCTCAATGCGCGGATAACCGGCCACGCGCAGCTTGCCGTCGTTGACTGCCGTACTAAAAGCCTTTTCCAGCGCTTCGTTCAACGCATCGTGGTGTGCCTGATCGCCGTACTGCTGCTTGATGATGTTGGCCGGCACCTTGCCCGGACGGAAACCCGGCATCTTGACGTTCTTGCTCATGCGCTTGAGACGCTGATCAACGTCTTTGTCGAGATCGGCGATAGCCACCGTAAGATCCAGGCGACGCTCAAGGGCGCTGGGCAGTTGCGCGGCTTCGGCGTTAGTGTTTGTGGCGTTCGTTTCCATTGAAATTCCTTGAAGTCTGGTAAATACGGGCTAAAAATTGTGCTGCTCAGTTAATCGGTCACATCATGGTGCGAGAGAAGGGAGTCGAACCCCCACGCCTTGCGGCGCTGGAACCTAAATCCAGTGCGTCTACCAATTCCGCCACTCTCGCGCTAGTCGGCCATTTTACCCGAGATATGCCTATACTGTCAGCCCGAAACCACAACACCCACCGCAGAGGCACAGAGACACAGAGGGATCGCTGAGAAGGTCAAAGAACCGAAAACCTCCATATTTTCTCTGTGTTACCTCTGCGTCTCTGCGTCTCTGTGGTAGATTTTGAAGTTGAATGCAATGACTTTGATTGCCGGCCCATCCGCTGGCATTCCTTATTCAACTCCATCTCATTGTCGCCATGCCCGTCGATCATTACGAAAATTTTCCCGTTGCCTCGATCCTCCTGCCCGGTCGCTTGCGTCGCCCGATTGAGGCAATTTATCGTTTTGCACGCGGTGCCGACGACATCGCCGACGAAGGCGATGCCAGCGATGAACAACGACTGGAAGGCCTGGCCGGATATAACTTCGAGCTTTACCGTATTGAGCAGGGACTGACGCCAAAAGATCCGGCCTTCCAGGAATTAGCACTCGTTATCGAAAAGTGGCATTTGCCGCTGCAACTCTTTCGTGACCTGCTTGATGCTTTTGCTCAGGACGTTGTTCAGAAGCGCTACGCCGATTACCCGGAACTGCTTGACTACTGCCGGCGCTCGGCCAACCCGGTCGGCCGCCTACTGCTGCATCTTGTCGATCGCGCCAGCACCGAGAATCTGTATCGCTCCGACTGTATCTGTTCGACGTTGCAACTGATCAACTTCTGGCAGGACATCGCCATCGACTGGAACAAAAACCGCGTCTACCTGCCTCAAACCGATCTGGACAGCTTTGGAATCCGCGAGAACCAGATTGCTGACGGCCGCTGGAGTGCCGAATGGGCTGCATTGCTTGATTTTCAGATTGATCGCTCACGCCAGTTGATGCTCGAAGGTGCCCCGCTCGTCCATCAGTTACCGGGGCGTATGGCCTGGGAGATTCGCCTGACGGTGCAGGGCGGATTGCGCATTCTCGAACAGATTCGCCGGGTGCGCGGCGATGTCTTCCGCCAGCGCCCTGTATTACGTGCCACTGACTGGCTACTGATGGGCAGCCGTGCCCTATTCATGTAAGAATTGAGCCCTCTGAAAACAATGGAACGATGCATGACGCCTGACGAATACTGCCAGCAAAAAGCGGTCGAAAGCGGCTCCAGCTTTTACTACAGCTTTTTGTTTCTGCTGCCCAACCGGCGGCGTGCGATTACGGCACTCTATGCCTTCTGCCGCGAAGTTGACGACGTCGTCGATGAGTGCCTGGATCCGCAAATCGCCGCCACCAAACTGGCCTGGTGGCGACAGGAACTCGCCAAGCTCTATGTCGGACAGCCCGAACACCCGGTTACCAAAGCGCTGCTGCCGGTGCTTGCCGAATTCAATCTGCCGCAGGAACAACTGCTCGAAATCATCGACGGCATGGAAATGGATCTGCAGCAGACACGCTATCTGGATTTCAAGGCGCTCTCGCTGTATTGCTACCGCGTGGCCAGTGTTGTCGGCTTGCTCGCCGCCGAAATATTCGGCTATCAGGATCGCAAGACACAAAAGTACGCCCACGATTTGGGTATGGCCTTCCAACTCACCAACATCATTCGCGACATCGGTGAAGACGCCCGCCGGGGTCGCGTTTACCTGCCCATCGACGAACTGCAGCGCTTCGATGTTCCGGTGGCGGACATCCTGAATGCGAGACATACCGACAACTTCCGTCGCCTGATGGAATTCCAGATCGAACGCGCAGAACACTACTACACACAGGCCATGAGCGAACTACCCGCCGGCGACCGCAAAGCGCAGCGGCCGGGACTGGTCATGGCGGCCATCTACCGTACTGTGCTCGAAGAAATCAAACGTGACGGCTGTCAGGTGTTGACCCAGCGCACCTCGCTGACGCCGATCCGCAAGCTGTGGATTGCCTGGCGTACGTGGATTAAAGGCTAAACAACAAAAATGCTTCACCACCAAGTCACCAAGAACACCAAGAATCACCAAGTTTTTTCTTGGTGTAACTTTGTGCCCTTGGTGACTTGGTGGTGAAAGTTTTTTAGTTTGTCTTTGATGAAAAAACCACTTAAGGTCGGCATCATTGGTGGCGGCTGGGCCGCGCTTTCGGCTGCGGTCGAACTGAGCACCGCCGGCGTAGAGGTCAGCGTTTTTGAAGCGGCCAGACAACTCGGCGGCCGGGCACGCAGCGTAGAGATTGACGGTCATGTCCTCGACAACGGCCAGCACATTCTGGTCGGTGCCTATCACCAAACTTTGCGCCTGATGCAAACCGTTGGCGTCGATCCCGATCAGGTACTCAAGCGACTTCCGCTTGATTTGAGCTACCCCGTCGCCGGCTTCCACATGACGCTGCCTCGCCTCCCTGCCCCACTGCATCTGGCCATCGGCCTGCTGACGGCCAAAGGTTGCACACTGGGCGAGAAATTCGCCGCTGTCCGCTTCATGCGTTTCCTGCAGGGTTGCAACTATCGCCTTGCAGCCGACTGCACCGTAACAGAACTGCTTGACCGCCACGGTCAACACGGCACATTGCGTCGCTATCTGTGGGAACCGCTCTGCCTTGCCGCGCTCAACACAGCACCACAAAATGCTTCGGCTCAAATTTTTTTCAATGTCCTACGTGACAGCCTTGGCGGCGGCCGTGCCGCCACCGACGTACTATTGCCCGCAGCTGACTTGAACCGTTTATTCCCCGACGCCGCAACGAAGTACGTCCGTACACACGGCGGGCAGATTCACCTGTCGACCCGTATCGGGCAAATTGATCCACGCCAGCCGATTCAGGGCGAAACGTTTGATCACGTCATTCTCGCGGTCGCCCCGCAACGCGCCGCCGGCCTGCTCGCCACGTTGCCTGAAACAGCTGGTATCGCGGCCCAGCTTGGCACCTACACCTACGAGCCGATTGCCACGGCTTACCTTGGCTATCCGCCAGAGGTGCGTCTGCCCTGCCCCATGCTCGGGCTCGACGGTGATATCAAAGGCGGATTGGGGCAATGGGTGTTCGATCGCGACGCACTGTGCGCCACACCCGGTGTCATGGGCTTCGTATTAAGTGCCAATGGTCACTGGGATGAACACGAAAGCACAACACTGATTACAGCGCTGCATAGTGAGTTGGAAGAGGCTCTGGGCAAATCACTGCCACAGCCCCTGTGGCATCACGTCATCCGTGAGCGACGCGCGACTTTTTCATGCCGCCCCGATTTGCCCAGACCGGCAGCGCAAACGCCTCTGCCTGGCCTGTGGCTGGCGGGGGACTACGTCTGCGCCGGTTATCCGGCCACACTGGAAGGTGCCGTACGCAGCGGGATTGGTGCGGCGAAGCGCATCATCACATACTCGCATTAAACACCTTTCTCAAGCCACTTCAGCAAGACCGAGAACAGCACCTTGGGGTCAAACGGCTTAACCAGAAAGTCATTCATCCCAGCCTCGAAGCAACGTGCCTTATCTTCGGCAAAGGCATTGGCGGTCATTGCCAGAATCGGGGTATCCATGCGACCGGGTTGTTTACGAATCTGCCGCGTCGCTTCAACGCCATCCATCCTTGGCATTTGCATGTCCATGAGAATCAACGCATAGGTCGACTCACCCGCCATACGGGTGGCCTCGAGACCGTCTACCGCCGTGTCAATGACAAGACCGGACTCACTCACAAAGAGCCTCGCAACTTCC
>JANNGP010000091.1:0-7726 GCA_031403915.1 Betaproteobacteria bacterium
CCGGGCGAAGGATGTGTGGCAGCGAATTGGAATACGCTCGCGGGTAGGGGCGGGCAAGGCTGGCTGCCGGCACGTCTGGACCGCATCGTGGAATGGCCCGAAGCGAAGGGAACGCTCACACCCTTGCCAGCCGCGTCGTCCCACCCCGCACTCGCGAAATTCCGCGAATCGGGCGGATTGCAATCGATCCGCTTTACGAAGTTCTGGAAACTCGATCCGACGGCCTCTCCGGGCAGCAACGTGGCCTGTTCCCTGTCGTCGGGCGATCCCTTTCTCGTTGAACGGAGCGTGGGCCGCGGCCGCGTGATTCTCTCGGCCGTGCCATTCGATCGCAGTTGGGGACCGAGCTTTCCCGCGTCTCCCGAGTTCGTTCGTTTGTCACACGAACTGATGTTTTCGCTGGCGCGCAAACTACTTTTTTGGCGTGGCTTATGGTGCTGGGAACGCCCATGGGCCCGACCATTGCGTACAGCGTGGTGCCGACTTGGCACTCGTCCTGCATCTGGCGCGTGGTCTTGCCCACGGCCTGTATGACCAGCGTGATCGTTCCCTTGACGGTGTCGTAATCGGCGATGGTCAGCGGGATGCGCTCGCCTTGCTCGTCGAGCATCACGATGACAAACTGGCCGGGCTTGGCCGCCTTGGCCATCAGAGGGTGGTGAACTTCCAGCAGGTAGGTGACGTCGGAGAAGTCCTCGCGAGCCACGATTTCGAAATTAGACATAGCGCTTGTTTCCTTACCCTCGGACGTTCAAAAGACCAACTTGATGCCAAACCGTCAGTTGCTGGAAGTAATACAATTCATCACAATTTGATGATTAAAGGCATTCTTGCTTGCAAACATCCGGGCAGCAAACGATGTATAGTCACAACATTGTTCCATTACGGAATGAAGTGTATGCGAAGAAAATTACCCGGCACGGATCTGCTGATCGCTTTCGAGACGGCGGCACGTCACCAAAGCTTTACTCGGGCGGCAGAAGAAATGGCCTTGACACAAAGTGCGGTGTGTCGACAAATATCTGCGCTTGAAACCCAGCTGGGTGTCCAGTTATTTAACCGTATCAAGAAGCGCGTCACCCTCTCCGAAGCCGGGCAGATTTACGCCCGGCAAATCAGGAATAATCTCAATCGGCTTGAACACGACACGCTGTCACTAATGGCTCATCGCGGAGCAGGTGGGGTTCTTGAACTGGCCGTCATCCCGACATTTGCAACACGTTGGTTGATTCCGCGTCTAGGTGATTTCCATGTGTTGCATCCGGGGATAACGCTGGATTTAACCACCCGGGCAGATCCCTTCATCTTCACTGACACTCCCTTCGATGCGGCCATCCACTATGGCGACCCGGTGTGGCCGGGCGCGGTGACCGAATACCTATTCGGAGAGGAGGTGGTGCCGGTGTGCACGCCAATGTTGATGGATGGCAGGGCGGTGATTACCCCGGAGGAACTGGTGAGCATGCCCCTGCTGCACCAGTCAGCGCGACCCTATGCCTGGCGCGAGTGGTTTGGGGTCAGTGGATTGAGTAATGTCAACGCCATGGGTGGTGCGCGTTACGAACTATTCTCGATGCTGGTTGAAGCGGCAAAAGCAGGTCTCGGGGTGGCCTTGGTGCCAAGATTTTTTGTGCTCAACGAGATTGCTTCGGGGGAACTTGTCACCCCTTCGGCAAATATTTTGCGCAGCGATCGCAGTTATTATCTGGTGTATCCGGAAAACAACATTGAATCGGCACCGCTCCAGGTATTTTGTCAGTGGTTACGCGGGCAGGCTCGCGCTTATCACGATGCAATATAAGGTCAATCTGTTGGAATATCTGTCAGGTCAAACCCGGTCGAATTGCAAGTCAGTAAGGTTAACTTGTTGTATTTAAATGCCTTGCAGGCTTGACTGGGTTTCCTGGCGAATGCTTGCATTCCCCTTAAATTTTTACTCTGCAATATCGTATGCATTGCGCTGCACGGTGTTAAAATTCGCGCCATTGTCACATTATTGAAATAAAACTATGTTTGCTCGTTTTATGCCCCAAGAGGGTAAGTTCTTCGATTTATTTAATGATCATGCGGAGCAGGTGCTGCTGGCTAGCGAGGCGCTGGTGGCCATGATGTCCGTACTTAACGACTCCGATCAAGCTGCAGCAGAGCTGTGCGATAAAATCGACGTTCTGGAGAATCGTGCGGATGACATTACCCACGAGACGATGCGGCAACTGCATACGTCCTTCATTACGCCGTTGGATCGTGAAGAAATCCATCAGCTGATCACCAGTCTCGACGACATTCTTGATCTGATTCAAGATGTTGCGCATACGGTGACGCTGTACAACGTCGGGCACATTACGCCGGAGGTTGTCAGCCTGAGTGAACTCTGCCGCTCCTGTTGCGAACGGGTGCACGCTGCGGTTGTTCTCTTGCCCTCGATGGACAACGGTCCGGAAATCCTCAAGATTTGCCACGAGATCGATCAGCTTGAATCAGCAGCCGATCGGGAGATGCGTGGAGCCATATCCAAGTTGTTCCGTGAGGAACCGGATGTGCGCGAGTTGATCAAGTTCAAGGCCATCTACGAACTTCTCGAAACTGTGACCGATCGCTGCGAGGATGTGGCGAACATCATCGAAGGCATCGTCCTCGAAAACTCCTGACCGGCGCTACGCATGGAAACTGCGAACATCAGTCTGGGCGTCATAGTCTTTCTTGTTCTTCTGGCGCTGGCCTTCGACTTCATGAATGGTTTTCATGATGCCGCCAATGCCATTGCCACCATTGTTTCAACTCGGGTATTGCGTCCCCAGCAAGCGGTGTTGTTGGCCGCTTTCTTCAACGTTGTTGCCATCTTTGTTTTTCAGCTTAAAGTTGCCACAACCGTTGGCAAGGGCACCATTGATCCGGCGATCATTGATCACTATGTTGTTTTCGGTGCGCTTGTCGGCGCAATCGCGTGGAATGTGATCACCTGGTATTACGGAATTCCATCCTCTTCCTCTCACGCACTGATCGGCGGGTTGGTGGGTGCGGCACTGGCCAAGGCAGGCCCCGGCGCGCTTATCGCCAGTGGTCTGATCAAGGCGGTGGTATTCATTCTTGTTTCCCCCATGCTGGGAATGCTGCTCGGTTCGCTGATGTTGCTTCTGGTATCTTGGGCGTGTCGGCGGGTTACGCCGCGCAGCATGGATAAATGGTTCCGCCGTTTGCAATTGGTGTCAGCCTCGCTGTACAGCCTTGGGCATGGTGGCAATGATGCCCAAAAAACGATGGGTATTATCTGGATGTTACTCATCGCGGCAGGTTTATCGCAATCCAGCGACCCTCTGCCGATGTGGGTCGTGCTTTCGTGTTATTTGGCGATTGGTCTGGGAACGATGTTTGGCGGTTGGCGCATCGTAAAAACGATGGGGCAGAAAATAACCAAATTGAAGCCGGTGGGTGGTTTCTGCGCAGAAACCGGTGGGGCGATGACGCTTTTTCTGGCCACGGCTTTGGGCATTCCCGTCTCGACCACGCATACCATTACCGGAGCCATCGTCGGAGTCGGTGCCACAAAGAAAGTCTCGGCCGTGCGCTGGGGTGTTGCTGGCGGTATCGTTTGGGCCTGGGTGCTGACCATCCCCTGTAGTGCGCTGATCGCCGCCGTGTTCTGGTATCTCGGCCGCTTCTTTATCTGATGTCGCTCCCGGGCAAAGAGTGACTTTGCCAAATCAGATTGCCAGTTTTCGCCAAAGCGGTCTTCGCCGATGGCTTTGATCTTCCGACCATAAACCATGCCGTTCCTGTGCTTTGCACCGGCAGATGGCAGGCTGCTAGGCCGGAATATCCGGCACTAGCAAACGTTCAAGCTGGCTGATCCTGTCTTTAAGCAGTAATTTTCGTTTTTTCAGGCGCTGGATCAGTAATTGATCCTGTTCGGGCAGCGGCGTGCCGACCAGATGTTCAATTACCAGGTTGAGGTCACGGTGTTCCACCTGTAATTCATGAATGGTGGCACGGGTTTCAGTTATTTCTTCTTCGGTCAGCATCATCAGAAAGATCCATAGTGGTGGTGTTCAGCTAACGCGCCAGAGCCTGCAGTCCCCATAAAGCAATCATCCCGAGGACTACAGTCCACAACACACTGCGTGTTCGCCAGGCAATCAGTGCAGCAAAAACTGCGGCGGCGATGCGTGGTGTGTCGGGGTCAATAGTAGGCGCGCCGTCGACAAAAAACAATGCCGGCGTGATGATGGCCGACATGACAGCCGGCGGAACATAAGTCAGGGCAAGTTTTAGCCATTGCGGCAGTTCCAGTCTCGCCAGCAACGCAATCGGGGCAAACCGTATAAGGAAGGTAATCAATCCGATGCTGATCATCATTGTCCAGATAAGCAGTGATGATGCCTCTCCTGCCGTCGGGTTCATTTGGCTTGCCCCAGCTTCTCGGCCAGCAGGCCGGCTGCGATGCCGATCAGAGCCGCCGCAATGAGGTTGAGTTTGAGCGGCAGGGTCAGGAGTACTGAAGCAGAACCCCCGGCAACAGCGGCGAGCAGCATGGCGCGGGTGGAAAGCAGGGGAACGACCATGGCGATGAAAGTGAGCGGCATGATGAAATCAAGCGACCAACTCTGGGGTGTCAGGCTGCCCAGCAGAATGCCAATGACCGTTGAAATCTGCCAGCAGACCCAGAGGGCGCCGGCAATCCCGAGAAAATACCAGTGCAGATCCTCGTTTTCTTTATTCTCGAGATAGTGGGCGATGCTTTGTGCGTAAGCCTGATCGGTAACCAGGTAGGCCAGCAGGACGTGCCAGCGGCCATTGAGCCGACGGAAGTGCGGAGCGATGGAGGCGCTGTACATCAAGAAGCGCAGGTTGATGACAGCGGCCGTGGAAATGATGATAAGCAGCGGGGCGCCGCTGGCAAAAAGTTGCATGGCTGCAATTTGTGATGAACCGGCAAAGATCACCCAACTCATGGTAAAAGCCTGCCAGGGCGTCAAACCCGTGGATACAGCCGCTGCACCGCACACCATGCCAAAGGGCGCAATACCCATGAGCATTGGCGTGATTGCGCGAATTCCGTTAATTAATTCATTACGCGCATTCGAGATTTTCGGCATTTGTTGTTTTTGAGAATAGAATGAGCGTTGGACAAGAGTTCAAATTGTAACCTTTGGCACCTGTTGGAGGAGGCAAATGCTTTATCACGTGATCGTTTCCTTTGGTAAGGATAAAGAATACCAATACAAGTTCACTCAGGCTGAACTGGCTGAAAGTTCGCCGGAAGAAGCGCGCCGCTGGTTTGACAAAGAATTTTCGGATATGAAATGCGAACCCACCAGCCCGACAGGAAAGGTTCTGATTATTGACAAGATAATCAGCATTGCCCGCGATGGCGGCGAGCAACGTTTTGTTGATGGCAAGACCTGGGCCACACAGTTTGCCCGTTACACCGCTCTGGCGCTGAGCCGCGATACCATTCGAGTGGATGTCCCGGCGTTCAATATCGGCTACTGATTGGGGCTTGGTCATTCTCGGTTCGTTTCTGGTGATTCTTCATGAACAAGGCGTTTACCAGAGAGTCTGACGGTGATGATGAGGACGAGCTTGAGCCGGGGCTGCAGCTTCCACAAGGCACGCGCAATTACATCACACCGGGCGGCTATGCCCGGATCAAGGCCGAGCTGGATCACTTGCTGCGCACGGATCGCCCGCAAGTTGTCGAGGCCGTGCACTGGGCGGCGCTCAATGGCGATCGTTCAGAGAACGGGGATTACATCTACGGCAAGCGGCGTCTGCGCGAGATTGACCGGCGTATCCGCTTTCTGACCAAGCGGCTGGATCTGGCGGAAGTGGTTGACCCGGCGCGTCAGGAAAATGCGGATCAGATTTTTTTCGGCGCAACCGTTACGCTCAGCGATGAGCAGGGGCTGGAACAGACCTACCAGATAGTCGGCGTCGACGAGACCGATTTTTCCTGCGGGCGCATCAGTTGGGTATCACCTCTGGCGCGCGCACTGCTCAAGGCGCGCGAAGGCGATCTGGTGCGCTTTCAGAGCCCCGCCGGCTGGCGTGAAGTCGAGGTGGTGACTGTCGAGTACCGGCGTATCGACGCTTAATCCTAGAAAAGCAGTTGAACCACGAAGAACAGCGCGCAGCCTCCCTGAAGAGGGACGAAGAACACTAAGAGAATCGTGAGCTTACGATGTTAAGTCGCATCATCCAAAGGGTGAGTAAGAAAAGCACTGCAACCTATTGTTTGTCTTCGTGAGCTCTGCACTTCCTGCGGTCGTCTTCGTGAACTTCGTGGTTAATTGAGGTTTTAAAGTTAATCAGTCAACTCGCTTGAAATAACCGGTATTGCCCCCAACTAATTCCCCGTCGCCGCGTGCCTTGAGGTACCCGGCAGGAATCACCCCATTCAAACCAAAGCAAACCAACCTTTTCACGGAGTTTTTTCATGGGTGCCAACAAGGAAACACTGGGCTTTCAGGCCGAAGTCAAGCAACTGCTCAACCTGATGATCCACTCGCTGTACAGTAACAAGGAAATCTACCTGCGCGAGTTGATCTCCAACGCCTCAGACGCCTGCGACAAGCTGCGCTTCGAGGCGCTCAACAACGCTGCGCTCTATGGCGATGACTCCGAGTTGAAGATTCGCGTGGCTTTCGACAAGACGGCTCGTACCATCACCATTTCTGATAACGGCATCGGCCTGTCGCGCGATGAGGCGGTTGAACACCTCGGCACCATCGCTAAATCTGGTACCCGTGAGTTTTTCTCGGCGCTGACCGGCGATCAGGCCAAGGATGCGCACCTGATCGGCCAGTTCGGCGTCGGTTTCTATTCCTCGTATATCGTCGCCGACAAGGTGACGGTCATTTCCCGCCGTGCCGGGCTGGAGGCCAATCAGGCCGTCAAATGGGAATCGGCCGGTGAGGGTGAGTTCACCGTCGAGATGGTCGAGAAAGCAGGGCGTGGCACCGAAGTGACCCTTCACCTGCGCGAAGGTGAAGACGAATTCCTTTCAGGCTGGAAACTGCGCCAGACGATCCGCAAGTACTCCGACCACATCACCCTGCCGATCCTGATGAACAAGGAAAAGTGGGATGAGGAGAAGAAGGAGCAAGTTGTTACCGACGAGGATGAAACTGTCAATCAGGCTTCGGCACTGTGGGCGCGGCCGAAGTCGGAGATCACCGACGAGCAGTACAAGGAGTTCTACAAGCACGTTGCGCATGACTTCGAAGAGCCGCTGGCTTATGTGCACGCCAAGGTCGAAGGCAAGCAGGAATACACGCAGCTGCTCTATATTCCGCAGCGCGCGCCCTTTGATTTATGGGATCGCAATGCCCGGCACGGCATCAAGCTTTATGTGCGCCGCGTCTTCATCATGGATGACGCCGAGCAGTTGATGCCGCTCTACATGCGCTTCGTACGCGGTATCGTTGATTCGAACAATCTGCCGCTCAACGTCTCGCGTGAAATTTTGCAGGAGTCGCGCGATATCGAGACGATTCGCGGCGGTTGCGTCAAGAAGGTGTTGTCCACGCTGGAGAGCATGGCTGACAGTGACGATGCGGCCGAGAAAGACAAGTACGCCAAGTTCTGGAAGGAATTCGGCCGTGTGCTCAAGGAAGGCACGGGTACAAGTTCATTTTTATCATTTCTCTGGCGAACGCAGAAGACAATTTTTTCTCCTTTGTTGACAGAATATGAAGTATATTTGCTATCTGGCGCACTTTCACTGATT
>JANNGP010000092.1:0-5133 GCA_031403915.1 Betaproteobacteria bacterium
AGCTATCGCGACGTCTTTGTTGCCGTCGATGAAGATGCCTGAAAGCACGGAAAACAAGCTGCTGGGTGCGCCTTTGGGTACGCTGCTGGGTGTTTTCGGTGCTTTCAGGCATCTTCATCGACGGCAACAAAGACGTCGCGATAGCTTGCAAAGAAGCTGGCATAGATACAAGGCACCAAAACCAGCCCGGCGAACGCAGAGAGCATGAACCAGAAAAAACCTTCGACTTGGCTCAGCATTCCGGTGACGGCAACGAGCACCAAGCCGGGAATAATCATACAGAAAAACACAATCGCTACCGCGTAGGTCAGAAACGCACGCCAGTTGCGCATACAGGCCACCAAGCTGAAGAAAATCGACTTGCCGGCAGAAATCCGGTGCCAGGCCACCAGTACGGGGGCGTACCAGTAAGCCATGGTGAGTGGCACAAACAAGGCCAGACCCAGCTGGGCAGCGTACAGAAATTCACTGCTCTCCCGTTCGGCTTGACTCGGCGCATAACCCAGAAAATACATCGCAAACAGGGTGCCGCCGTCGATCAGGGCAGTGATCCCGAGTAAGACCACGTTGGCGCCGGCATAGAGCGCGCCGAGAATGAGCAATTCACGCCGGTTCTCGGAAAATCCCGAAAAGATCACTGGCAACTTGACCGGTTCGCCCTGCTCGATCATGCGGCAGGCATTCATCAGACTGACCGAAAAGACCGGGACGAGGAGTGTTGAAACCATTCGACCGATGCCCGGGAAAACGTTGATCAGCAGCAGCATCATCCAGTAGGCGGTGATTAGAATCGACAGCAGCAACGGGCTTTTGCGGAAAATCCGGAATCCGTCAAACAGCCAGTGCCAGCCGCGGCGTGCAGGAAGAGTCAGTGCTTGCATGGAAAGTTAAAACCCGATTTAGTTGGCAAGGAAAATATCACGGTACGAAGCATAAACCGACCCGGAAAGCACTGGCACAAGCACCAGAAAGCCAAGGCCAATGGGCAACGCCGCAAAGAACATCAGCACCAGGGCGATCAGGCTATAAACCAGGAAGGGCAGCGTATTCTTCAGGCAGGCATCGAAGCTGGCCTTGAGCGCTTCGACGGCTTGCATGTTGTTGAATAAAACCAGTGCCGGGGCAAACCAGAGCGCCATAAACAGGGGCACCGAAAGTGCCAGCGAAAGCACCATAGCCAACATCAAACCGCCGAAAGCCATGCCCATGCCGGAAGACGACTGGCCCATCCTCATAGCGCCGGCGATACCGCCACCGCCCAGCACCAGAACGATGGCAAAAATGATCAGCATGCCGGCCATGTAAATTACCCCGACCGTGACCAGGTTGGCCGTGTTCTGTTTGAAACCGGCAAACAGGTCGTTGATCTCCGGTGCATCGCCGTTTGCCGCTTTCTGGCAGGCCGACAGCATGCCGGCGGCGAGCAGAGGCGTTAACAAATTGGCCGCCAGCCAACCGATCAGGGGCACAATATTCAAGGCCAGCATACTCAGGATAAGCACGATAGTTAGTGCAATCCACATGCCCGGATTGACCACAAACAGCGCCCACCCCTGCTTGAGCCACTCAAAAGCATTGCCGGCCGGCACAACGCGGCACTTGCCGTTGAATGCCGGGGCCTGGATCGGGAAGGGTTCCATGACAATGCTCACTTGAAGAGGTTGGAAAAAGAAGCCGCGCGACCAAAACGCGCCATGTCGACCACTCCAACGATCAGCACAGTGTCAGCCAACGAGTCGCAATAGGCACGTAAACAGCTCAGAAGCTGTGTATGGTCCACATAGGCACGCTCATCTGCGGCGTACCCGGTCCGTCGCCTTGCGGGCTTGGCAGACCATCGCCCGGCGGAGCGATCAGCGTATATGGTGCGCCGTACTGCGGCGTAACGACCACTTTGGTGAGCACTCCATTGACACGGTATTCCTCGATCGTGTCGCCATCTTTTCTGCGGATCGTTACCTGCGGCTCAATGGAATCATCCAGCGGCACCATGGCCGGCGGCTGAACATTGTTCACAGGCGGTGTCTGCGCCGAAACCGGCGCCGCCGCAATGGCTAGCAGGGCGATGAAGGGAAGAAAGCAGCGCATGACAAATAATTCCGGGTGGCGAACGATAAGCCTTGATTGTATTACAGATTGAGCATCATCTCGCGCTCTGCCGGCAGCGGGGCGAAGCCGCGGTTCTCGTAATGTCTGAAAATGGCCTCAACCACCTCGGCCGGCTCGTTGATCACCTGAATAAGATCCATATCCTCGGGCGAAATCACCTGTTCATCAACAAGTGTGGCCTTGAACCAGTCGAGCAATCCCCGCCAGAAGGGCTCATGTACCAGAATGATCGGGATGCGATGGCTCTTGCCGGTCTGGATCAGAGTCAGCGCTTCGAGCAATTCATCGAGCGTGCCAAAGCCTCCGGGCATCACCACGTAGGCATTGGCAAAGCGCACAAACATGTATTTGCGCGCAAAAAAGTGGCGGAAGCTCTGTGAAATATCCTGATACTCATTTTCTGATTGCTCATGCGGCAACTGAATGTTGAGACCAACGCTTGGCGACTTGCCATAAAACGCCCCTTTGTTGGCCGCCTCCATGATGCCCGGCCCGCCACCGGAGATGACCGAAAAGCCGGCGTCCGAAAGCTTGCGCGCGATATCCTCGGTGAGTTTGTAATACGGCGAATCGGGCGGTGTGCGCGCGCTGCCAAAAATTGATACTGCCGGGCGAATGGCTGACAGGCGCTGCGTGGCTTCGACGAACTCTGACATAATGCCGAAAACCCGCCAGGCCTCCTGCGAGGTGGTGAACTTGGAGGCCGTCGGGTCGGCCAACGGGGGTATTTTTTCTTTTTCGCTCATTTCAAGCCTTTTGCGTTTATTCGATCAATCCGGAAAGAAGAGATTTACCACGAAGATCACGAAGCGCACGAAGAAAGACGAATCGAGTGATCCTCCGGTTATCCCTCTTTGCTCTTTGTTTTTCTTCGTGTTCTCTGTGGCCTTCGTGGTTATTCGCTGTTGTCGGGGTTAAAAATGCCTACTCTGTTGCTGGTCGACGGATCGTCGTATCTCTATCGCGCCTTTCACGCCATGCCCGATCTGCGCAACTCGCAGAACGAGCCGACCGGCACGATTTACGGCGTTTTGAACATGCTACGCCGCATGGATAGTGATCACAAGACGCATGGCGTAGCTTACAAGGCCTGCGTCTTCGACGCCAAGGGAAAAACTTTCCGCGACGACTGGTACCCGGAGTACAAGGCCAACCGCCCCTCGATGCCCGAGGATCTGGTGAAACAGATCGAGCCAATCCATGCCGGTGTAGCCGCCCTCGGCTGGCCGATCCTGATGATCGACGGCGTCGAGGCCGACGACGTGATCGGCACGCTGGCGCGACAGGCCGCCGCGCAGGGCATCGACGTGATCATCTCGACCGGCGACAAAGATCTGGCGCAGCTTGTCGACCCGCATGTGAAGCTGATCAATACCATGAGCAACGAAGTGCTCGACGAAGCCGGCGTACTCGCCAAGTTCGGCGTACCGCCGGAGCGCATCGTCGACTATCTCGCGCTGATCGGTGACACCGTCGACAACGTTCCGGGCGTCGCCAAGGTCGGCCCCAAGACCGCCGTCAAATGGCTCACGCAATACCATTCGCTCGACGGCGTGATCGCTGCCGCCGCCGACATCGGTGGAGCGGTGGGCGAAAATTTGCGCCAAGCTCTCGATTTTTTGCCGCTCGGGCGCAAGCTCGTCACCGTATGCTGCGATCTCACGCTGCCGCTCCAGTTTGGCGAACTTCTGCCGCGCAACGCCGACCGCGAGAAACTGGCTGAACTGTTCACCCGCTACGAAATGAAGTCGTGGCTGCGGGAAGTGCAGGAAAAAGGCGTCACAAGTGACGATGGACACGCCACGCCTCCGTCATTCCGGCGAAAGCCGGAATCTGACCAAAGGGAATGCAGCGCCAGTCTTTCTGAGCACCCACTGGATCCCGGCTTTCGCCGGGATGACGGGGTTCCTGTTTCCCTATTCCCGCCCGATCGCAGCAACTACGCGACCCTCCTCGACTGGCCGACCTTCGACCTCTGGCTCAAGAAGATCGAAGCCGCGCCGCTCACCGCGCTCGACACCGAAACGACGAGCTTGAATCCTTTTTCCGCACGCATTGTCGGCATTTCGTTTGCCGTGGCACCCGGCGAAGCGGCCTACCTGCCGCTGACGCACGATTATGCCGGCGCGCCGGCACAACTGCCCTGCGATCAAGCATTGGCGCGCCTCAAGCCCTGGCTGGAGTCCGCGCAGCAGCTCAAGATCGGGCAGAACCTGAAATACGACGAACACATTTTTGCCAACCATGGCATCCAACTCGCCGGGGTGGCGCACGACACGCTACTGCAATCCTACGTGCTCGAATCGGGCAAGGACGGTGTGCGCGGCCACGACCTCGGCCAGCTTGCCCTGCGTCACCTCGGCCTCGAAACCATTTCGTTTGAAGCGCTGTGCGGCAAAGGGGCAAGCCAGATCGGTTTCAATCAGGTGGCGGTCGACCAGGCCGCCGAATACGGCGCCGAGGATGCCGACCTCTGCCTGCGCCTGCACGCGGCGCTCTACCCACAGATCACCGCGGATCAAGGTTTGACGCGGGTCTACACCGAGATCGAAGTGCCGGTGCGCGAAATTCTCTACCGCATGGAACGCAACGGCGTGCTGATCGACACCGACCTGCTCGCGCAGCAAAGCGGCGAACTCGGCAAGCGCCTGATGGAACTGGAAAGCGAAATCCACGCGGCGGCCGGCCAGCCGTTCAATGTGAACTCGCCCAAACAACTCGCGGAAATTCTGTTCACCAAGCTCGGCCTGCCGGTAAAAAAGAAAACCCCGTCCGGCACGCCCTCGACCGACGAGGAAGTGCTCTCCGAACTCGCGCTCGACTACCCGCTACCCAAGTTGCTGCTCGAATCGCGCAGCCTCTCAAAACTCAAGAGCACCTACACCGACAAGCTACCGAAGATGGTCAACGTGCAGACCGGTCGCGTGCACACCAGCTACGCGCAGGCTGTCGCCGTCACCGGACGCCTCGCCTCCAGCGACCCCAACCTGCAAAACATCCCGGTGCGCACCGCCGAAGGCCGGC